>NZ_JBHVHX010000007.1:264166-312342 GCF_042799895.1 Nocardia sp. NPDC057663 | reverse complement strand
TACCTACTCTGGCCGACGTCGGCTACGTCAGTTGTTCCGGAGGGTCCGGACCTGGCTGGCTACGGCCGCGGCCACGGGCGCGATCTGGATCGCTTGTGGCGTACTGCAAGAGCTTGGTGGTCGGCTCACCGAATGGCTGTGGTGACCTGATGGGTCGGCGGCAGAGGCCCGTGGGAAACGTGGGCGCATGACGTATCGAGAATTGATCGATTGATGAACAGGTGGGAGTGCTGGGTGGGCGAACGTCAGGCGTGCTCGCGAGGTATTCGCTCGACAGGACTTCAGTCCGTCGACTCGGTCCGGCACAGAGATTTCTCCTCAGCCCTCCCAGACCGCGACGATGTCCTTACCACGTCGAGTTGCCTCACGAAGCCATTCGAGATGGTGTTCCACGGAGCTGAGAGCCTGTGAGTCGACCTTCGCGAGGATCGCGGAGTCCAGGGCGTCCCAACGCTGCACAGCCTCGGCGCATGCCTCCTTCGACCATGACCCATGCCCTGCACAATCGGGGTAGTCCAAGTCTTCGTCCAGCTCCCCGCCATAGACCAGATCCGACAAGGCGAGGTTCATTCCGAGGGCGGCGAAAGCCTGGTCGACGTTCTCCACCCAGCCCATGTGGAAGGTCATGTGATCGAGGTCGTCACCGAGATGCTCACAGAGGCTCTCATAGGCACCGATGTAGCTGGGTCCGTGCTCTGCCAGGAACGGTCCACCATCGATCACCGCACGCAGCGCGACTGGAGACGGGAGGTCCACGTACTCCTCCTCGTCGTCCTCGTCATCGTCCTCGATATCGAGATCGTCCTCGAGAAGCTCGTCCGGCCAGGTCGCCACGATCGCGTCGAACAGCGCCATATCCTTCGATCCGACAGCGTTCGTCACGGCGTCACCGTCGACGAGGTACAGATGCATGATGTAACCCACCGGGCAGCTGTATGCGGGCGCACCGACGCTCTCGGTTCGAAACCCGTTCGGGTCGAGCCGGTTTCGCAACTCGGGGGCCGATGGCCGCGTGGAAGGCGTCTGCGCGTGATCGAGGGCGGCGTGGCCTGGGACGATTGACCCTCGCCTGAGGAATTAACTGCGGTCAATTCTCTGGCCCGGATCTGTCTGTCGATCGTTTCTCGACACAGGCTCGACTCGTCGCAGGGGCCACGGATGTGGCGGGAAAGGCTTCAATGCCGGCCCGGTCCGAGATGATCGGGAGATGCGATTCTCCGAGCGACGTGGGCTCGTCCCAGTCCGGTCCGTTGTTCAGATCGAGAGCACAGACGACGAGCTCCGCACCCAACTTCGGAACGTCACCTAGCCCTCTACCTCCAGAGCCGAATCGGGGTCTACGGCGAAGACTTTGCTGAGTTCCAGCGGATCTGGGTGCACCTCATGGGTAGGGACCTCGACCACTGTGCCGGCCACGGCATGCCAGACGAGATCAAAGGCCGGATCAAGAACGGCAAATGGTTCCAGGTCTACGACCTTCTCGAGGAACTCGTAGCCGTCAAGTCCCTGAGATTCTCAACGGACACACTGTCGTCGAGTACTTCAACACCGTGCTGGAACGCCACCTGGCGGGGTACCGCCGCGTAGCTCGCGAGGTTGCGCCGATCTCGGACACCACGAGCTCTCCGAGGTCGAGGGTCTCCGATCCGGTAATAGGTCTGGGTGGTGTCGATCTGGCGGTGCTGCATCAGTTCACACAGAACATCGATGGGAACGCCGACGTCGACACACACGAAACGCGTGGCCGACGGACGGGTAGGAGTTCACCTGCGACCTGCGCAAAGGCGCGGGTAGCAGGTGAGAACTCAACCTCACACCACGGACGCCGCGGACAGGATCGAGTAGGCGACCTGGATGCCTCGAACGGCGCCGTGGTCGGCGATGAAGGCGTCCGCCAGCAGGTTGTAGACCTTACCGGGCGCGAACCTGTAGTCATGGCCGACCGCGGCCAGCTCCGTCTCGTTGCCCAACGCCTCGTCGGTGCGCTGGGCACCGTTGCGGCCCATGCCGCCGTACGGGTCGTTCCGGTCGCCGAGCGCAGCGGCATTCTGCGAGGCGATGCGCGACGCGAGCGGGTAGGCGATTCCGACAGCTTTGTCGTTCTTGGTATGCGTGATGAGGATCGGGCCGGATGCGCGGCGGTCTGTGAGGATCGCCCGGAATGCGCCGGCCTTCCCGCCGCCGAAGTCGCCGGAGAGCCCGTTGTGCGAGAACGCCGCCTGCAGCAGGCTGAGCGTGACCTGAGGGGTGTTGTCGTCCAGGGCATGGGCAGCGGCGGTCACCAGCCGCCCGCCGAAGCTGTGGCCGACGAGGTGGACGCGCACATCTGGGTGCTCCGTGCGGACCCGCCGGACCACCGGGGCAAGGCCGTTGGCCCCGACTGTCCCGGCCCGCGACTTCATCTGGAAGTACGTCGTGAGGTTCGCCAGCCGCCGCGCAGCAGCAATCGCGCCATCGAGGCGATCCCGGATGCCGGCGGCGCCACCGTTATCGGCGCCTCTACCGCCTGCGCCGCCCCCGATCGCCTCGGCGCCCGGCGCGGAAACGGGCCCCTCCAGGGCGTCGAACAAATCCTCTGCGTCTGCGCTGAAGAACGCGGCCGCGCCGTCGTCATCTACCGAGTCGTCGGCATCGACAAGGGATCTCAGGAGGTCGACGTACGCCGCACGAGCGTCGGGATCCGAGGCCAGTTGCGGGACGAGCGCCTTCGCCGAGGCGACCGCCTGGTCACGCGCGGGCGACGTGACTCTGTCGCCCAGTCGCGTCGGGTCCTCGGCCAGTCTGTCCAGTACCAGCTCGAGAGCGGCGTCGTTCGCCACCGTCGCGCCGGCCGCACCGCCACCTGGGATGAGGTCCTTGTCCGCGAACTTCTTGCTCGGCCAGTACACACGGCAGGCCGCGAAGGTGCGGCCGTCGAGACCGCGCAGCGTCGTCGGCGCCTGCGGATTGGCGCGCAAGTCCAGCAGCCGTTGCACGTTGCCCAGCAACTCGTCGTACAGGTCCGTGGCCTCCTGCACGTCGTTGTTCCAGCCGTGCGAAACCACGATCAGGTCGGTGGCGTCCAGGTCACTGACGAGGTCCTGCACCTGGTCGGCGGCGAAAAGCGTACCGCCACTGGTGAACTCGACATCGAATGTCTGCATGGCGTGGCTCCGATCAGACCGATTGGATGGCACGAACGAGGTCCACCAGACCGTGCCCCTCGAAGTAGCGCTCACGACCGAGCGGGGAGGCCGTAGAAGTGAAGATTCGCTTCACGTCGCGGGGCCTACCGATGAACTCTCGTCGGATGGACAGGAAGGCTGCGATCGCCCCGGACACGTGCGGGGCGGCCATACTGGTGCCACTGTCCTCCATGTAGTCGGCGAAGGCCACACCTCCGCCCGCCGACGCGGCACTGACGTCGGCCGCTCGGATGGCTTCACGCAGGCGAGTGCCTGCGCCGCAGGAGGTGATCCGTTCGCCGGGGGCGACCAGGTCGGGTTTGAGTCGGCCGTCGCCGGTGGGTCCCTTCGAGGAAAAGTACGAGACGCCGTACATGTACGGCGCCTCGCGGTGTGTAGCGCCGACGGTTATGGCCTGCTCCGCGTTGCCCGGGTCGTTGATGGTATTCGACAGTCCGACCCTTGTTTCCCGTGTGCTCGACCCAACGCTGCCGTAGCCCGTATTGCCGGCGGCCGCCACGACGACGACGCCCGACTGGACCAGTCGGTCGACCTCAGCGCAGATCGGGCTTTGGCCGCAGGCGAACATCTCGGCGTCGAATTCGTATCCGACACTGAGGTTTACCCCGTGCACGCGGAGCAGCTTGGGGTTGTCATTGAGGTTCTCGCGGATGTATTCCAAAGCGCGGATCACGTCGCTGGAACGTCCCTCACCGAACTCGTTGAGCACCTTGAGGCTCACGAGTCGGCACTGCGGAGCCACGCCGTGTAGGTGCTCCAGGTCGTTGAACTGCTGGACGATGGCGCTGGTCCGTTCAAGCTGCCCGCGGACGCCGGGTCGATCGACCCGCTCGAACAGCCGCACCCTCTTTGCCTCGCGGTTGAGCGGAGCGCACCCGGCGATGATCCCGGCGACGTGCGTGCCGTGTCCATATTCGTCCTCGAGCGCCGCGTTGCGGTGGGCATCGACGCGTCGGGTCCGTTCATCCTTGTCGATTGTCGGGTCGTCCGGGTCCAGGACGGGTCGCGGTTCCAGTGGTATCCCATCCATTTCGACCGCTTCGTCCACGAAGCTACGGTGCAGGTTCCTGACCCCCTCGGCATCTACGGTCTTGTATTTCTTGAAGTGTGCATGGCGTCCGTGGATCCCGGAGTCGATCACCGCCCAGACGATTCCGTCTCCCTCTGCCTCGAAGGAGCGCCGGGCAGCGTTTGCCTTGATTGTCGGCAGCGACCGGTACACCTGACTTCGGACGGGAAAGTCCGGCCAGAGCTTGTAAATCGCACGGAAGCGCATCGGATTGCCCTCTGTCTCACCGGCCTTCGCCAGTGCCTGCTTCTCGTCCTGCTTGAGCAGCTTCTTACACTCGGCCCACGACATGCGACACAGGTAGTAGGTGCGCGAGATCGGGGTCGGCTCGGGCCCATTCCGCACGACCTCCGCGTGCAATTCCTTGAGTGTCGCGACCGCGCCGAGCAGACCCTCGGTGTGCTGCAGGTTCAACTCCACGATGTAGGGGCCACGCCTGCCTGGCTCCTCCTCGAGCCGCCATTCCTTGCGCCGCGCCTTGTCGTAGAGCCCGGGCGGAGCGAATGTCCGTGCGAACTGCTGGCCGACTTCCTGGTCGCCGTGCGTGGCGGTACGCCGCTTGCGAGCTTCGCGCCCCTCGGGTTCCGATGTCGTCATCAGCGTTCGTCCCCTTTCAGGAGCCCCAGCTCATCCGCCGCTGTCCCCGGAATAGGCAGTCGCCCTGCTCGGCGAATTTGAGCACATAATCAACGAATTCGGCTGGCTCACGCGCTTCGCGGGCGATTATCGCCTTCGACATACTCCTATTGAACTGCGGATCCCGGCGGACTGACGAAGGCGCGCCGGAGTCCAGTCGAGCCCGACTTTTCGCCTGTCAGGCGCGGTCGTGGAGCGTGATCCGGTAGCCGTCGGGGTCGGCGAAGGTGAATGTCCGACCGAAAGGACCGTCGATCGGTGCGGAGACGATGGTGTGGCCGTCGGCGACCAGAGCATCGTGGATGGCTTGGACGTCTGTGGCGTGGAGCCAGATCGCGGCACCGATGCCGGGCTGAGCAGCGGATGCGAGATCGGTGCCGGGAACGATGTCGCGGAGTGCGAACGCGATCGGCTTCGTCTCGAAGACGACGGCGTGCGCAGGTCCGGCCTGCGAGCGGACCAGGCCGAGGTACTGCTCGTAGAACGCCCGCGAAGCGTCGAGGTCGCGCGCTTGGAGCGAGAGGAAGTCGGGGCCGGTGACGGGCATGATGATGCTCCTTCTCTTCGTGTCAGTTTTCTGACATTGGAGAATGTATGTCAGAGTACTGACATGAGTCAAGACGGTGTCGGCGTCGACCTGGAGACGTCACTGGGCTACCTGCTGAAAGAGGCGTCGAGCGCGCTGCGCGTAGCCATGGAGGAGGTGCTGCGGCCGCTCGGGATGAACGTGACCCACTACTCCTGCCTCGAGCTGCTGGCTCAACGACCGGGCCTGTCGAACTCCGAGCTCGCCCGCGGCGCGTTCGTGACCCGGCAGACGATGAACGTGCTGCTCCAGACCCTGGAACGAGACGGCTACGTGACCAGGCCCGCGGAGGCACCCGTCGGGAAGGTTCTTCCCACGCGGCTCACGCCTCGCGGACGCCGGAGCCTCGAGAAGGCGACCGTCGCGGTCCGCTCCGTCGAGGTCAGAATGCTGGCCGACCTGACCGAGACCGAACAGTCAGGCGCGTTCCGGATCCTGCGGAGCATGATCCATTCCCTGCGCGATGGTAACGACGGCACATAGCGCGTTCCCCGGCGCACGTTCGACCGCGGCGGCATTACACCAACGCTTGCCGACAACGGGCGTACCGGTAACGCGCAGATAGGCGCCATCACCGGGGTTCTTGTCGAACACCGCGACATCCACCAGGACGACCCTCTGGATTCACCCGATTCGGGTGAGGCGCGCGGACTGGCGGCGGTGCACGATTCGCCTATGGGATCAACTCCAGTTCTGGGCCCGGTGCTGTCGATCGACGCAGCGGGCGCAATGGCGACGACGATCTCGACGAGATGAGACCGACCGGCATGGCCGCACAGCAGTGGTGTCGTTGCGCCAGGACACCTGAGCCAAGGCGACTGTCTGCCGCCACGTACGGGGCGAATGCTGAAGTGGCCCTGCATATTCCGTTGCCACGCGACGCAGTCGACGCTGACGTCGCCGCAGCGACGATCTACCGGAGAACCGAGACGCCACTTCGGATGGGCAGGCCGATCAGGCCGCCCAGCCGGGCTTCGGCGTCATCGCAGTGAGCACGACCCGCTGTCCGACATTCACAGACCAGGAGATTCCAGTGAAGCTCGAGAGCAGTGTCTATGGGATAGCGTCGATCGCGGCGGTTGTGCTGATGACCGCGGCGTGTAACTCCGACGACACCACATCCACGCCGACGACCACCCCGACCGCCCAGGTCAACACCCTGCAGAGCAGCATCGTCGCAACGGCGTCCGCGGCGGTGAGTTCCGTGCGCGAAAACGTGCAGCAAACGGTTCAGGATGCGATCAACAAGATCTTGGCTGCCGCCCCGATCGCCTTCGACCCGGGCAGTTCCGACCTCGGCACGATCGACACCGTCACCCTCACAGCGGTTGCGGCCGCCTTGCAGGGGAACGACACCAAGATAGAAATCACGACCTACGCCCAGGATTCGAATGTGGCCACCGCAAAATCTCTGGCCGAAGCCCGCGGTGACAATATCGCGGCCGAGCTCGAGGCCGCCGGCATCGACAAGTCGCGTATCACGGTGAAGTCCGATGCGAATCCCTCGGACCCGCAGGTCGATCCCGATCAGGCCAAGATCACGGTCGTCGACGGATAGAACAGGATGTCACCAACGGCCGGCGCCCACCCGGATCGCACGCCGAGCCCGACTCCCGCAGCAAGGATCCGGCGCAGGGACGCCCCGCACCGGTAGCCTGGCGCCGGTTCCACCGTCGGCGCCGAGAGGTCCGCCCGCATGGAGAGGATGCGTTGTGGACGTACTCGTAGCCGGTTCGACCGGGTTCATCGGGCGGCGGCTCTGCCCGGATCTCCAGGAGTCCGGGCACATCGTGCGGGCGATGACCAGGCACCCGGACAACTATCGCGGCGCCGGCACGCCCGTCGGCGCCGACGTCGCCGACCGCGAGTCGCTGTATACCGCGCTGCGCGACTGCGACAGCGCCTATTACCTCGTGCACTCGCTGACCGAAGAAGACTTCGAGCGGCGCGACGCGGCGGCGGCGCGGAACTTCGGGCAGGCAGCCGCAGCAGCCGGAGTGCAGCGCATCATCTACCTCGGCGGGCTCGGCAACGACGCCGATCGCCTCTCGGCGCACCTGCGCAGCCGCAGGCAGGTCGAAACACTGCTCGGCCAGGCCGGTGTACCGGTCACGACGCTGCGCGCCGGGATCATCGTCGGGCACGGCGGCATCTCCTGGGAGATCACCCGGCAGCTGGTCGAGCACCTGCCCGCGATGATCACCCCGCGCTGGGTCCGCACCCGTACCCAACCGATCGCCGTCGACGACGTGATCCGCTACCTGGCAGGCGTGCTCGACGACCCACGGACAACCGGCCATACCTATGAGATCGGCGGGCCGGACGTTCTCGCCTACCTCGACATGCTGCGGCGCGTGGCACGTATCCAGGGACGCCCGACACCGATCGTGCCCGTTCCCTTCCTCTCACCGCGACTGTCCTCCCTGTGGCTCGCACTGGTCACCGATGTCGATGTCCAGACGGGCCGGTCGCTGGTCGACTCGATGGTCAACGAGGTCGTCGTGCACGACACCGCCATCCGCGACCTCCTGCCGTTCGACACGATCGGCTACGACGAGGCGGTCTTGCGTGCGCTCGGCGAACGCGTCGGGCTGCGGCACGACGAATGAAGACCCGTTCCTGGCTGCGTAGGGTACGGCCGAAGCAGGGCGAGCGACGTCCACGAGACGTCGCGGCCGTCGGCTTGGCCGGCGCGGCTCTGCTCGGCGCCTCACTGGCCGCACCGCCCGCCAGCGCGCGCTTCTACGGCCTCACGCTCGCCACGGCCGCCACCCTCACCCTCGGTGGCCTGGCCACTACCCCACCGCCGGTCGAACCGCGCGACCGGCGGATACTCGTGTCCGCGACAACGGGCATCGCGGCTTTCGGGGTGTTCTACGGTTGCGCGCTGATCGCGCGACGAATCCCGGTGCTGCGCACAGCGATCACCAACCTCCTGCGCTACGCGGATCGAGGTCGGACGCCGGCGGTGCTCCTGACCGCGCTGGCCAACGGCGCTGCCGAGGAGGTCTACTTCCGAGGCGCCGTCTACCACGCCGCGCCGAGCCGGCCGGTCGCCGTGTCCACCGGCGCCTACATTCTCACCACCACCGCGACCCGCAACCCGGCGCTGGTTCTGGCCGCCGCCGTCATGGGCACACTGTTCGGCATGCAGCGTCGGTCCACGGGCGGGATCCAGGCCTCCCTGATCGCGCATCTGACGTGGTCCACCCTGATGCTGCACTTCATGCCACCGCTGTTCCTCGACGACCCCCCCGGCCCGACGATGCGGTCTCCAGGATGACCCTCACCTCACGGCGGCGATCGAGTTCATCGGCGAACTCGGATGGACCCGGACCGAACGGCGCTCGTTCGTCCGCAGGATCTCATTCGGGCCGGGTCCGGGTGCGTGGGCTCGGTCACGGATTCGCAATCTTGCGTCCTGATTCGCCCACGCCCGTAGTGCCCGAGACGTACGGTAATCACCGACACGGTCGTCGAATCCGGCGGCGGTGGTGAGCGGTGGCGGAGTCGAAAGTCGGTGAGTCCTAGTGGTATCCGAGTCGGAGTTCGAGGAACTGTCGCGTCGAGCCGAAAGCGACGGTACCGCACCACGGGTCGGTGCGATCATCGATCGCGGTGGACAGGTGCTACTACTCGCGCGCCACGACACCGGCCCGATCAAGGCCACTCTGAAGCTTCCCGGCACCACTGTGATGCCGCGGGAGCCTCTCGCCGACGCGGTCGTCCGGGGCGTGTACGAGGAAACGGGCTTGGTTGTCACCGGGATTCGGCACCACGTCGGGGATTTCGACTACCTGTCCCCCGACGCGCACCCGGTTCGCCGCTTGCATTTCGCGGTGGATGTCGCAGCGACCGATCCGATCCGCCTCACCATCCATGCCCGGTACGTCTGGGCACCACTCGATGGTGAACTGCCGGTGACATCCTCCATCCGCCGCATTCTCGATACCTACCGCACTCTCGTCCACCCCTGACATCCGAATCGGACTACGGTCGAGCGGTTCGCACGGTGTCGGTCAACCGACGATTGGTCACCCGCAGTTGTCGTGCGGTGCTGGTGGTCAGCGCCCGCGTCTGAGCGGAATCGAGGCGGCCACACACCCGCCCCCAATGCACGGCGACCTGGTCACCGACAGCCACCTCGGTCGCCAGGTGCTGGTCGTCCACCTCGGCGCGCTGGAGCGCTGGAGCGGACAACCGCAGCCGCGGACCGTCCAGGACCAGCCGCTGACAGCGGACAGCCGCGGCGCCGTCTTCGCGGGCCATCACGGTGCCCCAGGTGATGCGGCAGCTGTCCAGGATGCGGATCGGGTGCTCGTCGGCGCCGCGGCCGAGCAGCCGGGTCCAGGGATACACGCCGAAGACGTGGAACCCGTGGTTGGCGGCGGCTTCCCCGGCAAGGTCGGAATTCAGGTAGGACCAGTAGTGCCCGGCCATCGGTGCGATGATCGCGAGCAGTTCGGTGGTGAAGGCGTCGGCGTCGAGGTCGGCGCCGATCCCGCCACCGAGCCAATAGGACTCGACGAGGCGCCGGTCGAGCGGATCGGCGATACCGGTCAGTCTCGACATGGCCCGCAGGTAGGGCCAGGCTCCGGAGAACTGCCGGGCCAGGGCGCGGATTTCTTCGGCGGAGCCGTTGTGCAGCGCCCGCGCGTCGGAGGGACCGCAGTAGCCGAGCCGGTTGGGCGCGTAGGCGTAGCGGGCGAACATCTCGGTCCCGTCGATGATCGCGCCTCCTGTCAGCAGATCCGTGGCAGTTGTTCTCCGGCGGGCAGATCCACCACCCGCGTGCCGCCCAGGGCGGTGCGGGCGACCACCATGCCCGGATGGTCCTCGACGCAGACACCGATGGCTTCGGCGCGGGCGCCCAGCGGGTGCGCCCGCATGGCCGCGAGCACTCGGTCGGCGTCCTCGGGGGCGATGAAGGCGATCAGCTTGCCCTCGTTGGCGACATACATCGGATCGAGGCCGAGCAGGCCGCACGCATCACGGACCGCGTCGGGCACGGGCAGTTTCCGTTCATCCAGTGCCACACCCACTTTCGCGACACCGGCGATCTCGTTGAGTGTCGCCGCGACTCCGCCGCGCGTCGGGTCGCGCAGCACGTGCACATCGGCACCGGTGGCCAGCATCACGGCGACCAGGCCGTTGAGCGGCGCGGTGTCGCTGCAGACGGCGGTGCCGAATTCGAGGCCTTCGCGGCAGCTCATCACCGCGACGCCGTGCACTCCGATGTCACCGCTGACGAGCACGACGTCACCGGGGCGGGCCCGCTGCGGGCGGATGTCGATGCCGTCGTCGATGATGCCGATGCCCGCGGTGTTGATGAAGATCCCGTCGCCGTGACCGGAGTCGACCACCTTGGTGTCGCCGGTGACCAGTTTGACTCCGGCCGCCAGCGCAGCGGTGCCGACAGCCTCGGCGACCCGGGCGATCTCGGCGAGCGCGGTGCCTTCTTCGAGGATGAACGCCGTGGACAGCACCATCGGCCGCGCACCCGCCATGGCCAGGTCGTTGACGGTGCCGTTGACGGCCAGGTCTCCGATCGACCCGCCAGGGAACGCCAGGGGTTTCACGACGAAGGAGTCGGTCGAGAACGCCAACCGCGCGCCGCCGAGGGTGAGCACCGCCGAATCACCCATGCCCGCCTCGGCGGCGGAGCCGAACGCGGGCAGGAACAGGTGCTCGATCAGCTCACCCGACATCGCTCCCCCGCCACCGTGACCCATCACGATGGTCGGTGAGTCGCGCAGCGGCATGGGGCACACCCAGCTGTCCATGTCGAGCCCGGCCGCCGCGTTGTCCTCACGCATGAGCCACCTCCGCGGGCAGGTCGAGACGCCGGTACAGGTAGTAGGCCGCGCAGGCGCCTTCGGAGGAGACCATGGTGGCCCCCAACGGGTTTCGCGGTGTGCACTGCTTGCCGAAGGCGGCGCACTCGTGCGGCTTGATCAGTCCTTGCAGCACCTCGCCGGAGCGGCAGATCGAGGACTCCGCGGTGTGCAGGTCGGTGACCGCGAACCGGTGCTCGGCGTCGTAGGCGAGGTAGCGTTCCGAGAGACGCCAGCCGCTGTTCGGGATCACACCGATCCCGCGCCAGGCGCGGTCGGTGACTTCGAAGACGTCGGCGAGCATCGTCTTCGCGGCCGGGTTGCCTTCGGCGCGGACCGCGCGGGGATAGGCGTTCTCGAGTTCGTGCTTGCCGTTCTCGAGCTGGGTCACGGTGCGCCGGATGCCTTCCAGGATGTCGAGGGGCTCGAAGCCGGTGACCACCATCGGTACCCCGTACTTGTCGGCCAGCGGCGGATACTCCTCGGTGCCCATCACACTGCAGACGTGCCCGGCGGCCAGGAAGCCCTGGACCCGGCAGCTCGGCGATTCCATGATCGCGGCGATGGCGGGTGGGACGAGTACGTGGGAGACCAGCAGCGAGAAGTTCTCGATGCCGAGTCGTTTGGCCTGATAGACGGTCATCGCGTTGGCCGGTGCGGTGGTCTCGAAGCCGATGCCGAAGAACACCACCTGCCGGTCGGGGTTCTGCCGGGCGATGGTCAGCGCGTCCAGTGGCGAGTACACCACCCGCACGTCACCGCCCTCGCTCTTGACCCGGAACAGATCGCGTTCGCTACCCGGGACCCGGAGCATGTCGCCGAAGGAGCAGAAGATCACCCCGGGCTGCGCGGCGATCTCGAGCGCCTTGTCGATCACCTCGAGTGGGGTGACGCACACGGGGCAGCCGGGGCCGTGGATCATCTCGATCTCGTTCGGCAGCAGCTGGTCGATGCCGTGGCGGATGATCGAATGGGTCTGTCCGCCACAGACTTCCATGATGGCCCACCGCTGGGAAGTGGCCGCGCGGATCTGGTCGAGCAGGTTCTTCGCCAGGTCGGGGTTGCTGAATTCGTCGAGATACTTCATGACGTCACCTCCGTGTCGTCGCCGGCGCCGGAGTCGGTCGCTGCCGGTTCTGCCGTGGGATCGGGGAGCCCGGATTGTTTGGCGGCGAGGGCGAACCCGTCGCCGAACTCCTCGTTGAGCACACCGAGGTGCTCGAATTCGGCCAGTGTGCGCAACGCCGATTCCTCGTCGAGGCGCTGGATGGCGAAGCCGACGTGGACCACCACGTAGTCGCCGATCGCCGCGTCCGGAATGTATTCCAGGCACACGTCTTTGTGCACGCCGCCGAAGTCGACGACCGACATCATGGTGCCGTCGCGTTCGTGCAGGCTGAGCACCTTTCCCGGGACTGCCAGGCACATCGCTGCTCTCCTTTCGCTCAACCCGCACCGGCGGCGAGTAGTTGTCCGAACGCGAGACCACCGTCGTTGGGCGGCAGTCGGCGATGGGTGATCACAGGGAATCCGTTGTCGCGCAACACAGTGCGTGCTGCCGAGAGCAGCAGCGCGTTCTGGAACACCCCACCCGAGAGCGCGACGGTCGTCGGGGGCGTTGCGAAATCCAGGGCGAGGTCGAGGACCAGGGCGGCCACGGCGTGATGGAAGCGGGCGGCGATCACGGCCGCCGGGACGCCGTGCGCGGCGTCGGTGACCACGGCGGCCACGACCGGGGCCGGGTCGATCACGGCCGGGTCGGCGGTGTGATCGAGGCCGAACCGGTAGGTGCGGGAGCCGGGGTCGGCCGCTCGCGCGACGGCCTCCAGTTCGATCGCGGCCTGGGCCTCGTAGTCGACGGTGTGGCGGACTCCGGCCAGCGAGGACACGGCGTCGAAGAGCCGTCCCATGCTCGAGGTCGGGGTACATCCGAAGCCGGAGCCGAATTGGTGTGCCAGCACCGCACGTTCATCGGCGGGGCAGGCGGCGACCGAGGCGATCGTGTCCGACCAGTCCAATCCCGCGGACCACAGATGCGCCAGCGCCATCCGGTAGGGCCTGCGCACGCTGACGTCCCCGCCCGCCAGCGGCACGTATTTCAGGTGCGCGAGCCGCCGGTAGCCCTTGTAGCCGGCGGCCAGGACTTCACCGCCCCAGATGGCGCCGTCGGGTCCGAATCCGGTGCCGTCGAACGCGATCCCGGTGACCGTGTCCGAGGCGCCGAGTCCGTGTTCGCCCATGACCGCGGCGATGTGCGCGTGGTGATGCTGGACGGTGTGGACCGGACGGCCTTCGGCATGGGTGCGCGCCCAGGTGGTGGATCGGTAGCGCGGATGCGCGTCGACGACCAGCTGGGTGGGTTGGACCCCGGTCAGTTCCGCGAGGTGCTCGGCGGCGAAGCCGAAGGCGCGCAGGGTGGCCAGGTCGTCCATGTCGCCGATGTGCTGGCTGAGCCACGCGTAGCGGCCGTCGCCGACCGCGCAGGTGTTCTTCAGGTCCGCGCCGACGGCGAGCGTCGGCGGTACCGGGACGGGCAGGGTCAGCGGGAGCGGCGCGTAGCCGCGCGAGCGGCGCAGAGGCAGCTCGATGCCGTCGACGACACGCACCACGGAGTCGTCGCACGGGGTGAGGATGCGGCGGTCGTGGGCGAGCCAGCCGTCGGCGAGGTCGGTGAGACGGGTGCGGGCATCGTCGTCGGCGAAGCAGATCGGTTCGCCGCCGAGATTGCCCGAGGTCATCACCAATACCCGCGGGCCGGGCGGGTCGCCGGGGAGCCCGAACAGCAGCAGGTGCAGTGGCGTGTAGGCGAGCAGCACACCGAGGTCGGGGTTGCGTGGCGCGATCGAGGGGGCAAGCGGGTCGGCGCCACGAGGCAGCAGGACGATCGGCCGTTGCGGGCCGCTGAGCAATGCGGCGGCGCTGTCGTCTACCTCGGCGATCGCGCGCGCGCCGGCCAGGTCGGCGACCATGACGGCGAACGGTTTGTCGCCGCGCCGCTTCCGGCGGCGCAGGGTGGCCACGGCGTCCTCGTTGGTGGCGTCGCAGGCGAGGTGGTAGCCGCCGATGCCCTTCACGGCGAGAATTCCGCCCTCGCGTAAGAGGTTTCGTGCCGACTCCACCGGGTCACCCGGCCCGGTGTAGGTCAGGCGGGGGCCGCAGTCGGGGCAGGCGATGGGTTGGGCGTGGAAGCGCCGGTCGGCCGGGTCGGCGTACTCGACGGCGCAGCGCCGGCACATCGGGAAGCCGGCCATCGACGTGCTGGGCCGGTCGTAGGGCAGTTCGGCGATGATGGTGAACCGGGGGCCGCAGTTGGTGCAGTTGATGAAGGGGTGGCGGTAGCGGCGATCGGTGGGATCGGCGAGTTCGGCGGCGCAGTCGGCACAGATCGCGACGTCGGGTGAGGCCAGGGTGCGGCCACCGCCGTCGCGGGTGGTGTCGGCGATGCGGAATCCGGTGCCGCCGAGGAGCGCGACGGTGCACTGATCGACCGATTCCACGACGGCCAGCGGTGGTGGACGCTCGCGCAGACGCCGAGCGAACTCGTCCAGATCGGCAGGCGCACCTTCGATCTCGATGATCACCCCCGAGCTGTCGTTGGACACCGCCCCGGACAGGGACAGTTCGGCGGCGGTGGTGTAGACGAAGGGCCGGAAGCCGACGCCCTGCACCACCCCGCGGACCACGAGGCGACGGCGTTGCCGGTCGGCGGTCATGGCTGTTCGCCTCGTCCGAGCAGGTTCAACCCGGCCAGCGCGGTGGCGGCACCGGCCTCGTCGGTCTTCTCGACCGCCAGACCCATGTGGATGATCACCCAGTCGCCGGGGTGCACCGGATCCTCCTCCAGCAGACCGATGTTCACCTTGCGGTCCTCGCCGGAGACCGTCACCAGAGCGAGCTGCCCGTGGTAGCCGTCGAGGATCTCCACGACCTGTCCGGGAATGCCGAGGCACATGGTTCATCCCTCCGATCGGTTCGACGGGGTGAGCGGCTCGCGCGGGTCGGTGGCCAGTCGCGTGAGCACCTCGGCCACCGCCGCCACCGCCGGGTCGACCGCGGCGAGGACTGGTTCGGACAGTCCGATGCCCTCCTCGACCGAGCAGACCTGGCAACCGACGACGACGGTCGGCGGCAGGGTCCCGCCGAGAGCGCGCACGCTCGCGAACACGGCGTCGGGGTTCATAGCGTGCGCGTCGAGTTGCGCAGCGCCGGTGGCGTCGGGTTCGGCGTGGAAGACCGACAGCGCGCCAGGGGTGCCGCGGTCGGGAATCGCGTCGACGAGCACCAGCGCGTTCCAGGGGTCGAGCAGGTCGTAGGCCAGGTGCATGCCGCGGATGCCGTAGTCGACCACACGCACGTTCGCACCGTGCGGCGGGAGCCGTCGCACCACTTCGGGCCCGAAACCGTCGTCGCCGAGGAAGATGTTGCCGATCCCGGCGACGAGCACCCGTGCCGTCATCTCACATCCGGCGAATCTTCAGGTAGCGCTGCAGGTCCGGTATCGACCGGACGCCGAGGACCGCGGCAACAGTCGCCACCACCGCGGCGAACGCCACCGCGATCATTCCTATCGTGGCCATGGCTGACCTCTTCTCTCATTCTCGTGGGCTGTCGAGTGGTTCGATCTCCTCCGGGGCGAAATACAGGTAGCGGCCGTACCATTCGTGCAGTTCGGCGGCGGGGTCGTCCTCGATGACCACGCCGACGTGAGCCTGCCCGTCGACATCGGCGTGCACCGTGACGACCCGGGCGACCCTGCCGTCGTAGAACAGGTCGTGCGCGTCGGCGCGGCGCGACGGATGCAGGCGGACCCTGGTGCCGTTGCGCACCTTGACCGCGCCGACCATGACCGCGTCCGACTCCGGTCGAACAGCGTTGTCGGCCAACGGGTCCCACCAGTCGACGCCGTCGGGCACCTCCGGAATCAGGGCGGCGGATTCGGCGTGTGGATCCCGCAGGACCCCATGCAACTGCTGCAGGGCCTCCGGGCTCATGGCGTCGCAGCGGTCGATGATCTGGGCGGCCCGCTGATCGGTCGCGCGGGCCTCGGCCTTCTCCTGATCGGTCATGGTCATCACCCGCAGGGTGAGGATCTCGTCGATCTCGGTGGAGTCGAACAGCGGTCCTTCGCTCTGCTCGGCGATCTCGGGGTGGTCGTAGAGGATGATCGGGGAGATCAGCACGATGCTGTGGTCGCCGGGCGGTCCGGCCAGGACCGGGAAGCAGCGGTGCTGGACACAGCGGGCCACGGCGGTTTCGGCATCGGGCGGGGGTTCGAGCAGCGAGACGAACGAGCCGTCGTCGATGTCGGCGATGACGTGCGCGCCGATCAGTGAACGGGCCATGGCCTCCTCCCGATCGGTCGCCGGGGCACCGATATTGCGCAGGGTGACGCTCAGACGCGTCCATCGCCCGTCGGGTTCCACCGCCACCTGGACCTCACCGTCGAGGTGCACGCGGCTCCGGACCAGCCGACCGGCCGGTGACCCGTCGGTACCGGGGATCACCTCGAGATCGGTTCCGGCCGGAATCGATAAGCGTGCCGTCGAATCGATCAGCCGCAGCGGACCGATCCGCTCCTCGCATTCGACCGCCTCGTCCCAGCTGATCCACGATCGGCCGTCGACGACGAGCTCGGCGACCGGGACTCCCCCGGCGTCCTCGACCGTGCGGCGCTGCAGATGCAGGAACCGGACGGTCAGAGTGATCGAAGCGTGCTCGCCGGCGTCGAGCAGACACTGGGCCGACAGTTCCGCGTCCTCACCTAGGCCGGTCGCGGCGGCACCGGTGGGTCCGAGCACACCGAACTGCCAGCGGGACTGGTTCTTGGCCGAGTTCGCCCGGTACGGGTACAGGAGATAGCCCTCGTAGAGCACCGCGTCGGCGACCGCGCGTGCCCTGGCCCGTGATCTCGTCAGCTCCGTACTCATGAGCTGTCCTCGGCGGTGTCGAGCAGGCGGGTCATCGCGTCGTCGAAGCCGAGCAGACCGTGACTGGACTTGTAGGCGGCGATCGCGTCGAGGGTGTCGCGGCGCAGGCGCAGCCAGCCCGAGTTCGGGAAGTGCGCGGCCATCAGGTCCTCCCACACCGAGACCGGCATCTGGAACTTGTCCTCGCGGTCCCACGGTATCTGCTGCACCGCGAAACCTGTGGCGCCGCGGATGAACACGGTGCCGCTGAACAGGAAGATCAGGGGCACCGTCCCCTCGCGCAGGGCGTGCAGATACTTGGACCCGGTCACCTCGAAGTCGTAGGTGCACGGCATCGGCAGGTCGACTTGAGCACCGCCGTGGAATCCGGGAACCATGGTGGCGCAGTGCATCCAGAGGAAGGAACGCTGGGTGTCACGCCAGCGTTCGCGTGGCCCGAACAGGTCGAGCAGGCCGGCGCTCTCCTCGTCGGTGTAGCCGCGCCGGTGCGGTTCGATCCGCACCTGCGCGCGTAAGGCGATGGCGTGCACCGGTTCCTCGGCGAGCGCCGCGATCCCGACGCGCGCGGTCAGGGTCGGCGTCACGGCGTAGGGCTCGGGTGCGATGCCGAGTACCGCGAAGGTCGTCGAGTAGGCCGGGCACATCACACACCACCCGGGCGGGCGCGCGCCGACACCGCGGCGAAGAACTCGTCGAGATACCGGTGCACGTCCTGGCCGCCGTCGAACCCGCGCCACAGCAACCGCATCCGGCCGACGAATTCGTAGCAGGCGTCGATGGGCAGGAGCAGGCAGGCGGCCCCTTCGGTGCCGCGCTCGGGGACCCGGATCATCAGCGCCTCGACATCGGGGACGGCCACGTCGATCTCCGGGTGCCGGTCGAGCACCGTGCGCCACTGGTCCAGGGGCAGTTCGGATTCGGTGGCCCCCATCGGTCCCGGATAGAACGCGACGGTGCGGCCCAGCGCGGAATTGTCGAAGAAGAACGCCAGACCGACCGGGATCTCGAGCGCGTCCCACTCGCCGTGGCTGATGGTGAACTCCGGGAAGCGCAGGTACCGGTCGGGCACCGCCCGATACCGCAGGGTGGCGTTCTGGTCGGTGAACAGCAGGTAGCAGCCCCGGCATACGCACAGCAGCTGGCGTCCTTCGATATTCACCACGTGCTGGTGCTCGGCGGCGATGGACTCCGCGCACATCTCGCACCGTTCGCCCGCAGGCACGGCGGGCTTGCGGTCGACGGTGAGGCGCCGCAGCACCCCCAGCGGAGAACTCACCCGGTCACCCCCACCGGAACGGCCACCGACAGTTCGCCGGCGCGCACCAGCACCGGCAGCGGTTCCAGATGGCCGTCGCCGTCGACCCGGGCACCGGCGTGGACGGCGTCGTAGTGCGCTCGACAGGTCGGGCAGCGCAGGACCGCGTCACCGACCGGGAATCCGACCCGCCGCTGCAGCGCGGCACCGGCCAGGGAGTTGTCACATGACGGGCAGTGGTCGCGGTAGACGAACAGCTCGTCACCGACCCGGCAGGCGAGCACCGCGTGCCCGCCGATGGAGAAGCCGCCGACCTCGCCGGCACCGAGCTCACCCAGCTCCGGGACAGCGATCCAGCTCCCGTGGTGCTCGCCCACCGGGCGGGCCTCGGCGTGTACCCGCGCGAACAGTGAGTCGGCGGAGATCAGGGCGTCGGTCGACTCCGGTTGCGCGGCAGCTACTTCGATCGACTCGATCTCCGGCGCCGCGGCACGCACCGCGTCCTCGACCGCCAGTTCCAGGGTCACCGAGGACGAGGGGCAGGTGCGGCAGCTACCGGCCAGTTCGAGGCGCACGACGCCGTCGGCCACGCTCAGCAGTTCGACATCGCCACCGTGGGACCCCAGATACGGGCGGACACTATCGAGCGCCGCGCGGACCCGGGTCTGCACGTCGTGCGGGTGCAGGCCGTGCACCAGCAGCAGGCTCGCGACGAGATCGTCGGCAGCGAGCCGATCGCGCACGTCGTCGTCGACGAGCGCGAGGACCCGTGCCAGTCCGGCGCCGTAGAGGTCGGCGACCTCGCGCACCAGTTGCTCGGCACGTTCACGGGCGACGACCCCACCCGCCGAACTCGCGTTCAGCAGGGTCTCGATCCGCTCGCCTGCGCCGCGCCATCGGTCTTGGTCGATCGCTGCCTCGTCGTGCTCCCCCGGCCGATCCGGCATCACCGTTACTCCCCGGTGAGTGTCTGGGTGGGCGAGTGGAGTTTCTCCAGCGTCTTGCCGTTGCCGAGGTACATGTGCACCCCGCACGGCAGGCAGGGATCGAAGCTGCGCACGGTGCGCATGATGTCGATGCCCTTGAAGTTCTCGCGGTCGTTCTCCTCGAAGATCGGCTGGCCCTGAACCGCGTCCTCGTACGGGCCCGGCGTGCCGAAACTGTCGCGGGGGTTGGCATTCCACGGCGTCGGCGGATACGGGTGGTAGTTGGCGATCTTGCCTTCCTTGATCACCATGTGATGGGACAGCACGCCGCGTACCGCCTCGGTGAACCCGCAACCGATGCCCTCCTCCGGCACCTCGAAGTGCTCCCACGTCTTGGTCCGCCCCGCTCTGATCTCCCCGAGCGCCTGCTCCGCGAAGTGCAGCGCACAGGCGGCGGCGTAGGCCTGGAAGTAGGTGCGGGCGCGATTGCGTTCGATGGTGTTGCTGCCGAACGCGGGGATCGTCCATTCGAAGCTGACCGGGCCCTTCAACGCGGTCTTGGGCAGGTTGATCTGCACACTGTGCCCGGTCGACTTCACGTAGCCGATATCGACCAGCCCGGCCAGCGCCGTCGACCACAGCCGGGCCAACGGCCCGCCCCCGGTATCGAGTGCCAGGTGGTCGGTGCCGTCGAACCAGCGCGGCGACATCACCCAGCTGTACTTGTCGTCCATGTCGCGCTTCTGCGGCTTGGGGTTGGTGTGCTGATTCCAGGGGTGGCGCCGGTCGACCGGATTGCCGAGTGGGTCGGTCTTCACGAACATCTCCTGGTCGGTCCAGTCGTCGTAATACGAACTGCCCAACAGGATTCGGATGCCGAGATTGATATCGACCAGGGAAGTGGTCAACAGCTTCCCGTCGATGACAATGCCGGGGGTGACGAACATCCGCCGGCCCCACTCTTCCATGTCCTTGTACTCGAAATTGCACACCTCCGGGTCCTGGAACGAGCCCCAGCAACCCAGCAGGGTGCGCCGCAATCCGACCTGTTCGTACCCAGGGAGCGCCTCGTAGAAGAAATCGAAGAGGTCGTCATGCATCGGCACGACCTTCTTCATGAATTCGACGTAGCGCATCAGGCGCGTCATGTAGTCGGTCATCAGCTGGATCGTCGCGACGGTTCCCACGCCGCCGGGATACAGCGTCGACGGGTGCACATGCCTGCCCTCCATCAGGCAGAACATCTCGCGGGTGTAGCGGCTGACCTGCAATGCCTCCCGGTAGAACTCGCCGGTGAACGGATTGAGCGCGCGCATGATGTCGGCGATGGTGCGGTAGCCGTGCTCGGCCGAATGCGGGGCCAGGGTCTTCTCCGCCTGGGCGAGGACACCGGGGTTGGTCTCGGCGACCATCTTCTCGCAGAAATCCACGCCGACCAGATTCTCCTGGAAGATGTTGTGGTCGAACATGTATTCCGCGGCCTCACCGAGATTGACGATCCACTCGCCCAGGTTCGGCGGTTTCACCCCGTAGGCCATGTTCTGGGTGTAGCACGAACAGGTGGCGTGATTGTCACCGCAGATACCGCAGATGCGGCTGGTGATGAAGTGCGCGTCGCGGGGATCTTTGCCCCGCATGAAGATCGAGTAGCCGCGGAAGATGGACGAGGTGCTGTGACACTCGACCACTTCACGGTTGTCGAAATCGATCTTGGTATAGATTCCCAGGCTGCCGACGATGCGGGTGATCGGGTCCCAGGCCATTTCGACGAGGCTGTCGGGATCGATCCTCTTGTGTGACGGCTCGGGGATGATGGCAGTCATTCCAATCGCCTCCTACCAGGTGCGGGTGGCGCCGGATTCCAGCTTCTCGCCCTTGTGCCGCCAACGCGGCTCCTTGTCGACCGTGCGTCCGGTGATGTGGCGCAGGCTGCGGATCACCGACCCGTACAGCCCTGATGCCGTCGCGGAAATCTTCCCGCCGGGCGGCTCGTCCATGAACGGCATGAATTTGTCCGGGAATCCCGGCATGGTGCAGCCGATGCAGATGCCGCCCACATTCGGGCAGCCACCGACGCCGTTGATCCAGCCCCGCTTGGGGACGTTGCATTTGACCACCGGGCCCCAGCATCCCAGTTTCACAATGCACTTCGGGGAGCCGTACTCGTCGGCGAAGTCGCCTTCCTCGTAGTAGCCGGCCCGATTACAGCCTTCATGGACGGTGGCGCCGAACAACCATTTCGGGCGCAGCGCCTCGTCGAGGGGGATCATCGGCGCCTGTCCGGTGGCCATGTAGAGCAGGTAGGTCAGCGTTTCGGACATGTTGTCCGGATGGGCAGGGCAACCGGGCACGCACACGATCGGGATTCCGGCCTTGGATTTCCAGTCCCAGCCGAGATAGTCCGGCACGCCCATCGCGCCGGTGGGGTTACCCGCCATGGCGTGAATGCCGCCGTAGGTGGCACAGGTACCGACCGCAACTACCGCGGTGGCCTTCGGGGCCAGCCGATCGAGCCACTCACTGGTCGTCATCGGCTGACCGGTGGCGGGATTGTTGCCGAAGCCGCACCAGTAGCCCTCCTCGTGGAGCCGTTCGTTCGGGATGGAGCCTTCCACGACGAGTACGAACGGTTCGAGTTCACCACGGTCGGCTTTGAAGAACCATTCGAGGAAATCGTCGGCGCCGCCGGTGGGACCGCATTCGAAATCGATCAACGGCCAGTGCACCGCGATCTGCGGGAGCCCGGGAAGAGCGCCGAGCGCGATCTCTTCGATACTGGGCTGTGTCGCGGCGGTCAGCGCGACCGAATCACCGTCACAACCGAGGCCTGCGTTGATCCACAGCACGTGGATCAGGGCCTGTTCTGCTTTGATTGCTTCCTGGGTGGGCATGGGCTGTGCCACTTTCTGAAGCGGGGCATCGCAGGCTTCCTGGAGCCTGCGACGTGATCCTGATCACGTCAGTCTATGTTGCCGGTGAGTGATCCTCAATAGTTGCCGAGCGCTGCAGCCGGAGCCAGTCGTACCACTGCGCCAGACCGGAACCGCTGGTCACCGACAGTGGCAGGATCTGCGCGTGCGGGTTGATCGCAGTCGCGTATTCCCGGCATCTGTCCAGGTCGAAGTCGACATAGGGCAGCAGGTCGATCTTGTTGACGAGGACCAGGGACGCCGCGGCGAACATGTGCGGGTACTTCAGCGGCTTGTCGGTGCCCTCGGTCACCGAGATAACCACGACTTTGCCGCGCTCGCCGAGGTCGAACAGTGCCGGGCACACCAGGTTGCCGACGTTCTCGACGAACAGCAGCGTGCCGGACGCGGGGTCGAGGGACTCCAGCGCGCGGTAGGTCATCTCGGCGTCGAGATGACAGCCCGCGCCGGTGTTGATCTGCACGACCCGGCAGCCCGTCGCCCCGATCCGCTCGGCGTCGAGCAGGGTCGCCTGGTCACCCTCGATCACCGCGATCGGCACCTCGGTGAACTCGCGGATCGTGCGTTCGAGCAGCGTGGTCTTGCCCGCACCGGGTGAGCTGGTCATGTTCAGCGCCAGGATGTCGCGGGCGGCGAGCCAGTCACGGTTGCGCTGGGCCAACAGGTCGTTCTTGGCCAGGACTTTCTGTTCGAGGGTGACGGTCTCGGTCACCGGCAGGTGCACGTGATCGCCGCCGTGACCATGGCTGTGCCGGTGCGGCTCGTGCTCGTGCTCTTGCTCGTGCTCGTGCTCGTGCTCGTGCGGGAGGGTGATCACCGCGGCGTCGTCGTCCCCACATCCACAGGTTGCGCACATTCTCGGCTCACTTCCATCGACCGGATTCGGAGTTCGTGCCCAGCTCTGATCTCGACATCGGCGCTGCCGCACTCGCACAGGACGATCGGTTCGAGCACGGTGAACTCGGCGCCACAGCTTCGGCAGGCCGCGCGGCCGGGTACCGCGTCGATCTCGAGGCGCGCGCCCTCGGCGAGAGTTCCCTCGGCGGCGAGTTCGAAGCAGAACTGCATCGCCTCCGGAACGACCGCGCACAGCACGCCCACTTCCAGGAGCACGCTGTGCACCCGCGCGCCCGCCGCGTGTTCGCAGACGGCGTCGATGACACTCTGGGTGATCGCCATTTCGTGCATCGCAGTCTCGGCTCGTCGAGGGATTGACCCATTGCTGAGGCTACTCCTCGGCAACCCGCCGACGCGATGGTCGACCGCTCAGCTGAGACGGTGTGCGGCGAGCAGGTCCGCATCGCCGAGGATGTCGGCGGTGGGGCCGTTGGCGACGACCTCGCCCGCGTCGAGGATGACGACCCGATCGCAGATCCGTTGCGCGTAGGGCAGATCATGGGTCACCACGAGCATGGTGGTGGGCAGCGACAGCAGGATCTCGGCCAGCTCGCGGCGTGCCACCGGATCGAGGTTGGCGGCCGGTTCGTCGAGCACGAGCACCTCGGGCCGGCACGACAGCACCGTCGCCAGCGCGGCGCGACGGCGTTCCCCGAGCGACAGGTGCGCCGGTGAGCGTCCGGCCCGATCCGTCATCCCCACCGCGTCGAGCGCTTCGCGCACGCATTGGGCGAGAGCCTCGCCGCGGACGCCGAAATTGGCGGGCCCGAACGCGACGTCCTGTTCCACGGTCGGCATGAACAGCTGGTCGTCGGGGTCCTGGAACACCACCCCGACCCGTTGCCGGATGGCACGGACACTGTCGCGGTCCAGCCGCACACCGCCGATGTGGATCTGCCCCGAGGCGGCGGTGAGCGCCCCGTTCAGGTGCAGCATCAGCGTGGACTTGCCTGCCCCGTTGGGCCCGAGGACCGCCACCCGCTCCCCCGGCGCGATCTGCAGATTCACCCCGTTCAGCGCGCCGGTCCCGTCGGGATAGGCGAAGGTCAGATCGACCACACGCACCGCCGGTGTCATCGGTTCGGTCACCGCACCATCCAAGCACCGGCGCAGACAGCGATCGCCGCGGCCGCCGGTAGACAGCCGAGCAGCCATTGCCTGCCGGTGGCGGGCCGGGTGCCGACATCGGGTACGGCGCCGTCGAATCCGCGCGACAGCATCGCCAGGTGGACCCGTTCGCCGCGTTCGTAGGATCGCAGGAACAGGGTGCCCGCGCCGCGTGCGGTCGCACCGGCTTGGCGCAGTGTGCGCGGGTCGTCGCCGCGCGAGATCCGCGCCAGCCGCATCCGCGCCGCCTCGGCCACCAGCACGTCGACATAGCGCAGCATCAGCACCACGATCATGACGATCGTGCCCGGCACGCGTAGCCGCGTCAGCCCTTCGGGCACGGCGCGCACGCTCGTCGTCGCGGCCAATGTCAGTGAGATACCCACGCCGATAGTGCCTTTCGCGACGATCCCCCACGCGGCGTAGAGGCCGGTCACCGACAGCGACAGCCCGAGGACCTCGGTGCGGGGTTCCCCGGCGGCGAAGGGCAGCAGGATCGCCAGCACGACGAACGGCAACTCGATGAGCAGCCGTGGCGCGATCCAGCGCAACGGGATTCCCCACCATCGCCACAGCGCGACCAAGCCCAGGGCATAGCAGCCGAACGGCCACAACAACTCCCGCGGTGTCGCCACGACCGCGAACACCGCGACCACCGCGCAGACGATCTTCACCTCGGCCGGCGCCCGATGCGCCGGCGAATTCCCCACCAGATACAGCCGGTGGACCGGGCCGCTCACCTACTTCGGCTCCGCATCCGACCGCGCCGCGACATCACCAGCACGGGCCGCCGGGCGCGTCGCGCTTCGCCCGATCCGGATCGTGCGGACCACCGCGAACAGCACGGCGAAGGCGGCCGCGACACCGACGATGCCCGCCAGACCGGCCAGATCGCTGTTGCCGCCGATCGCGTAGTCCGCCAGCGGTGAACCGGCGAACCGGTGTTCCTCGGCGCTCTGGGCGATGCACTCACCATGCAGTTCATCGGCGCCGTTCACCTCGACCGTGGTGCACCCGCGCTGGGTGGTGGCGTCGAGCCCGTCGGGCTGTGAACTCGCGGCATAGGACAGCACGCCCGCGACGAGGACCGCGGCCGCGGCGAACGCCCACAGGAAACCGGTGAACGACAACCGCGCGCGAGCGGGAGATGCTGCGGCGGACACCGATTCCGCCGCACGCAGCACAGAGACCAGGTCCGGTCGTGCGTTCACCACGGCCACCACGGTGATCGCGGTGATGATGCCTTCACCGATCCCGATCAGCGCGTGCGTGACGAACATGTACCCCGCAACGGCGCCGACCGTGGAGCCCGCGGCGCCGCCGATCGCGTACTCGATGACGAAACCCATCGCGGCGCACAGGGTTCCGATGAGCGCGGCGACGAAGGCCACGATGCCCATGCCGGTATCGGTCCGTCGGCGAAGCAGCGCAACCCCGCCGCGGGCGACCAGATATCCCGCCCCGACACCGAGAAGGGCCATGTTGGTGATGTTGGTGCCGAGTGCGGTCAGCCCGCCGTCGGCGAACAGCAGCGCCTGGACCACCAGCACGATCGCCACGCACAACGCCCCGAGGTAGGGCCCGACCAGAATGGCGGCCAGCGCACCGCCCAGCAGGTGCCCGCTCACGCCGGGCAGGATCGGGAAGTTCACCATCTGCACCGCGAAGATGAACGCGGCCACCAGCCCCGCCATCGGCGCCGCCCGCTCATCGAGTTCGGCCCGCGCTCGCCAGCCCGCGAACCCGAGCCCCACGGCCGCGATCCCCGCGAAGATCAGCGACGTCGGCGCATCGACGATCCCGTCGCTCATGTGCATTGCCACGGTGCTGCCGTTCACCTTTCAGAACACTACGCTCATTATCTGTCCAAGTGAACAGATAAAAGGATGTCGGACCGCGACGCCGGCCTGGATGCGACCCGAGTGCGAGGCGACTAGAATCCGGTGATGGAGCGCCGCAGCGAAGCCGCGCGCAGCCGTCGTAGACATGACCGCCGGTCACCCTTCGACCGGTTCGTCGAGCAGGCCGAGCTGCGAGTGAGTCAGGCTCCGTTCTTCTTCCTCTGCGCCGGAATCGTCGCCGCGTGGCTGATCAGTTTGCCGTGGTGGACGGATCTCAAAACCTGGCAGGTTGCCATCCACACTGTTGCGAGCGTCTTCACCCTGCTGTTGGTGGTGCTGCTCGAAAACGCCGGCCGCCGCGCGAGCGAGGCCGCGCAGGAGAAACTCAATGTCATCGCCGAGGCCTTGGCCGCGCTCCTGACCTCCTCCGCGTCCACCGATCCCGAACTCCGCGCGGCCGCGGACCGACTGCGAGAAGCCGTCGGACTCGAAGAGCGCCACTGACCAGACGGCGCCGAGTCGACCCAACTGGCAAACACATTCGCCGGGGCCAGACCATCGTCGTCGACAGCGGCGTCACCATCACCTGAGCTCGCGACCGCATCGCCCGGCGCTGCCCCCACCGAGACCATCCCAGAGCCGAACAGTCTTGTCGTCGCGGTGTCTGCCGTCGTATGTGACGACAAGGGGCCGCATCCTGCTTCAGCGGCGCGCTGACAGCGACCTCTGGGCACTGCCCGGACACAAGAAAACCCCTCCGGCCGAGCCGGAGGGGTTTCGGTCGGAGATCAGTCCGCGGACACTTCGCTGCGGTCACCGCTCCACAGCGTGTGGTACTTGCCGTCGGCATCGATGCGCTCGTACGTGTGCGCGCCGAAGAAATCGCGCTGGCCCTGGGTCAGTGCGGCCGGCAGGCGCTCTGCGCGCAGTGCGTCGTAATAGGACAGCGAGGACGCGAACGCCGGGACCGGGATCCCGAGCAGGGTGGCGGTGGACACCACGCGGCGCCAGCTGTCGATCGCCGTCTCGATCGCCTGTCGGAAGTACGGCGCGAGGATCAAACTCGGCAGGGCGGGGTCCTGCTCGTAGGCTTCCTTGATCCGGTTCAGGAACCGGGCCCGGATGATGCAGCCACCGCGCCAGATCGTCGCCAGGTCACCCGGGCGCAGATTCCAGCCGTACTCGGCGCTGCCCGCGGCGATCTGGTCGAAGCCCTGTGCGTAGGCAACCACCTTGGACGCGTACAGCGCCTGCCGGATGTCCTCGGTGAACTGCTCGACATCGGTGGGCTTGTCGGCGAGTATGCCCGACGCCAGACCCACCGCGGCTTTGCGCTGGGCACGGGAACCGGACAGCGCCCTGGCGAAGACCGCCTCCGCGATGCCGGTCACCGGCACGCCGAGATCGAGCGCGGACTTGACCGTCCAGCGGCCGGTGCCCTTCTGCTCGGCCGCGTCGACGATGACGTCGACCAGCGGCTTGCCGGTCTTCGCGTCGACCTGCGCGAGCACCTCGGCGGTGATCTCGACCAGGTAGCTCTCCAGGTCCCCGGAGTTCCACTGGGTGAACACCTCCGCGATCTGCCCGGCGTCGAAACCGAGCGCGTCACGGAACAGGTGGTAGGCCTCGCCGATCAACTGCATATCGGCGTATTCGATGCCGTTGTGCACCATCTTGACGAAGTGCCCGGAACCGTCGGGGCCGATGTGGGTGCAGCACGGGGTGCCGTCGACCTGTGCCGCGATCGACTCCAGCAGCGGGCCGAGCGACTCGTAGGACTCCTTCGGTCCGCCCGGCATGATCGCGGGACCGTTGAGTGCGCCCTCCTCGCCACCGGAGATGCCCGCCCCGACGAAGTTCAGGCCGCGCTCGCGCAGGGCGGCCTCGCGACGGATGGTGTCGGTATAGAGGGCGTTGCCGCCGTCGATGATGATGTCGCCCGGCTCCATCGCGGCGGCCAGCTCCTCGATGACGGTGTCGGTCGCCTCGCCCGCCTTGACCATGATCAGCACTCGCCGCGGCTTCTCCAGCGCCGCGACGAACTCCTCGACGGTCTCGGTACGGACGAAATCGCCGTCACCGCCGTGCTCGGCGAGCAACGCGTCGGTTTTTGCCACGGAACGGTTGTGCAGTGCGACGGTGTAGCCGTGCTTGGCGAAGTTGCGGGCAATATTGCTGCCCATCACGGCCAGGCCCGTGACACCGATGTGTGCACGCGCGGTCGAGGTCGACATTGATCAGCTCTCTTCGTTCGGCGGTTCGAGGGGCGCGGAAGACAGGTCCTTGGCAGGCAAGTTACCGGGTGCCGGTCCGCCGCCGAACACCTACCACCGTGTCTGGGGCTCCGCACGGAACCGGGCATAGCCCGCGTGTCGGCGCTCGCTGCTAGTGTCGGACGAGTTCTGACACGGGGTGCCTCGCGACCGCGAGGCTGAGAACAGACCCGCTGAACCTGTTCAGGTAATGCTGACGAAGGGATGTCACGGTGTTGCGCGCCCACACCACAAATACCGGCCTGTTCACCGATCACCTCTGGGACCGGACCAAGGTCCTGCGGAGCGCGATCGACGAGCTGGAATTCCTGCGCCACCTCGGCGAGGGCACATTGCCGCTCGAGGTGTTCCGCACCTACATCGAACAGGACTCGCTGTATCTCACCGGGTACTCGAAGGCGCTGGCGATTCTCGCCGCCAAGTCGCCGGACCCGCAGACCGCGGCCTTCTGGGCGACCTCGTCCGCGAACGCCGCCGCTGTCGAGTCGGCCATGCACGACCAGCTGCTCACCGGTGGCGCGCTGCCCCCGAGGCAGGGCGAGCCAGAGTATTCGCAGACCTGCCTGGCCTATGTCTCCTACCTGATCGCCGCCGCCGCGACCGAGTCCTACGCCGTCGCCGCGGCGGCCGCGCTGCCCTGTTTCTGGATCTATGCCGAGGTCGGACGCGACCTCGCGGGGAGCGCCGCGAAGGTGATCGCCGCCGACCCCACACACCCGTACGCCCAGTGGGTCACCACCTACGGCGCCGCGGAGTTCCAGCAGGCCGCGGCCACGGCTCGAACGCTGGTCGACGCCGCTGCCGAGTCGGCGAGCGAGCAGGAACGGACGGCGATGGAGAAGGCGTTCATCGTCGCCGTGCGCTACGAGTTGATGTTCTGGGACACTGCCCTGCATCCGCAGCCCTGGCCTGCCGCATGAGCGGGCGTCTTCGCCGCGCGCTCGCGGTCATGGCAACCACCGTCGCGACCCTGTCGCTGCTCACCGCCTGCGGTTCGGGCGGCGGCTCCGAGCACACCATCCGGTTCGCGCTGGACTGGACGCCGAATACCAACCACGTCGGGCTCTACGTCGCGTTGCAGCGCGGCTACTTCGCCGACGCCGGTCTGGATGTGCAGGTCCTGCCGTACAACAACACCTCCGTCGACACGGTGATCGATGCCGGAAACGCGGAATTCGGGATCAGTACCCACAATTCGTCGACCTTCGCCCGCGCGTCGGGTGCGCAGGTGAAGTCGGTGCTCGCCCCGTTGCAGCACTGGGCGACGGGCATCGGCGTGCGCGCCGATCGCGCCGACCTCGCGAGGCCGAAGGACCTCGACGGCAAGACCTACGCCGGTTTCGGCGACCCGGGCGAGCGGGAGGCACTCCAGCAGGTCATCCGCAATGACGGTGGCACCGGCGAATTCACCTCGGTGGTGCTGGGTTCGTCGGCCTACGAAGCGGTCTACTCCGGCAAGGCCGACTTCACCGTCTCGTATCTGGCGTGGGAAGGGATCGAGGCCGAACACCACGGCACCCCGATGCGCTACTTCCGGTACACGGACTTCGGTTTCCCGGACGCCTACGCGATCGTGGTCGACGCCAACGAGGGCTGGCTGGCCCAGAACCCGGACCGCGCCGCGAAATTCGTGCAGGCGCTGCAACGCGGCTACCAGTTCGCCGCGGAGAACCCGGACGCGGCGGCCCAGGATCTCATCGACGCCAATCCGGGCGCGTTCAACGACGAGAAGCTGGTCTTCGAGAGCCAGCGCATGCTGGCCGAGCAGTTCATGAAGAACGCCGCGGGCAAGGTGGGCACCCAGACGGTGGAGCAGTGGTCGGCGAATTCCGGCTTCCTGTACCGGGGCGGTCTGCTGACCGGCCCCGATGGAAAGCCGCTGACCACCGAACCCGACTGGTCGACCTATTTCACCAATGAGTACCTCGCCAACCCGTGAGCCGTCCGTAGCCGCGCCACCGCTGACCCCCGCCGGCGGCGACGGCGGGACGGCTCGCTGGGCCGGGATCCGGTGGGCGGTGCCGTCGTTCGTCACGGTGGCGGCGCTCGGCGCGATCTGGCAGGTCTACGTCACGATCAGTGGTGTCCGTCCGCAGGTGCTGCCGTCACCGCTGCGGGTCGTCCAGCAGGGGTGGGCGCACCGGGACGAGATCAGCTCCCATGCGGCCGCCACCTTGCAGGTGACGCTGGTCGGGTTCGCGGTGTCGCTGACTCTGGCGTGGGTGCTGGCGGTGGTTGTGGACTTCTCGCCCTGGCTGCGGCGTGCGTTGGTGCCGCTGTTCGTCGCGTCGCAGACCGTACCGATCGTCGCGATCGCACCGCTGATGATCATCTGGTTCGGGTTCGGTCTCCTGCCGAAGATCTTGGTGGTCGCGCTGGTCACCTTCTTCCCCATGGCCATCGGCCTGATCGAGGGATTCGCCGCGGCCGACCGTGACGCGGGCGCACTGCTGCGGAGCATGGGCGCCTCCCGGGTGCAGGAGTTCCGTTATGTGCGGCTGCCGTCCGCACTGCCGCGGTTCTTCACGGCGTTGCGGATCGCGATCACCTACGCGGTCGTCGGCGCGGTGTTCGCCGAGTATGTCGGCGCGAGCGTCGGTCTCGGCATCTACATGAGCCTGCAGAAGAATTCGTTCCGCACCGACCTGGTATTGGCGGCGGTGCTGGTCACGGCGCTGCTGAGTATCGCGCTGTACCTGTCGACGTTCGCGATCGAACGCCTCGTCGCGCCGTGGTCGCGCGCGCAGAACAGGAGCCGACGTGACTGACGCCGGGGACGACCGAATCGTCGTCGACCATCTCACCAAGTCGTTTCCGCAGCCCGGTCGGCGCAGCCCGGACCTCGAAGTGCTGGGCGGGGTGTCGTTCACCGTCCGATCGGGCGAGTTCGTCACCGTCATCGGGCCGAGCGGTTGCGGCAAGAGCACCGTGTTCAACATGCTGGCCGGACTCGAATCCCCCGACTCCGGCAGCGTCGGCTTCCGCGCGGCCGACGGCGAGGACACCGCATCGCACTGCGCCTACATGCCGCAGAAGGACCTGCTGTTCCCCTGGCGAACCGTCCTCGACAACACCATCCTCGGCTTGCGCGTCCAGGGTGTCCCGAAATCGGAGGCCCGGCGCCGCGCCCGCGAACTGTTCCCGGTCTTCGGCCTGTCCGGTTTCGAGGACGCCCGCCCGTTCCAACTCTCGGGCGGGATGCGACAGCGGGCGGCACTGCTGCGGACCGTCGTTCAGGAGCGCGAACTGCTGCTGCTCGACGAACCCTTCGGTGCACTCGACTCACTGACCCGCACCGAGATGCAGTCGTGGTTACAGGAGGTCTGGCAGCGCTACCGCTGGATGGTCCTGATGATCACCCACGATGTCCGTGAGGCGGTGTACCTGTCGGACCGTGTGATCGTACTGTCGGCGCGCCCGGCCACCGTGCGCCACGAACTACGCATCGACCTGCCGCGGCCGCGCGGGTTGTCCACGATCACCGCGCCCGAATTCGTCGCTCTGGAAGAGGAACTCCTCGCGATCCTGCACGAGGAGTCTCGTCGGGCGTTCACGGAGCAGCGCTAGCTCGACCGCTCGGTCGGTGCAGGGCAGTATGGCGTCGCCCTTGTGGCGCAAGATGCGGAGCTAACCAAGCGGTGAAATCTCGATCCCGATCGTCGCGCCCTGACGGCGGGCTATCCAGGCCCCGAACTCGCTCAACGGGCCCAGGATCCAGTACTTGCGGTTCATGATCTTGCGGACCCGTGACGTGTCCTCGTCGCCGAGGACACGTGCGGTGCCCTCGACAATGGGCGACCCGGGGTCGATCTTGCCCCGCACCCTGCATGACTGCAACGAGACCTCCGGATTGCGGCGAATCCGCTTGACTTTGTAAGCGTTGGCTTCCGACAAGAAGTAGAGCTTGCCGTCGGCAGGAGCAATCCAGACCGGAAGGGAGACCGGGGTGCCATTCTTGCGGTAGCTCGTGAAGGACACGTAAGTCGACCCGCCGACCGCATCCCACTCCGATGAGCCCGCCGTCACGACATCGCCACCGGAATGGCGCCGGGCATCGTGGTTTCGATCATCATAGTCTCCCTTGCCTTTTCGAAACACTATTGCGGTCGTGGACCAGGTGGGTGAACCACCTCGGTCTCGCAGTTCGCAGAGCACGACCGGGATGTCACGTGCGGTGCGCTTCTGGTAGTCGGCGTAGCCCTTGTAGGCGGTGACGATCCGGGGCCACAGGACCGCCTTCTCCTCCGGAGATGCGGTGCGTGCGTGAACTTTCCGGCGGCGTCCATCGAATACCAGTAGCAGGGGAAACATTACACACGAAAGTAAGCGGTGTCGACATTTCCAGAGCGGAGCGCTCCCCTCCCGTTCATGACGCACCGAACAATCCTCGGACCAGTCCGGCCGCCTCGGCCGCCAGACCGGGCGGGTTGGTGGCGATGAACAGGGAATCGGCCGCGAGATTGCCGAGCACGTGCCAGCTCCGGTCCGGCGTACCTCCGACCATCGAACGCCGAGTGACCGGTTCCGCACGCAGGCCGCCCGAGGGATGCGATTCGACCGCGCCCGCTGCGAGCAGCGCGCCGATCAGCGACTCGGTTTCCGGGGGCACCGTGTAGGCGGGCGGGTTGACCGCGTTGAGCACCGTATCCGCGGACCAGCTTCGGCCGTCGTGCACGGTGAACCCGCCGCCGGTCTGCGCCTCGATCTTGGTGACGCCCGCCCGCAACCGCAGCCTGCCGGAATCCAGCAGCCGCAGCACGATGCGTGCGTTGTGCGGGACCATGGGCGAGCTCAGGCTGTTGATGGTGCGGAAGTGTTCGGTGCGCAGCATCGCTCGGTCCCGGTCCGCCAGCAGCGGCCACGCGGTCGGGCCGGCGGTGCGGATGACCATGGCCAGCAGGCGCCGCCCGTAGTGCGGCGCGTCGACCGCGTCGAGCTGGCGACGCAGGCGAATCACCGGATCCTCGGAGCCGATGATCTCGGCAGCGAAGGTGTCGAAATCCTGCGCCAGTGCCGCGAGTTCGGTACGCATGAGCGAAACCAATTGGGAGAAGCGTAGTTCGCTGGCGTGCTCCGCAGCCAGCTCCCGCACCGCCCCCGGCGTCAAGTGCACGGGGTCCAGGCGGACCGGACGCTGCTGCACGAAGGGGAGTTGCCCGCTGCGTGAGAGCAGCGTGATCGGCCCGGTGTGCCCGCTCTCGGCCAGGGTGACGGCGACATCCACCGCGGTCAGACCGCTGCCTATGACGGCGACATGGTGGTCTGCGGGGAGTCCGGCCACGGTACGGGCGAGCGGATAGGGCTCGTTGACATAGCCGGGCGCGCCGGTGAGCCCGTAATGGTCACGCGGGCGGCCGCTGCCGACCGCGAGGACGGCCCGGTCCACCGGGACGTGATGGCCGCCGGCGGTGTGCAGGACCGCCCGGCCGTCGCGGGAGAATCCGGTGACCGCCGAGCGCACCACGCGGACCTGGCAGCCGGCGCGACCCAGTTGTGCGATCGCCTCGCGCGCGGTGTCTTCCAGGTACTCGCCGTAGACAGCGCGCGGGACGAGCGGCTGACCCAACCTCTCGTCGAGATAGCCGGTCACGTCGCGATTCGCCAACCAGCGCTGATAGTGCGCGGAGTCGCCCGCGCGCACCGACATGATCGGCGGCGGCGCGTTCACCCGCACGGTGTCGAGGTCGGGCTGGTACGGGCGGCCACGCCACAGCGCCGGCGCGCCGTCGAACACGGTGACACCGCTCGGCTGGCGGTCCGCGCGGGCCAGCGCGTCGAGCAGCGCGACGGCGGCCGCGCCCGCTCCGATGATTCCGATGTGCATGGGGCTCCTTCGGTTTCGTGTATGCCGCACCCAGCATCGCGGGGTTCCACGGCGCCGAACATCCCGCGATCGAGGGGATTCGCCACCAGTGGCGCGCCAATGACGGGGCTAGTGCCCACTGCTCCGTTTCCGCGGCCGAAGTACCCCGCACCGACCCCTCAGTTGCGGGGTGGCGAGCGCGCGACAGGCGGCCGAAGATGACACACATGACCGCAACGACCGCGCTCGACGCACTGCTCGCCGGCATCGCCACCACGCCCGACGCGCACTCCCTGTTCGCCGACGTGTCGGCCCGCCTGCGGCGCATAGCACCGTTCGACGCCGCGGTGTGGGTGGCCACCGATCCGGTCAACGGGCTCACCACGGCACCGGCGCGGGTGGAGAACCTGCACGAGGGTGGCTGCGGAATCTATTGGGAGTCAGAGTTTTTCGCTGAGCATGTGAATCTGTTCCGCGATCTGGCGCTGGCGAAGGTCCCGGTGGCCGGGCTGCGCGAGGTGACCGGGGACCGGCCGACATCGAGTCCGCTGTACCGCGGCTTCATGCGCCCGCGCGGGCTCGACGACGAGTTGCGCGCAGTGTTCCGGGTCGGCGGGCAGCCGTGGGGACAGCTGAGCCTGTTCCGCGAGCGAGGCAGGCCGCCGTTCCGCGCCGAGGACATCGCCCTGGTCCACACGATCTGCACGCCGATGGCACAGCGATTGCGCGCCTTCGCACGGCCAGGCGCGACACCGCCGTCCGCTCTCGCCGCCGCGCCCGGTCTGCTGCTGTTCGGCGCGGGCGGGGAACTGCTGTCCCTCAACGACGAGGCCCGCGAGCTGCTGGCCGAGATGCCACCCGGTCCCGCCACCCAGACCCCGCTCGGCATCGATCTGCCGCTGCCGGTCTGGATTCTCAGCACGGCAGGCCGTGCCCGGCTCACCGGAACCGCGTCGCGGATCCGGGTGCGCACCACCGCGGGGCGCTGGCTGGTGTGCCATGCGACCTGCCTGCGCGACACCGAAGGGCGCACGGGCACAACGGCTCTGGTGATCGAGCAGGCCAAGCCAGCGGAGGTGGCCGAGCTGATCGTGGCAGCCTACGAGCTCACCCCGCGAGAACTACAGGTCACCGAACTCGTCGCGCACGGCCTGCCCACAGCCGATATCGCCGCGCGGCTGTTCCTTTCCCCACACACCGTCCGCGACCACCTGAAGTCGATCTTCGACAAGGTCGGTGTCACCAGCCGCGGCGAACTGGTCGCCAAGCTCTTCACCGAACACCGCGAACCCCTCGCGGCCGCCGCCACGGTCCGTGTCCTCGATGTCGCGAGTTAGAGCGGGCGCTCAGAACATGCCGTGCGGGATACTCGCAGGTTCGGGGACCGGCTGCACCACATCCCAGTGTTCGGTGATCCGGCCGTCCACCAGCCGCCAGATATCGATGACGGCCGATCCGCGGCCGCCACCCGGTTCGACCATGTGATAGTGCACGACCGCGTAATCGTCATCGGTGATGACGCGTTTGATGTCGAGGCGCGCACCCGCGACCGGCGCACTCGCGATGAACTCGATGAATGCGTCGCGCCCGGAGGGGTTGCCGGGACTGTGCTCGACGAAGTCTTCGTGCAAGAGCTCGCGCAATACGCCGATATTTCCGCGGGCGAACTCCGCCAGCCCGTGCACGACCAGATCTCGGTTACGTTGCGCCACAGTGTCTTGTGTCATGGTGGCACTGTGGCACCTGCAACGGCACGCCGGCGATTACCAGCCAGGTAATGGTGCGGCGCCTGTCCGGCCGCGATACTCGGGTGATGAACAGTCCGGTCGGTGAGCTCCTCCGCGCGTGGCGGATGCGACGTGGGCTCAGCCAACTCGCGCTGTCCGCGCAGTCAGGCATCTCCACCCGGCACATCAGCTTTGTCGAGACCGGCCGGACGGTGCCGAGCACCGCCATGATCGAGCGATTCGCCGAGAATCTGAATGTCCCACTGCGCGACCGCAATCAGCTCCACCTTGCCGCCGGTGCGCTCCCCGTACATCCACAGCGCACACTCGACGACCCGGATCTCGCGGCGGCGACAGCGGCGGTACGCCGGGTTGTCGCCTGCCACGAGCCGTACCCCGCCATCGCCGTGGACGCGCAGTGGAACCTGCTGTTCGCCAACGATGCGGCCGAGATCTTCTTCGACGGCGCGTCACCCGAGCTCCTCAACCCGCCGGTGAACATGATGCGTCTCGGCCTTCACCCCGACGGTTTCGCCGCACGTATTACCAACTACGCCCAAGTCAGCAATTACCTGCTGCCCCGGCTGGCCCGGCAGGCCGAACGCAGCGGAGATCCCGCCCTCGCCGCGCTACACGCCGAACTACGCGTGTTCGCACCCACCGACGACAGCCCGGTTGATCCCGCCGACGTCGCTCTACCGATCCGGCTCGCGCACAACGACACCGAACTGTCCTTCTTCAACACCATCATGACATTCGGTGCTGCCTTCGACATCACCCTCGCAGAGATCGCCGTCGAGTCCTACTTCCCCGCCGATTCCCACACTGCCGAGTATCTCCACCGCCGCCAGGTCGCCGGGCGCCCCGATGCCGGTGCCGATGCTGGTCGTGAACTCCGTACGACCGCCTCGATCGACAAGTTGCCCGATTCGAAGAAGAGCTAGCAGTCACGCTGGGTCCGCGCGGCTCAGTCCGCCTTGATGGCGGCCACGCCTTCGGCGTAGGTCGTCACCCGGAACTCCGGAAATGCCCGCTTGAACTTGTCCGAGACGAAGAAATTGTCCACCTCGTATCGCGGCAGCAACTCCCACAGTTCACGCACGCCCTGATTGAACAGCCGAGCGACGAAGAACGCGGGACGCTTCATCACCGAGTAGTCGATCTCGCGACCCCAAGATGCGGAGGCCAGCTCGATCAGCCCCCGGTACGTCACACGGTCGTCGTCGCACGGCAGATGCCAGGTCTGCCCGTACGCCGACGGCGTGTTACCGATCAAGGCCATCGCGCGGCTGGCATCCGGAGTCCAGATCAAGGTCCGCAGAGTGTCGTCGCGCAACGGAACGCGCGACTTCTTGCCCGCCGAGATCGGATCGAACACCATCGCGTTGGTGAAGCTCTGCGTCTTGCCCGGCCCGTAGAACTCCGGCGCGCGACAGATCACCGCCTCGACCCGACCTGCAGCCATGGCTTCCAACAGCATCGTGGCCATCGTCGCCCGGGTCCGCGCCTTACTCCCGACCGGAGCGAATCGCGTCTGCTCGGTCTGCGGTTCACCGGTCATCGGATACATGTAGGTGTTGTCGAAGAACACGAGCTTGGCGCCGTGTTTCTCGCACGCTGCGATCGTGTTCTCCATCATCACCGGGAGCTGATCCGCCCACAGCTTCGCATCCGGCGGTAGACCGACGGTCAGGTACGCGATCTCGCTACCTGCGACCGCCGCAGCGGTCTGCTCGGCGTCCATGAGGTCCGCCGTGACCAGCTCATCGGTGTCGTGCAGCCGTCGGGGATTACGGCTCACCAGCCTGATGTCCTTGGTGAACCGCCGATGGAGCTCGTGAGCAAGCTCGGTCCCGATCTGTCCGTTTGCTCCGAGAATCGTCTGCACGGGAAGAAACCTTTCGATTGCCGACAATTGACAAGAAGCCACAGTAACACTAATGTAAGCACCATAAACATCATGTGGGCGGGGACACAAGTTCCGAGCCAGAGCCAGGCCTCCTGGGCTGAAGACCCGTCTATCGCCGCTGCGGGGCTTCATGCTGTCGTCGCACCGCCCGACGGGATATCGGAGGTCGACCGTCAGAACTTGGGTACCCCGTCGCACTCGAGCACCTCGGGCGCTTGCTGCGCGCCTTTTATAGGGTCGTGCTTATCGAAGACCGAGAGCAGGACGTCATGCCGATCAGCAATCAGCAGGTGATCACACACCGCTTTCTCCACCTTTTGTACGAGGACGACTTCTTTCCCAGCCATCTGGTGGACCGCGGTAAGGCAATCTTGCTGAGGCTGTGCGAGCGTATCGAGGCCGAGCAGCCTGCCGACCTGGCCGCGCTGTACGTCCTCGCCCACGCCGCCACCGAGGAGTTCAACGCACTGGAGGCCGAGTTCGATTCGGCGGGCAGCGAAATCGAGACTGTGGCTCGTGAGGAGATAGGCGAGGACTTCTGGTTCGTGGCCTGTACCTATGGTTTCCAGGACGCGGATGCGGAGGAACTGATCGCCACTCGGGAGTGGTGAACACGGCGGGACGGCCGGTGACGCGACCGCTTCAGGCGACGTCGGATTCCGTCTCCACTGATGCCGGGCGGCGGAAATCGCGCGCGGCTACTACCGGCCACGCAGGCGAGCACGCGCGCCTGCGATGATCGTGATGATCATGACCGTCATAACCTGCAGCGCGGTGAGCGGAAGTGCAGGGGGTGACTGAACAGGCGCGGCGTACTCGACCGGGGGCGGCGGCAGCGGCAGCGGCGGGATCGCTGCGGGGATCGACGGGATCACCTCGGGCAGTCGCGCTGGGATAGGCACGACCTCCGGCGCCACCGCTTGCGGTGGAATGATCAGGGGGATACCGGGCTCCGGCAGACCCGGGACCGGGAGCAACAGTGCGCAGGTCAGCAGGGCGCTGCCGGTCGCGGCGCTGCCTACCGCCACACTGCCCGCACCTGCCGATCCCGAGCCGACGCTTCCGCTGGAACCGAGGCCGCCGATCAGGCTCGAGCCCATGCCGCTACCGGTGACGATGCCAGACCCCAGCGCGGCGCTGCCGACTGCCGCGCTGCCGACACAGGCGGGAAGCACATAGTCGGGGTTGGGGAGCAGCAGGCCGCCGAGTGTGCCCGGGGCGGCTGTCGGAGTCGTCAGTGCCGTACCAGACGCAGGATCGGATACGCCAGGATCCACGGCGGTTGGATCGATCGTCGCGCGGGCTCCATCGAGGCCGCTGGGGGTGCTCGGGCCGAGGCCGAGAGCTTGCCCAGCCGCCGGATTCGGGATTGTCCCCGAGCTGCCGGTCGGCGCCGCCGACCAGCCCGGTCCACTCGCGAGGCTGCTGCCGGTGCCGAGCCCCAGCTCCAGCCCGCCGGATTGTCCGTCGCTCGGGGCGGCCACGGTGCCCGGAGCCGCACTGCCGCTGATGATCTGGTCGATCGTCGGGATTCCCGGGTCAGCCGCAGCGAGCGGTACGTGGACGGCGAGCAGAGCCCCAGCCACCGACACCCCCGCGAATCCTCGTACTGCTCTTCGTTTTCCACCCACCGTGCCTCCGAAAGCCCAGTACTGATCGCTGTTTGACCCGGTCAACGAGGAATATCGCCGCTGGAGGACGGCTCCGCGGCAAGGTGCTGGAAGCGCGCGAGCGCGAGTTCGTAGGCGTCCTTGGCGACGTGATTGCCGCCGGCGAACGGCCGATCCAGTTGGTAGACAGCCACAATGACCGCACCGATCACCAGACCGAACAACCCGGTCATGAGGATGCTGCGCTTGGTGACCACGACACCGGAGAAGACGGTGCCGAACAACAGCATGGCAGTGGCGAACCACAAGGCGATGTAGAGGAAACCGGGCAACCGATAGCCGGCGTCCAGGCCACGGTCGAAGCGTGCCTCGGTGATCGCCGCAACGGCCGCGGCAGTCTCGTCCTGGTCCGCCTTCTCGTCCGCGGTGGCGGCAGGCACGGAATTCACCGCCTCCCGCAGATCATCCAGCGTTGCCTGCGTGGACGGGCTCAGTCGGCGCTGTTTGTCCATGACCTGCCACTCCTCGTTGATCACCTGCCGGGTGTAGGCGGTCACCAGGGTCCGGATCTTCTCGCGATCCGGCTCGGGCATGCTGTTCGCGGACTCATACACGCTCACCAGCGCTTTGCCCTCCGACACGGTGTGCGCATGCGAGGTGTCGTACTGCTGCCACAGGATCACCACCACGAACGCCACGATGGCGGCGAAGAACATGTTGACCATGTCCAGCATCATCGAACCAGCACCTGAATCGTCTTCGTGCCGCCACGATTCGGGCCGCACCCGATCCCCCAGTACCAAGATCCCCACCGCGACGCCCACGAAAAGCGCCAATACCGCCAGCTGCAACAGAATTCCGAGCATTCCGCGACTCCGTTCCTGCCGGGGGGTGGAAGCGATCACAGGGTATTCGCGGTGGCCGCGCGGATGGATTGAGATCCGATTCCCTTCCACCCCAGCGATTTACAACCGACCGGTTGCTTTCGGGCGCTGCCGCCGTGCCAACTCCGTGACCGCTCGACGTTCACCCCCACGCCGGGATCTGCAATGGGCGGGCGAGATCGGTGGTGCTCAGCCACGTGTGGTGGTGGCGAGCAGCTTGTCCAGCAGCGATCGGGTATGGACGAGTCGGTCGATGTCGTCGGTAATCCGGCTGCGCTCTGCTTCGAGACGTTGGTGGCAGTCGTCCAGCAGCAAGGATTCACCGGACAGGCACGCGAGGATCTCGCCGATGAGGTCCATGCCGAGACCTGCTGCCAGCAGGGTCTGGATGTGCGACACCTTGTGGATGTCCGAGTCGGTGAAGATCCGGTATCCACTGGCGGTTCGGTCCGGCCTGAGGACGCCCTTCTCCTCGTAGTAGCGCAACGCTCGCACGCTGACTCCGGTCCGGTCCGCCAGTTCGCCGATTCTCACCTGGTTTCCCTCGCTGTTCGACTTGACTCTCACGTCGACGTGAGAGTTTAGCGTGACGGGCATGCGTCGACTTGCCATCCTCATGTTCTGCGTTTTCAGCATCACCACCGGAGAGTTCGTGATAGCCGGGATCCTGCCCGAGGTCGCCGCAGACCTCGAGGTCACCGCCGGCACCGTCGGCTTGCTGGTCACTGCCTACGCCGTCGGCATGATCATCGGCGGCCCGGTGCTCACCGCGGCGACCGCCGGGATCGACCGGAAACCACTGATGCTGGCGATGCTGGCTGTTGCGGTCATCGGGAACGCGGTCTCCGCTCTCGCACCCGAGTTCTCATTGCTGTTGGCCGCCCGTATGGTCACCGCACTGGTGACCTCGACCTTCTTCGCCCAAGCCATCGTGATCGCGGTGCAGTCCGCGCCACCTGAGCGAGCCGGGACCATGGTGGCCCGGCTGGCGTTCGGGATGAACCTGGCCATGATCCTCGGAGCGCCTATCGGCACCCAGATCGGCAGTCAGTGGGGCTGGCGCGCGACATTCGCCGCGATTGCCGTTGCGTGCCTGATCGGGCTGGGCCTGGTGTTCTGGCAGCTCACCTCGCCAACCGACGAGGGTCGGACCTCGGCGGTCTCGGAGTTGCGAGTCCTGCGACAACCGCCGGTGCTGGTGGCGCTGGCCATCACCTCGGTCGGCAACGTCGGCGTGCTCATGGTGTTCAGTTACCTCGCCCCGCTGCTCACAGATCTGGGCAGGCACCCCACGACCAGACTGCCAATCCTGTTGCTCGCCTATGGCGCCGGCGCGACGATCGGCAACCTCGTCGGCGGCATCCTCTACGACCGCAACCCGCGACTGTTCCAACCCGCCTTGCTCGGCCTGTTGGCCGCAACCCTTGTGGGCACCTGGTTCGTTGCAACCTCCACGACACTCACCGGCGTGGCGGTTGTAGCGATCGGCCTCCTCGGCTTCGCGATCATCCCGGGCATGCAAGCACGCGTGATGATGACCGCGCGCGAGGCCCCGACCTTGGCCATGGCTGTCAATGCGTCCGGGTACCAGGTCGCTGCCGCCTGCGCCGGCCTGTTCGGCGGCCTGATTGCCGACTCGACTTCTGGTCCCAGGCCCATCTACCTCGCAGCAGCGGGCCTGACGATCTGCGGCCTGATGATGACGGTCATGGCTACCCGTGCCCTGCGCGGGACCAACGCCGACGCCGGCGCTGTTCTTCACGGCCGACTTGCTGACACGTGACGGCCATCGTCCGAGCTGGGAACCTGCACTATCGAGGAAGTCCTGGCCGATATCGTCGAACTCGTCGCACCGGGTTCAGAGTGGGCAGCGACATCCGGCAGTTTCTCGGCCGATGCATCGACCTTCCGATATATTGTGTCCCAGACGTTTCAGCCTCGTCCTGACGGAAGACGAGTGCGGCAGGGTCTGGACCAGAGCAACGACGTTCTGGGGGGTGATCGAAATCAGATTGACAGCAAAACCCGGACAACAGATAATCGACACACTACCGAGTTGAGATATAGCGTAGAGTGCAGATTCAGAATGACCGATCGGAGAATCAAAGAATGGCCGAAAAGTCGGGTCGGAAAATCTTGTCATATCGAGATATCGATCAGATGTACAGCGGTTCAGAGTTTCCACTCCTGACGTCGAGTGAGCTGACCGAGATTATCGATTTCCTGATGGAGCATCGGTGCGAGAATATCGGCGGCGTCGTTCTAGCGCAGGAGATCAAGGCGCCTCGCGACGCAATTGGGACCTACCGGAGCAACCTGATCGACCGCAGAAATGATACATTCAAGGGGCCGAACATTCTGGGTGGAACGTACTATCCGAATGGCGTTGGAATCTGGACGACTGGAGATATAGGAGATATTCGATAAACTATGAACACACCGACAGGAGTTCTTGAACATCTGGTCTCACGCGGATCAGTTTTTGGCAGCGAAGGCGAGCTCGGAGACTGGCTTTTTCGCTACCTCAAGGATTCTGGATTTGCGGTACGAAAGCAGATGGTCGAGCCTGGTCGGTTCAACATTCTGGGCCAGCGAGGAAAGGGCACGGCAACACTGCTCTGCTATGGACACATGGACACTGTCCCTGTGTACAGTGGATGGGAGACCGACCCATTCCGCATCACAAAAGTCGGTGACAAGCTGTACGGCCTCGGCGCATGCGACATGAAGGGCGGAATCGCCGGCCTGTTGGTCGCACTCCACGACTTGCCGGCCGATGCGCCGATCAAGGTCCTTCTGGCCGTCGACGAAGAAAATGAGTCCCTCGGTGCATGGCAGGTCGTCCACGACGCGGCGGACTGGATGAATGGAATTCAGCACATCCTCTCTGTCGAGCCCGGCGCATCAGCTGACCGGATTGGTGGCGCGGATGTTCTCACCCTGGGCCGACGCGGGCGGGCACGATTCAGGTTCGAGATCCACGGATACTCATCACATGGCGGTCACATCGATCGCGGCGTCAACGCGGTCGATATCGGCGCCCGAATCGCACGAGAAATCAGTGGCGCGAAGCAGGCATTTCACCCTCGACTGAAAGAAGGGGGACAGTACGTTGCAAGCTTCAACGCACGGTCACGGGGCTTGTCGATTCCCGAATACTGTGAACTGGAGGTCGAGCGACTGCTCGTGTTGCCAGAATCAGTAGAGGGTTGTCTCGATGAGTATCGTGACATCTGCGAGAAAGTTATCGGCTCGACCGAGATGCCAGCCGCGGCCCGACCCTATGTGAAGGCCTCCGTGCGCCTGGTTCCACGACAAAACAGCTACGCCGAGCCGTATGAATCTCCCCTGGCGGACAAGCTCGTTGCGGCCGGGAAGATCGCGATCGAAAAAGTCCTCAATCCAGCCGACGGACCATTTATCAATTACGGTCGATCTGTCGGCGATGAGAACGTTTTCGCTCAGTCTTTCGGCATTCCTTCGCTTATCCTGGGCCCGGAGGGTGGGAACATACATTCGCCGAACGAGTTTGTTTCTCAGCGCTCACTTGATTCAGTTACCGACGTCTATCGACACCTTCTCCGAAGCTATTTCGAAAACTAGGGTGTCAAAAGCGCTGGATAAGAAGGATCGTCAGCGTGCCGGTTGATCGGACACCAGTCAACCGGCACGCTTTTTCTATGCACAATTAGTCAGATCAACGTACGACAATGCAAAGTCGTTGTAGGCTCTGGACTCGACACCATCAGACACCGAGAAATTCTGACAGAGAATACCAAATGTTAGATCTGGCCGGTGAGGCCCACCATACAGTTCCGCGTCGTCGGTCACGAATCTCCGCCCGTTTCGCCGAGCAGCATAGATAACGCCAGGCGATGACAGATTGCATTCACCGAACACCGCATGCAATGGTCCCGCCTCTCCAAATCGGATGTGGTCGACGATGTAGCCAGACAGGTTCCGATAGAGGCCTTGGCCTCGAAATTCTACCCTTGTGATCGCCTCTGTTATCTCGACCAGTACCAGCGAGCCATGCCCTTCCAGGTCGATTGTGACCCGCTCGGCCACTACCGCGGAAGCGACCGCACCCAAGGGATTTGTCAGATAGGCGATCGTCGTGTTCGCGGAGACGAGAAGCTGTTCGATGTCAGTCTCACCCAACCCGAACGCACCGAAGGCTTCTGCGAACCTACCGACTTCGTCTCGCCGACTCGTTTGGTCGTCCTTCTTCGCCAAGAGGTTGACCTGCAAGCCCGCGTCGCGTGCACGATCCTCCATGCGGTTCGGCACCTTCTTCGTAATGCGTGTCTGTGCCAACAGCGCACGATACGTGCGGAGTTTCGCCGGAGGAACCGTGCGGTCGGGATGATTCCAGCCAGCGAATATGAGAACATGTCCTCGATGGCACGCGAGTGGAATTGCTCCTTCCACGCCTATACCAGATTCGGCAAGGAGGTCCAACGCTTTAGCTGTGCCCACAGCTTTTACTGTCACACGATCAATTGAGCGCTGCATCGCATCTGCACGATTGCGGGTGAATTCCTCGATGAAATCATCCAGCCGCCGGGCGGTATCCAACAAGGACGGATAGAATCCACGCAGCCGGTTATGGGCAACAACGCAAGGAGGCCACGTGGCTCCTATCGAGCTCGTACTGAATCGATCACTCATCTTATTCACAATCCTTTGGATGGTTGGAGTCGTCCCTAGACAGAGATCGGATCGTCCTGTTCACAATTTCCGTCCTTTCGAGTCGAGCAATCAGATTCGAGGCGAAACCAGCCATGATTGCTATCAATGTGAAGGAGTGTCAATCGCGTTGCCGCGCACCTTGCGACAGGCAAGGAGAAGCGATGCGGCACGACCGCCGACTACGGTCGGTCACTACATCGCTACTGAGCTGGTGCTGCGAAGCGCGTGTGCAACAAGGCAATCCGTGGTCGACCTGGGTGATCGAGCCTGGGTGGCACGAACTGCCGCACCAAGGATGGTGCGGCATGATCCGGTCGGCGGTCCACGACTCAGGTCATACTGTCCTGCTTTTGTCATCGATACCAGCTCCGGGTACAAAGAAGCGAGACATGTTGAGACACTGCGCCAGCCGGAGCCGAGTTGCCATGACAGATCCTCTACTCGTCGAGTTGAAGCAGCTGCGTCGAGGCCACGGACTGCTTGCCCCGGATGTCGTTGAGCGCATCGGGCCGGCACTCCGGCGGGTTTGCGGCATCACTGGGCACGACTCGGCCGCCGACGTCCGCCGGAAACTCACCATGACTATTACCGAGGGATGTAGCCGTCTACCACAACAGCTACGGCAGGCAGCCGTAGCTGCACTGGCTCTCGACCGCTCGAGCAACCAGCCTGAGCGCCGATTCCTGCGTCAGCGAGTTCAAGCGCTAGCAGCAACCTTCGATCGTGATCCTCGAACCGCTGCACGTCGTATTGATGAAGCGTTCTTGATGCTGGCTGAACTCCTGGCGGAAAAAGAAAGCGTCTTGGTTGACATTTGCAATACAACCCCTGGCGATACCTGGTACACGGACTCCCTGAGGGCTACCCTCTATTTGGATGAAGATCCAGTCCGCTTGATCGAAGAACGGCGGATAGTTTCTACTGTCCCCGAGCTGGACACCATCGTGTTTTCGTGGAGCGTATCGTCGGATTCTTCCGAGCAACGAAATATTTCTGCAAATATCTTGTCTGGCGGCAGCCTTACTGAAACACTTCGAATCGGCCGGTCGCACGTTGACTTTAGAATGAAACTGGCAAAGGCGATCGGCGTCGGACAACGTCATGATTACAGTGCTTCGATAGTCTTGGGCCCTCGGGACTCGATCCGGCCATACTATGTGGTAGTCCCCTGGCGTGTGTGCAGATTCTTTCGCTTGCGTATCCGATTCGGACCGAATTGCCCCGACAAGATATGGCGGATCAACGGCCTCCCGCCCGTTTCGTTGGAAGTCCTTGATTTCGTTGGCGATAGGGTGCTAGTCGATGTCAGCGGTCAAGTGGAGCTCAGTTTTTTCGATCTCCAGTTGGCGCGCAGCTACGGCGTAGGGTGGCAATCATAAAGTTCCCTACCACTCCCACTCGAACCCCACGACCGTATGCTCGATATATGCAAAGAAGCGGTGCAGCTCCCAGATCGGCGTCAGGTCGGTAGGTACCCTCAGCACAGTGTTGCCACCATCGTAGCTGTCCCATGCACACCACCAAGCCCGAACCGGAGTTACGGTATCGAAGATTACGCGCATGTCGACGTCGTTAATTCGGCTGCGTGCAGCTCGTCGCACCTGCGTGCACGGCTCTGCGGTACTACGGTGCGCGGTGAAGTACTGGAGCGAAGCATGCTGCCCTATACGAAGTGTTCGATCGAGGCGAAGCTCGACCCCGATGAAGCCGGGCACGCTACTGCGGTAGCCGGCGAAGCTGCCGCCCGCAATAACCTGCACGTCGGCGACGGTGTCCCTCGGACTATAGCCAAAGGTATCGACCCCGTCTTCCAGCGCAACCATTGCATGGCTGGTTTCGATCTTCGCCAGCATTCGATCTGAATTGATGTAATATCGCGAGAACAGCGCCTTGGTCTGATGTTTCTGGGAACTCACCATCGGCACCGGTGGAATCCGAAGTGTCGAACCGACACCATCGCTCCCGGCTCCATCTGGATCGTTTCCGGCGTAGGTATCCCATATTTTATGGGAGTCCTCAGCCGTGAAGTAGAAGGATTCGATTATCCAAGTCAGGGTTTCATAGCTCAGCTGTTCACCCCGCAGAGCGTGGCGAATCCTGTCGCGTAGCCGTCTGGGAAGTTCGCGATCACTGTCCGCAACTATCCCCTGATCCCAAAGATGCAGCGCAACAACCTGAGAGACTGCGGCATAGCTGATGTCATCGGTGCGCATCCGCAGCGCATGGCGGACCCAGCGCTGCCTGTACGCAGCCTGAGAGCGCAGCATCGCACGCAGTAGTTCCGCGGTCGCTGCCACTGCATCCGGGGGCGGGGGCACGCGCCATCCTCCGTGTCCGTTGGGGAGATAGACTGTCGAGGTTCGTTCTCCAATCGTACCGGGTGTGAAAAGTGAACAGCAGCGAACAGCCGTACCAGGCTAGAAACATCTATCGCCACGAAGCCAGCGGGCGCGAGCCCCTGCCGGGCCTCTACGGCGGCTGGCACGAGAGTGTTGTCGAATGGGAAGAACTGGAAATTTCACCTGAGATCCGACTCCACGCCACATACCTCTCGCCGTACCGTATGGATCATATTGCAGAGCTGCATGCAGGACGAGCGACAACACCGGACGCGGACAAAACATTCTTTCCGGCAGAGTGGCCTGATGATAAAATATTTGAAGCAGTGAGAGCTGTCGTCACCGATCCGGATGCGAAATGGTCGCGCGAAGCTGACGCCCTGAAAGGTGGCAGGCCGGGCACGTTGATGAACCCCTGGCATGATCGCGACGACATCGAGTGGGAAATTCCAGCCCGCCTGCGCGTCGACGGGCACTATGACGATGTCCGCATTCGCGTCATCGTAGAACCAGAAGGGGAAGGCATCATCACCGCCTACACCCGACCAACCAACCATTAAACGGAATCATGGCGCCTGGAACACCTTCCCTCTGAACATCACGAAAGAAACCTCCCTGAGTTCTTCGACAAGCAATTTCCGGAAGACGCGCGAATTAGCCGCATGTAGCCGGCCGATCTGACGACCACAACTCCTTATGGCGCGGTTACGGCGAACGCCGTAAACGCGCCAATGTGTTGTTTGACA
>NZ_JBHVHX010000007.1:87846-264156 GCF_042799895.1 Nocardia sp. NPDC057663 | reverse complement strand
AAACCCCCCCTTCTTTCTACCACACCCATTATCGCTACCCCGCGATATTACCCCCCATGCCCCCCCCCTAACCCCCCCCAACAACCCCTTGGGCCGGGCTGCGCCCACCCCCCAACCCCCCGCCATTGTGTTGTTTCACTTCCCTTCGAGCGCAGCCGATTCAGGTAGACCGCGCTCGAGAGAGGAGGTGATGCTCGTGGTACAAGGTCATGGCGCCGTTCGCCCTACCGAAACATCTCCATTTGCAAGACTGCTGCTTGCACTGTTGACGTCTATTCAGCGCGGGTGACACCAGCGACGCGCCGGATCTGTCGCAGCGTCGACGCCCTGTTGCCATCAATCAGTCTGCGATTAATGCGCCCGATCCTCGTCATGTGTTGCGCCTGGTGCCGGACGGCCATCCGGCACCGGGCGATAGAAAGAACGTATCCCCACAGATGTTCTGTGGGGATACGTTACGTGTCCGGAGGAGGATCCGACCCACAACCCCACGCTTGTGCACTGCACGGTACTGCGACTGCCGTGAACAACGACTGCATTCGTTCAGGACTGCGCGGAGGCGGCGCTGTCGAACTAGTCGGCGTGCAGATACACCGGAATACTGGTGTGCCCGTTGGAGATGAAACTCTGCACCGGCGCCAACTCGGCAGGGCTCGTGGCCAGCCTCATCTCCGGGAACCGGTCGAACAGCGCAGGCAGCGCAACGGCCGCCTCGAGGCGGGCCAGCGATGCGCCGATGCAGTGGTGTGCTCCGTGGCCGAAGGCGAGGTGCTGCTCGCGGGTGGCGCGGGTGGGGTCGAACTCGGCGGTGGTGGCGCCGTGGACTTTCGGGTCACGGCTGGCAGCGGCGTAGGAGGCCAGGATGGCCTCGCCCTTGCCGATCCGGTACCCGCCGGCGATGTCGATGTCCTCGACCGCATACCGCAGCGGCAGGTGCGCCACCGGCGCCTGGAAGCGCAGCGTCTCCTCCACCACGTCCGCCCACGACACATCACCTGCGGCGACCGCGGCACGCTGCTCGGGATGGGTGAGCAGGGCGACGATCGCCTGGTCGAGCAAATTGACCGTGGTCTCGTGACCGGCGTTGATGACCAGCATCAACGTGTCGACGAGCTCCTTCTCCGACAGTGTGGAGTCGTGGTCCTCGTCGCGGGTGGCGATCAGCACGCTGGTGACGTCATCACCAGGATGCTCTCGACGGTAGGCGACGAGTTCGCTGACCAATCGGTACATTTCGAGGTAGTTGGCCTGCGCCTGTTCGGCGGTGAAGGTGCCGTCGAAGAAGCCGTCGACGCACTTGTGCAGCGCAGGCCCCAGCTCTTCGGGGACACCGAGCAGTTCGGTGATGACCCGGATCGGCACCGGGTAGGCGAAGCCGGTGCGCAGATCGACCGGCTCGCCGGCCGGGGTGGCCGCCAGCGCGTCGAGCAGACTCTCGGTGATCTCGGCAATGCGCGGACGTAGCGCGGTGCTGCGACGATGACTGAATGCCGGGGAGACCAGGCGGCGCAGCCTGCGGTGATCGACGCCGTAAGCGGTGAACATGTTGTCCACCGCGACCCACGGCAGCAGCGGCCACGCCTCGGTGATCTCGCCGTTGATGAACGACATCCAGTGCTGTCGGGGGTCTTTCGACACCCGAGGGTCGGCGAGCAGGCTCCGGAGCACCCCTTGATCGGTGACCGACCAGGCGGGCACTCCGCCGGGCAGCTCGACCAGCGCCACCGGACCACACTGCTGAATGCGGGCCGACTCACCTTGGATGTCGGCGCCGGTCGGATCCAGCACGATCGGTTCCATGACATTCTCCTTCATATCAGGGACCGCGGCCCGTGATCGATAGTGCCGCAGCCGGTTTCGCCGCGCGGTAGGCACGTTACCTCGCGGCCGGGGCGCCTAAGGGACGAACAGCGGCGCAGACGGCGGGAAGCTGATCGGTAGCGTCGTCATTGCCCGGTGGAACGGTCCCGGCCGCCAGGCGATCTCGTCCGCCGGCACGGCCAGGGTCAGGTCCGGCAGCGCGTCGAGCAGTTGGTCGAGCGCGTCCTGCGCGATCTGATAGGCCACCGATCGCGCCGGGCAGGCGTGCGGTCCGGCACCCCAGGCAAGGTGGGATCGGTTGCCGTTGCGGTCGCCCTGGGCGATCGCCGGGTCGTTGTTGCACGCGGACAGGCTGATCACCACCGGCTGGTTGGCGGGCAGCCATACGTCGTCGATCATGACCGGCTGCCGCGGATAGGTGGTGCAGAAGTTCGCCATCGGCGGATCGAGGAACAACACCTCGTCCAGCGCGTCGCGCGTGGACAGGCTGCCCGCGATCACCCCACCGCCGAATCGGGAGTCGGTCAGGATGAGCAGCAGCGCATTGCCGATGAGGTTCTGCATCGGCTCGATACCGGCGCCGTAGAAACTGATCAGGTTGTACAGCATCTCTTCGTCGTCGAGACCTGCGGCATGGTGAGCCAGCCGCGAGGTCAGATCATCGCCCGGTTGAGCCCGGCGCATGGTGACCAGCTCCATCAGTGCCGCAGACAAGTACTCCATCCCCCACGCCGCATTGACGGTGTCGAACAGCGCGGCCATCCCGGTGGCAACCCGCCGTCCCAGCTCCGGAGTGCAGCCGACCACCCGGTTGAGTGTCTCGAAGACCAGCGGAAAAGCGTACTGCGTCAACACGTCCGCGGAGCCGGTGCCGCAGAACGAATTGATCAGCGGGATGGCGACCTGTTCCACGGTCGTGTGGAGGGCGTGGTGGTCGATGCTGTCGATCGCGGCGACGTAGGCCTGCCGATAGCGGGCGTGGACCGGTCCGGAGTTGCGCAGCGCGTTCGGATACCACTGCATCATCGGCCGCACCGGGCAGTCCTCCGGGATGCTGTCCTGCCACACCCGCGGATCCGCGGGAAAGTGGTCGGGGTCGTGCAGGATTCGCACCGCGGTCCGATACCCGAGCACCAGGTTGGCCGGGACGCCCGGCGACAACTCGATCGGCGCTATCGCCCCGTACCTTTCGCGCATGGCGCGGTAGTTCCCGTGCGGATCGGCAGCGAACTCGGGTGCGTAGACGAGTCCCTGCACCGGGCAACCAGCACCTTGGTCGGAGTACGACGGCGACTGCGGCGCGAGCCGACGGGAGACATGAGTGTCCTCCACAGGCAGTGTTCCTTCCCGAATGGACCACGGGTTCTTGCGCCCCAGCGAATACCGTTGGTGCGCAACCGAACCCAGTTATTGACATCGCGCTAATAGCGTTATACCCCGGGCTGGAGCAGCGAGCAAGCTCGCGACCGTGATCACACTGCCGAGCCATGCCATCAACACATCGCCACGACACTGTCACACCTGCGGGACCACCGAGATCGGCGAGACATACCGGCGAGTAACGGGTTCAGGCGGCAGCCGAACCAGTAAGTTGCCTGCCCCCGCAGCCACGATGCGATTGCCGGCAAGTCACCGTCTGGCCCGCAGAGCGAGCCCGACTCCAGCGAGCACCCGGACACACCATCCGACGCCGGCCGTGCATCGTTGCCAGAGACCCCGGACCCGCGCGGCGCCCGAAGGGATACCGCGGACGAAGAGCGGGCGACTGCCGCGCGAATCGCCAGAATTTCGACCGGGCCGAAGCCTTCGGCCAGCGCAACCCACTCTCCCGGAACCTGCCGCATCGAACAAGTGAACCGTCGGCCGAACGACTCAGTCTCGCCGTGTTGATGTTCGCTCTCGACGCGAGTAAGTCACCGGCCGAACCGCGCGAACCGCGTGCAGCCAGCAGTCAGAGCGGGCCCAGGCACAGGGGCATAGCGGACGAGATCAAGGTCGTTTACCCACCGACGGCCTCTGCAAGACGTGGCAGCTGACGCAGCGGATTGCGGTGTTCGATGTCCATTCGTTGGTCGGCGTCGAAGACATCGCTCAGCCCTGGTGCAGGGTCGGTGGATCCGGACTGGGGCAGGGTCGCCGCGCTGAACGGCCAGTCGGAACCGAAGACGATGTGGTCGGAGCTGGTGACAGCCAGAACGCTGGCCATCGCGGCGGCGGAGCCGCTCAGGGCGGTGTCGTAGTAGAACCGTGAGATCTGGTTCTTCATGTCGAGGACGGAGGGCTTGGGCGTGCCCGCCGGCCACAGGTCACCGAGCACGGTCTGCGAGGCGACGCTGATCCGATGGGACAGGAAGGGCACCGTACCGCCGGCGTGGGCGAGCTGGAACCGGATGTCGGGGTAGCGCTGGGTCATGCCGGTGACCATCATCATGGTGGCCGCGCGGGTGGTGTCGAAGGTGAACTCTTCGAGGAAATCCGGAAGTGGCAGATCGGGTTTGGCGCCCGCGGGGATGGCTGCCGGATGCACAAAGACGAAGGCCTTGCGCTGGTTGAGGGTCATCATGAGCGGTTCGAAGCGGGGATCACCGAGGTAGATGCCGTCGTAGGCCGAGAGCAGCACCACACCGTCGAGGCGCAGGGTGTCGAGCGCATAGATTGCTTCGGTGATGGAGGCGAGTACGTCCGGCATCGGAAGGACCGCGAACGCCCCGAATCGGCGGGCGTGGCTCGTGAACAGTCCAGCGGCGTAGGAATTGCAGTAGCGTGCCATGTCTTCGGCTTCCTTCCCATGCAGGAAGGTCACGCCGGGATCGGAGATCGACAGTGCCTGCGCTTGGATGCCGTAATAGTCCATGAAGCCGAGTGCGTCCTCCGGTGACCACGTCGGCGTCGGGTAGCCACCGATGGTGATGTGGCCGTGTTCGAGCAGGGCTGCGCGGTAATCCGGCGGCAGGAAGTGCGCATGGAGGTCGACACGGTAGGTGCCCGAAGGCGGCTCCTGTCGGCGTACGGGTGCGGCGTTCGCCGCAGGAAGTCCGACGGCAAGCACGGCAGCACCCACGGCGGCACCCCCGAGGAGGCGACGGCGGCTCGGCCCGGACACAGAGGAGGTCAATCGAGGCTCGCTTTCATCGATGCGGAACGGTGGAACAACGGATACGGGCGCACGCGTCGAGCGCGATGCCGACTAGCAGGTCCTCCTGGCCGCCGACCACCGACCCGAACCGACTCCGTCGTGCGCGCTTGTCGCCCTCACCTCCAGCGCCTTGATGATGAAAGCATCAGATATGACATAGCTTGCTGTCAAGCACATCTGAACAAATTATCAACTCACACTCGACGCGGATTCGAGCCGACGGACGCCGACCTGGCGATGACGCCCTCTGGCGGCGCCCAGGATCAAGCCCGGCCCGCCATGACCTCCCTGCTGTGGCGATTCGCCACGAGAACCCCGAGCAGTCCGAACCCACGGCGAGTGGGCTCGAAAGACGCAATGCCGGCGCTCGGACTGACGCGGCCCGCGAGATCGGCCCGGTGCGGGAGGCCAGCTAGCCCAGGACGCCTACGCCAAGGGCCGCACCGGCAGCGCATGGGGCAACGTGCACCACAGATTCGCAATCATGAGTTCGAATCGCCCTAGCGCACCACACTCCGGTACCCCAACCTTGATTCAGCCTCCGCACGAAGCGCGGAGGACGGAGCCGAACAAGGCTCGACCTCGACCGTCGGGCTGTGCGCAGCGCACGGAGGTCACTCGAGCTCCCACCGCTGACCGACACGCGAGATGAAAGCGCACGACGCATGACCGGAGATGTCCATGAAGTATCCCGTCACGCCACCGTCCTCGTTGCCGATGACGACGAGGACACCCGGCGTTCGATCGCCCGCGGTCTGTCACTGAACGATTTCGACGTGTATACAGCGGCCGACGGCGCGGAGGCGATCGCGGTCTGTCGCAGTCACGAACCGGACATCGTCGTCGTAGACTGGCAGATGCCCACCCTCGACGGGCTCGGATTCATTACTGCTATGCGGGCATTCGGCAGCACCGTGCCGATCTGCGTCATCAGCGCTCGGACCGATGTCGCCGATCGGATCGCGGGGCTCGACGCCGGGGCCGACGACTACCTCTGCAAACCCTTCGCGCTTCCCGAACTCACCGCCCGGCTGCGCGCCCTCCGGCGCCGCACCTCGGCGAAGCCCGCCTCGACCGACACCGTCGTCACCGATGGCGTGCGGCTCAACCGATTCCAACGTCAGGTATTCGTCACCGACACCGAGGTCGAATTGACCCGGCGCGAATTCGATCTGCTTAGTGCGCTCGTGGCCGACCGCGGCACCGTGGTGTCGCGAGAACGGCTACTCGAGCTGGTCTGGGGAGGCGACGCGCCACAAACCAATGTCGTCGACGCTTTCATCTGTCATCTGCGTCGAAAGCTGTCTCCGCCAGGCACACCCGAGTTCATCCACACCGTGCGCGGTATCGGCTATGTCGTGCGATAGGCAGCTCGGCGATACCGGTCGTGCAAGGAAGTATCGCACCTCACACGAACATGAACGCATCCTCAGAATTCCCCGACCACCATCTTATTAGCCGCGCATACGGTCTGGACCGAGCACGTTCTTCCCCTGGAAGGTCTCCTCTTTCCGCCCGCGGCCGCCTCGCCGGTTCGATCCCAACTCCCCTGAGAGGTTCATGATGTTGTCTCCCGGCGCACTCGCTGCCGTCGTCACCGTCCGTCTGCTGCAACGATCGGCCCTGGTGCTTACCATCGTCGCAACGATGTCGGCGACCCTGCTGACCACCGGGATCGGCGCCCGCGCCCACGGCGCCTACGACCCCGCCGGGTTCGACTTCTACGTCGAGTCGAGCATGGGTCCGATCAAGTCCCGCATCTTCCGCGCCGCCGACGGCAACACCAACCGCGTCGTCTACGCACTCGATGGCATGCGCGCCCGCGAAGACCTCAACGGCTGGGAGATCGAATCCGACGCCGCCCGCAGGCTCACCGAACAGAACATCAATGTCGTCATGCCGATCGGCGGGCAGTCCAGCTTCTACGCCGATTGGGAACGCCCCTCCACCTTCTACGGCGCCACCATCGACGCCTACGCCGACTCCGCCGGGCTCGACGAGATCCCGGCGTTTTCAGACGGCCCCGGCAAGTCTTACACCTACGCCTGGGAAACCTTCCTGACCCGAGATCTGCGCAACGCCCTGCGCGACCGGCTCGGGTTCAGCCCGGTCCGCAACGGCATCTTCGGCCTGTCCATGGGCGGCAGCGCCGCGATCACCCTGGCCGCCTACCACCCGGACCAGTTCAGTTTCACCGCGTCGATGTCCGGATACCTGACCCCCTCCTCGCCCGGCATGCGGACCGCGATCAGCACCGCGATGGTCAATGCCGGCGGCTACAACCTCGCCTGCATGATCGACTCGCCCCTGTCGACGAAATGGCAGCGCATGGACCCGTTCGTCTTCGCGCCCCGGCTCATCGCCAACAACACCCGGGTCTGGGTCTCCGCCGCCACCGGCGTGACCACCGACCGATTCGACAAGGACACCCTCGCCGGGTCGGCACTGGAAATCCTGGCCTGGGCGAGCACCCGCACCTTTCAGGCCCGAATGACCACTCTCGGCGCGAAGAACGTCACCTACGACTTCCCCACGACGGGACTGCACAACTGGCGACTGTGGCAGGACGAGCTCGTCCGGATGCTGCCCGACCTGTCGGCCAGCATCGGATGAACCGTCCGCCCCGCGACCCGGGTCCGAGGAACAAGTATCCTTCCAAGCCACTCCCAGAAGGACCTGAGAACAGCCGAGGGTAACCCTCGCCCAAGCCGCAAGGAGGCAGAAGTGTCCTTCCCGGACAGCTCCCGTCACGAATCCGAATCCGAGTGGTACCAGGCGGGCCTATCCGTCCGCCGAGATGTGATGGGAGATCAGTTCGTAGACCAAGCGCTTGCCCGTACGGAGGGAACCGACTCGGCAGAGCTGCAGCGGTTTGTGACTGAACACGTATGGGGCGCGATATGGAATCGTCCTGGCCTGGACCGGCGGAGCCGCAGTCTGCTCAACCTCGGGATACTGACAGCTCTGCGCGCACACGAAGAGTTGGCCGGCCATGTTCGCGGTGCCCTGGCCAACGGACTCACAAGGGAAGAGATCACCGAAGCGGTCCTCCATACCGTTGGATACTGCGGCGCCCCAGCGGCACTGTCCGCGATGCGAGTCGTTCAGCAGACATTCGACGCGGACATCCAGTAGCCGGGTCACTCGCTCAACCGAGCCCGAAGACGTGGCCCACCCTCCAATTTGTCACAGTGGCACGGCAGTCGAACCGGATAGCAGGGAAATCGTATAGGTCGGCGCCGAACTTCCGTCCGCCCTGGACTGGCCCGACTACGCGCATCGCCCTGTATTGATGCACCGTTCACATTTCGTTCGGAAGTTCAGCCGGTTCGGCACCATGCGCCCTCCCCTGCCAGTGCAGGATCTCCAACGCCACCGCGATACGAATAGGGTTGCGCTCCAGGGGCTGAGGAAGCAACTGCCGCGCTCGGGCAAGCCTGCGCATCAGCGTGTTGCGGTGGAGGTAGAGCTGTTCCGCAGCGGCCGATGCATTGCCCTGCTCCCTCAGATAGGTCAGCACCGTCGCCCTCAACTCTGGATCAGCCGATGCCAGATCACCTAGGGCGCGATGAATGAAGTCCATTGCCCTCTCGGGGCTTTCGGTGACCAGCGCAACGAGCTCGACATCCTCGAACTCCGCGATCTGCTGGGTCGATCGCAGGCGGCCCATCATCCGCTGGGTAGTCAGTGCATCGCTATGGCTGCGCCGGAAGCCATCCAGTCCGGCGGCCGTGGGGCCGACGGCGATGTGGATGTCGGGGTTGGTAGACACGAGGTCGTTCAACTGCCCTTTGTCGAGCCTCGACTGCCCCGGCATCCACACCCATCGTGTCGCTGTGCTGGCCATGATGCTCAAAGGCCGACTATCGACCGACTGGCACATGGCGTCGGCAACACGATCGAGTCGACGGGGGTCGACATTCGCCTGCTCGCTCCACACCACAGCAGCGGTGTGCGCTTGGTTCAGCCCATAGCCCAACAACATTTCGGCGCGCTGACGCGTGATCGGAGCGCCATCCATGATGAGAGCGACCACTTCACGCCGTTTCGCATGTGAGCCGCGAGTGAGTTCGGCACGCTCTTGTTGCATCTGAGCTTCGATGCCCTGCATCGTTGCATCGAGAAACGCACTGATGGACTGCGCCGTCACATCAAGGAGTTCCTGGAGCTCCGCAGGGTCATCGGTCAGCGTGAAAACGATCTGCATCCATCGTCGCCACGCCACATTCTGGCCGATGCGATACGCGTCGAGAGACGACTGGTCGAGCCCACGACGAACCAGATCGCGCGCGATCGCCAATGGCTCGGCGCCGAGGTTGGCGGGCACGGGCGCACCGGGATTGCGCACGTTTGCAGATGCCCAGTGCTGCAAATTCGCGCGGGTGGTCCGACTACTCGCCGCGGCGAGTTCGGGGTCTTCGGCCATCACCGGGCTGGCGGCAAGGACAGCTCGGTTCACCTCTTCGATCCACGCTGCGGGCGCATCCAACGCGATCTCAGCGCCGCGCCGAATCAGCTCCTTGACCCGAGGCGATGCCGGTACCCATTGCACCTCGAAACCCTACCGCAGGGGTGGTGCACTGTGCACATACGTGGAGTCAAATAGGGCACTGACGACCTTGGCCGCCAGGGATGCGCGTCCGATGATTATGTGAAGAGCATCACTATCCCAGAGGACAACTCTTCATGACACCGCCACAATCACGACACATCGAGCACTTTGACGTCTTGATCGTCGGCGCCGGCATCTCCGGCATCGGTGCCGCCTACTACCTGCAACGTGACCACCCCGGCCGTTCGTACGCCATCTTGGAAGCGCGCGACGCCATCGGCGGCACCTGGGACCTGTTCCGGTATCCGGGCATTCGCTCCGACTCGGACCTTCACACGTTCGGGTACGAGTTCAAGCCCTGGCGCGACGAAGCGATCGCCAGCGCAGACAAGATCCGAGCCTACGTGTGCGAAGCCGCCACCGAGCACGGCATCCGCGAAAAGATCCGTTTCCATCACAAGGTCGGCGCAGCGGCCTGGTCGAGTGACGACGCGCGCTGGATCGTCGACGTGGAGCGCACCGACACAAGCGAATCCACCCAGATCAGCGCCAACTGGCTTTTCTGCGCCAGCGGCTACTACCGCTACGACGAAGGCTTCACCCCCGAATTCGCCGGACGTGACCGATTCGCGGGACAAATCGTGCACCCACAGCACTGGCCCGAAGACCTCGACTACGCGGGCAAACGAATAGTCGTGGTCGGAAGCGGTGCAACCGCCGTGACGTTGGTGCCGGCCCTGGCAGAGGCCGCCGGGCACGTCACGATGCTGCAACGGTCCCCCACCTACATCCTGCCCGTGCCATCGAGGGACTCCATCGGCGATGCGTTGACCAAGGTGCTGGGCGAGAAACGCGGCTTCGCTGCGACACGTCGCAAGAACATCGCAATGCAGCGTGTCACCTGGCGGTTCTGTCGGCGGTTCCCGCGGCTGTCGCGGAACATTCTGCGCCGCATCAACTCTGCCCAGCTCCCCAAAGGCTATCCCGTCGACGTCCACTTCAATCCGAGCTACAACCCGTGGGAACAGCGTCTGTGCACCGTTCCGGACTCCGACCTGTTCCGGGCAATCAGCAGTGGCACCGCGTCCGTGGTCACGGACCGAATCGCCACATTCACCGAGACCGGAATAGAGCTCGAGTCCGGAGCCTCGCTCGACGCAGACATCATCGTCACCGCCACCGGGCTCAACCTCCTCGCGTTCGGCGGCATGTCGCTCACCGTCGACGGTGCAGGAGTTCACCTGCCGGATGCTGTCGCCTTCAAGGGCATGATGCTCAGTGGTGTCCCGAATTTCGCCTTCGCGATCGGTTATACCAACTCCTCCTGGACGCTCAAGGTCGGTCTGCTCTGCGAGCACTTCTGCCGTTTGCTCAGCCATATGGACGCCCACGACTACGCGGTGTGCTCCCCGCAAGCCGAGAACGCCGTCACCCAAACTCGGCCGCTGCTCGACTTCGCCGCAGGCTACGTCCAGCGATCGCTGGATCAGCTGCCGCGGCAAGGGACCGAGGCACCGTGGCTGACCTCCATGGACTACCGCGACGACGTGAAACTACTGCGCTTCGACTCGGTCGCCGACCCGAACTTGCGCTTCGCAGCCGCGGGAGCCGCTGGCACCGCGACCGCCACGCAGCACGCCGTCATCGCTTGATCGCCGAAATGGGAGACTTCATGACCACCTTCACGAACAAGGTCGCCGTCGTAACAGGTGCAGGGTCAGGGATCGGGCAGGCCCTGGCTCTCGCCTTGGCCGAACGCGGTGCCCACCTTGCCATTTCCGATATCGATGACGCCGCCCTCGCCTCCACCGAGCAGTCCATCGTCGCGCTGGGAGCACGCGTACACGCACAGCGGCTCGATGTCGCGGATAGGCAGGCTTTCGCCACCTACGCGCAAGACATCCGAAGCCACTACGGAGTCGTTCACCAGGTCTACAACAATGCCGGGGTCGCCGTCGATGCCGGCGCCGTCGTGTCCACTGACTACGTCCAGTACGAACGGGCTATCGGCGTCAACCTGTGGGGCGTCATTCACGGAACGAAAGAGTTCCTGCCCCATCTGATCGCGTCCGGCGACGGGCACCTCGTCAACATCTCCAGCATCAATGGCATCTTCGCTCAGAACGCTGCCAGCGCGTACTGCACGACCAAGTTCGCGGTCCGTGGGTTCACCGAATCGGTCCGGGCGGACATGATCGCCGAGGACCTCCCCGTGCAGGTGACCGTCGTACACCCCGGCGGTGTCGCCACCAACATCGCCAACTCGGCCTTGGCCAACGCCGCCGACTTCGGCATCGTCCCCACACAACGAGACCGCCAGCGAGTCGAGGTCTACAACTCCAAGCTCCTCCGGATGCCGCCGCGTAAGGCAGCCGCGATCATCCTCGACGGCGTCGCAGCCAATCGACCCAGGATCCTGGTCGGTTCCGACGCCCGGTTCATCGATGCGTTCGCGCGACTGATGCCGCGCACGGCACCAAAGTTCGCTGCATGGCTCGACAAACGCACGTTCGGAACCTCATCGGAAGCCTCAGCAGCTTCGGTGACGCCGTGACCACCTCGCCGACCTCCACCGATCTCTACTGCCATGTCAACAACGGTATCCGACTGTGTTATCGCACCGCCGGGTCATCGTCGAACCCACCAGTCGTACTGGTCGCCGGGCTGGGGCTGGATCTCACATCCTGGCATCCGAAACTGGTCGAGCACCTTGTCGCCGAGAACATGTTCGTGGTCCGCCTCGACAACCGGGACACGGGCCGCTCATCGCGCATTCCCACGAGGCCACCCGGTCTCATCCGGTTGCTCACTGCCCGTCCACGCACCGACAGCTACAACCTCACGGACATGGCGAACGACACTGTGGGGCTGCTGGACCATCTCGGCATCGGCAAGGCTCACCTCGTCGGGATGTCGATGGGAGGGATGATCGCCCAATCCGTGGCCTCGCAGCACCCCGATCGGGTCACCACCCTGACATCGATATTCTCCACGACCGGCGCCCGCAAGGTCGGACAGCCGGCATGGTCCACGCGGGTTCGGATGGCGATACCGGCGGCGACGACGCGAGAGGAATCGGTCTCCCGGCACTTGATGATGACGCGGCACGTCGGGAGCCGCACGCTGGGAACGGACGAGGCCGAAGCAGTTCGCTACGCCCGGGGTGCCTGGGATCGCGCTGGCGGACTCGGCAACCGCGACGAAGTAGCTCGCCAGATCAACGCGATCTACCTCTCCGGCGATCGGACCAGCCAATTGCGGCGTGTTTCCGCCCCGACCCTGGTCGTTCACGGCGACGACGACCGTTTGGTACACCCCAGCGGAGGACGCGCTACCGCTGCCGCGATTCCGGCTGCTCGTGCTGTCACCATCCCCGGAATGGGACACGATCTCACTCCGCGTCCAGTGATCGACCACCTCGTCGATCTCGTCTCCGAACATATCCACTCAGCCGAGGAGGTCAGCTCATGACCGCGACAGAACCTCATCCCATGGTCAATCTCCCGCCGGGGCCGCGGTGGCCCGCCCCCGTCCAGGCGATTGCCTTTTCTGTGTTTCGACCTGAAACCGTACTGGCCCAGGCCCATCGCTACGGCCCCAGCTTCTCCGCCAAGCTTCCGCTGTTCGGGCAGGCAACCGTGATCACCGAACCTCCACTGATCAAACAGCTCTTCCTGTCGCCTCCCACCGAGATGGAGACCATCGACCCCAGCCTCGATCTGATGTTCGGGAAGGGTTCCACCTTCGGACTCCGCGGTGACCAGCACCGCCGCCGCCGCAAGCTGCTGACGCCCCCCTTCCACGGCAAACGTATGCGCGCGTACGAGGCCATGATCGAGGAGGAGACGTTGAAGGAGATCGCGACCTGGCCCGACGATGAGGAATTCAGCGTCCTCCCGTCGTCGATGCGTATCACCCTCAACGTCATCCTCCGGGCGGTGTTCGGCGCTGACGGCAAAGAGCTCCAAGAACTCCGCGAGCTAGTCCCTGCATGGGTGGAATTCGGCTCCAGGCTGTTCGGCCTCCGGTTCCTCCACCACGACCTCGGGCCCTGGAGTCCATGGGGGCGCCACCTCGCCAAACGACGCCAGTTCGACCGCATCGTCGACTCCCTGATCGACAAGGCTCGAGCCGACCGTGACTTCGAGAACCGTGACGACGTTCTCTCACTGATGCTGCAGGCCCGGTACGAGGATGGCGCGGCGATGTCGAGACAAGAAATCGGCGACGAACTAGCGACGCTGCTGGCCGCCGGGCACGAAACGACGGCCACCACCCTGGCATGGGCGCTGGAACGCCTGCAACGGAATCCAGGGGTTCTCGCCGAGCTGGTCGAGGCCATTGACGAGGGCGACGACAAGTTCCTCCAAGCGACCGTCTATGAGGTGCAACGGGTACGCCCGGTCATCGACGGCGTCGTTCGCAGGGTCGCGGCACCCACTGTCACACTGGGCCAGTGGGTGCTTCCGCACGGACACCATGTCTTCGTCAGCGCCACCGCGGTCCACAACGATCCAGCGTTGTACCCGAACCCCGACAAGTTCGATCCGCTTCGATTCCTCGGCAAGTCGCCCGACAACTTCGCCTGGGTTCCCTTCGGAGGAGGAAACCGACGCTGCATCGGTGCAGCCTTCGCCAACATGGAAATGCTCGTCGTGCTCCGTACCATCCTTCGTCACCGCGCTCTGCAACCCACCAGCGCACCGAACGAGCGGCAGAAGTACCGGGGCGTCGCCTTTGCGCCCGCACGCGGGGGCCGAGTCCTCCTACACCGCCGAAACCCGGCAACCCAAGTCAAGCCGACCACCAACGCCGGCGGCTGAGTACCTGTTTTCAGTCAACCGCTCCCGCTGCTTGCTCGTCGTGCGAGCTGAACCAGCCGCACGACACCGGATCGCCGGCGAGGCCCTCGACACAGTCGCGGGTCTTGCTGCGGGCATACGATGCCAAGGCTGGATTTCCGCCGCGCCTCGCGGCCGTATCGAACGAGATCACTTGCCTCCGAACTCATCACCCCCGCAGTACGAAGCCGACTCCACGCACGGTGTGGATTAGGTGCGGATAGCCGACAACCGCGAACTTGCGCCGAACGTGGCCGATCACGACATCGACCACGTTCGATGTCGTGGGGAAGTCATCACCCCACACAGCCTCCAGCAGCTGCTCCCGAGGCACCACCACGCCGCGATGCGCTACGAGAAGGCTCAACACCCCGAACTCGCGCCGGGTCAGCGTGACATCACGACCAGCGAGAAGTACGCGACGCGATGACGGCTCGATCTGCAAGGGACTCACCGGCAGCACATCAGGCAATGCCGTCCAAGCCCTGCCGCGACGGCGCAGCAATGAGTGCAGGCGCGCGTTCAACTCGCGGAGGCTGAACGGCTTGGCCAGATAGTCGTCCGCGCCGAGTTCCAACCCTTCGACTCTGTCGCTCACGCTGGTATGAGCACTGAGTACACAAATGGGGACATCGACGCCGACTTCTCGAAGAGAAGTGATGAATCCGAGCCCACCCAGCCCCGGCATCTCGATGTCCAACACGACAACGTCGGGCATGAGGTCGTGAGTCATTGCCAATGCGTCTGCCCCGCCGCCTGCGGTGCGTACGGCGAATCCGCTCAGCCGAAGCCCACGCTCGAGCGACCGACGCAGGTCGGCGTCATCGTCGACCACCAACACCAGATGACGCTCGTTCCGAACGGTGCTGTTGCCGGACCCGCCCCTGCCAAGGGCTCGTGCCGCGTGCGCACTCACAGCAGCCACACCGTCCTCCCCAGACTTTGTCTTCCGCGTGCAGACTTCATAAGAGTTCTCTGACATCGATTGACTGACTAGATCATCATCCATGACTGTTATATCAGCTGGACGCGCTGGGCACCGACGACCAACGTCTCACCGCCGCGATCCGGATGCCTCACCGCCGACGGTGGTGACCGAGCACCAGGGAGAACACCGAATGCGGATGCACAGACTCGTGGCGTCGACCGCTGTGGCAGCAGCCGTCGGGGTTTGCAGCGCTACAGCCGATACCGGTACCGCTGCGGCGGCATCTGGGTGCCCCGCGCTGTATGTCGTCGCGATCCCGGGAACATGGGAGACGGGAAGCGACAGACGAACCACGGGTCCGGGCATGCTCAGCGGCGTGACCGATGAACTCCCCGACTCGGAGCAGGTGGTCTATGTCGACTATCCGGCTACGGCGTTTCCCTGGGAGGGCAAGGCCTATGGCGCGTCGAAGAAGATCGCAGTCGACACAGCGCGCTCGCTGATCTACCAGCTGGAGCAACACTGCGCAGATGCACGATTCGCGCTCGTCGGCTACAGCCAGGGTGCCGACGCCGCTGGAGATCTCGCTGCCGAGATCGGCGGTGGCAGCAGCGTCGTTGCGCCAGACCGAATCGCCGGCGTCGGTTTGCTGTCAGATCCGCGGCGGTCGCCGACCGACATTCAGGTTGGCCCCGCAGTCCCCGGTTCCGGCGTACGAGGTTCCCGCCCTGGGGGTTTCGGCTCGATCACGCCCCGCGTCCGAACCATATGCGCTGCCGGCGACCTGTACTGCTCCACCGACGAGGAAGACTTCATCACGCGGGTCGCGAGCACCCTCGGTGGCGTCACCGACGACTCCCCCGAGAGCATGCAGCGATACCGCATCGAGGCGACCGCGCTTCTCACCGAACTCCGTTCCGAGCATGATGGACCGGCTGCCTCGCCGGAGGAAGACCAGAAGGCAGCATCCCGTCGTGCGATCGAACTGGGACGGTTCTATGGATCTGGCACGCACATGTCATATGGCACCTACCTCGTCGGCGATGGAAAGTCATCGATCCGGTGGCTACACGACTGGGTTGCCTCGCTGGGGTAAACCGAACAAGTGTCCGCCCCGCATTCTGCCGGGGCGGACACTGCCAGATCGACGCCAGGACTACTCAGCCCGCTGCGGCATCGGCTGATTGATCGTTGTGAAGTATTGAGCAGCTGCCGCGATTGCCACGGGCGCGGTGACGAAGAGCTGCCCTGCCAAGGCCCCCAGGAATCCACCCGCCCCGACACCGGCGATGCAACCCTGAACGCCGGACGGCAGAGCCGCGAACATCGTGGCCAGCGCACCGGACAACACCGCGCCGGTCACCCCTCCGAGAGCGCAACCGACGGCAGCACCCCCAATCGCACCGGTCAAGGTGCCCACACTTGCGCCCAGCGCGATCGTACTGGTCATTCGACTCCATGCGTCCTTCTCGCGGTCGTATTCGTTCTTCCACGTTGCCTGGTCCTCGTACGGCAGCGCCACCGGCTTGTACTGTGCCCGATCGAGGCTGTACCGCGGCGTCAGCGTAGCCATCCGGTCCGCGACCACCACATCGATCGGAAACACGAAATCGTCTACCCGGAACGAGAGTTCGGTGCCGGCAAGGACGGTGCCGCCGGCACCCACGATCTGGAGTACACCGCGTTCGACCACCAGCGAACCCTTGTCCACCTCGACAGTGGCCACCGTATCGCTCACGGAAGCCACATAGTTGACCGACTCCGAACCCGAGTCCGGTCCGGCATCGGCATGACTCGCTCCAGCGGTGATCGCCAGCGCAGTACTGGCGGAAGCGAGCGCCAGTGCGATCTTGGTGAATTTCACGGATGAGCCTTTCACTTACTGCCACGGTGTACACAGTCGCCACCGCGGGAATGAATTTCAATTGCGTTGCAGAGGATGTCGATTCACATCCGCCCAGAGCCGGGCATTCATTGATTGACCGCGGCTGAACCCAAGGGCGATCCGGGCATGACGAACGGTAGGAGAGGAAGGGCAGCGAATCAACGGATAGGCGCGACCAAACCCCGGACCCGCGCATTTCGCCAGAAGTTTCGTACACGACGCTTCGCGCGACCGCTAGGAAGAAAATATGCCCCGAGCGGCCAGAACACCCGATCGAATCAATGCTCGGACGACGGAAATACCCGCAGTATTCGTCACCCATGTCACATTCTTCATCGACGCCGAATCGCCCTGTCCAACAGTGACTTACGCCGCGATCGGGCCTAGTTGCGCCTTCGATCACTTAACAAGCGATCATTTTCCACAGAATTTTCACAACGTACCACGACCGCCGCAAGAGAGAGCCCGGGCGGCACCAGCACCAGCAAGACGACCCGTCACCGGCGCGCAAGCGGGACAGGCCGGCAACGACCCCCTGGCAATGACCCTTGTCATATGTGATGATGTCCTCAGTTACGATGACAACGTCACTCGCTGAGCAGGCGGGGAAGCTGGAAAGGCGGGCGGCCGGTGGGCCACTACAAGAGCAACGTGCGCGACCTCGAGTTCAACCTGCTCGAGGTACTCGGACTGGAGACGATCCTGCAGTCCGGAGAGTTCGGCGACCTGGACGCCGACACCGCGCGGTCGATGTTGACCGAAGCAGCCCGCCTCGCCGAGGGCCCGGTCGCAGCCTCATACGCGGACGCCGACCGCACTCCCCCCACGTTCGATCCGCGCACGCACTCCGTACAGCTCAACGAGTCGTTCAAGCAATCGGTGCGCGCCTGGTATGACGCCGACTGGTGGCAGGTCGGCAAGCCCGAAGCGATCGGCGGTATCCCTGCACCCCAAATGCTGGCCTGGGCGATCAACGAGTTCATTCTCGGGGCACAACCAGCTGCCTGGATGTACATCAGCGGCCCGAGCATGGCTTCCCACGTCCACCGTTCCGGGACCGAACTCCAACGGAACTGGGCGAGCCTAGCCGTGGAACGCAATTGGGGTGCGAGCATGGTGCTGACCGAACCCGACGCAGGGTCCGACGTCGGCGCAGCGCGAACACGGGCGATTCCGCAGCCTGACGGGACCTGGCACATCGAGGGGGTGAAGCGGTTCATCACGTCGGCCGAGTCGGATGATCTCTTCGAGAACATCATCCACCAGGTTCTCGCCCGTCCGGAGGGCGCCGCCCCGGGAACAAAGGGTCTCAGCCTGTTTCTGGTGCCGAAGTACCGCTTTGATCCGGAGACGGGTGCGCCAGGCCGGCGCAACGGTGTCTATGTCACCAATCTCGAGCACAAGATGGGCCTGAAGGCATCGGCGACCTGCGAACTCACGTTCGGCGCGCACGGTGAACCGGCTGTCGGCTATCTCCTCGGTGAGGTACACAACGGTATCGCGCAGATGTTCCACGTCATCGAGGAAGCTCGCATGATGGTTGGCACCAAGGCGATCGCCACGCTCTCCAGCGGCTACCTCAACGCCCTCGACTATGCGCGCACCCGCGTCCAGGGAACCGACCTGACTCAACTCGGCGACAAGACCGCACCGAAGGTCACGATCACCCACCACCCCGACGTCCGCCGTTCGTTGATGCTGCAAAAGGCATACGCCGAAGGAATGCGCGCGATCTACCTCTATACCGCCGCGCACCAGGACCCCATCGTGGCCCAGCAAGTCTCCGACGCCGACGCCGAGCTTGCCCGTCGGGTCAACGATCTACTGCTGCCGATCGTCAAGGGTGTCGGATCCGAGCGTGCTTACCAGTACCTCACCGAGTCACTCCAATGTTTCGGCGGCTCCGGTTTTCTCCAGGACTACCCCATCGAGCAGTACATCCGTGACTCGAAGATCGACTCGCTGTACGAGGGTACGACCGCGATCCAGGCCCAGGACTTCTTCTTTCGCAAGATCGCTCGCGACCGGGGCGTAGCGCTGGCCCACATCGCCGGCAAGATCCGCGAAACAGTCGAATCCGATGCCGATTCCGGCCGCCTCGAGCAGGAGAAGGCCATCCTCGGAACAGCACTCGACGACGTGCAGGACATGGTGGGCCGGTTGACCCAGCACCTCTTCGCAGCAGAGGGCGACCCCACCGAGCTGTACAAGATCGGACTGGAGTCGGTGCGCTTCCTCTTTGCCGTCGGCGACCTCCTGATCGCATGGCGCCTCCTCGTCGGCGCTGAAATCTCTCTCAATGCAACAGATTCCGAAATCAACGACCGGGACAGGTCGTTCTACGAAGGCAAAGTCGCCGCCGCCTCGTACTTCACCAGAACGGTACTGCCGAGGCTCACTGTCGACCGCGCAATGATCGCCAATGTCGACGCCGCGGTCATGCGCGTGGATGAAGCGGCCTTCTAGCCCAATTCTCGCAACGGCCGCCTGCCAGCATTCGGCAGGCGGCCGTTTCTGCAAAGTGGTGACCCACTCGATGCCACAATCGGCGTCGGTACTTCCGAGCTGCACCAAGCGTGCTGACAACTTCGACGTAAACCCTCAGAAAGGACCTGAAATTGAAAGATAAACTGTTCGGAATCGCCGGTTCGCGGCGCGCGTTCATGACCGGCGCGACCGCCGCGGGACTGTCCGCGATCTTGGCGTCCCAACCCGCAGCTGCCGACGTGGGCTCCGATCCGATCAAGTTGACATGCGCCATTCGCCGTCGGCCCGACCTGTCTCCGGCAGAGTTCTACGGCTATTGGCTGCATCGCCACGGACCTTTCGCCGTCGAGCAGATCAAGATCCTCGGCGGTTTGCGCTACGTTCAGAGTCACGCAACCGACTCCACTCAGAACCTCGTCCTGACCACCACACGCGGCGCAGGACAGCCGTTCGACGGGTTGGTCGAAGTCTGGTTCCCATCCGAGCACGCATTGATCGCCGCGCTCGCCACACCTGCAGGTATCGAAGCCAATCTGGGACTCACGGAGGACGAGAAGAACTTCATCGACGTGCCCAACTCCGCGTTCTTCCTCACGAAGGAGCACGTACTCCTCGGTTAGCTAGCGCATCGAGGAGGCCGCGCGCCGACGCGGCTACGCGGTCGGGCCATCGGGCGCTGCGTTGCTGTGAGCACGTCCGGTTCGGCCCGTGGCCAGGCCGTTGAAACGCCATGCGCCACGGGCCGATTCTTACCGAAACACCGTCGAACGTCCTGCCCTCCGGGCATCCATGTCAACCGGCGACCAGAGCGTCCTCGGTCGCTTCTACAGCTGGCGTCGACTGCTTCGCACGCCGAGTCGGCAACAAGGCGGCGACCGCAACGGCGCCGACCGCGAGCACGATCGCCGCGATCGAGCTGGTGTGCGACACGGCTTCGGCGAAGGCAGAGTCGGCCACCGCGGTCAGCTGGGCTGCCTGCTCCGACATCCCGGCCTCCCCGAGCCGCTGCGCCACGATCAGCGCACCACCGATCGAGTCCTGGGCCACATCAGCAGCTTCCGCGGGCAGTCGGCCTTCGACAGCGGGACTGATCTCACTGCTGTAGGTGCTGGCAAGCAAAGAACCGAGGATGGCGATGCCCAGTGTGCCGCCCAGTTCGATAGAGGTGTCGTTGACCGCACCACCGACGCCGAGCAGCCGCTCCGGGAAGGCATCCATGATGGTGTCCGTGGCCGGCGAAACGCTCAGGCCGATTGCCGCGCCCAGGAGGACCAGCGGCCACACGAAGGCCGAATAGCCGGACTCGGCGTCTACTCGGGTCAAGATTGCCAGTGCCGCCACCCCCAACAGCATGCCGGCGACAACCATCGTCCTCAGGCCCAGCCGCGGGGTCAGAACTCCAGTGATGGCCGAGCCGATAAAGACCGCACCTGCCAGCGGCAGCAGCCGGACGCCGGTGGCGAGGGGGTCATAGCCGAGGACGAACTGCAGATGCTGCGTGACGTAGTAGAGCGCTCCGAAAGCGGCCAGGAAGAACAGGAGCACAGCGAGATTCGCGCCCGAGAACGCACGATCGCCGAACTTGCGAATGTCGAGCATAGGGTTCGGGTGACGCAGTTCCCAGCCGATGAACCCGGCGATGGCCACAGCGGCGAGCGCTCCGGCGAACACCGCCGATGCGTGCCAGCCATTTCGCGGCCCTTCGATGATCATGAACACCAGCGCCGCGACAGCAACTACGGAAAGCGCCCCACCGACCAGGTCCAGCCGCTGCGCGGTCTGTGCCCGTGAGGGCGGGACCAGCATCAGTGCCCCCACGATCGACACCAGCGCGATGGGAACGTTGATAAGGAAGGTCGAAGACCAACCGTGGTCGACGAGCAGCCAACCTGCGATCAACGGCCCGATCGCGATCGCGAGGCCGGTGGTGGCCGTCCAGATCGTAATCGCCACGGCACGTTCACGTTTCGGGAACGTCGCCACCAGCAGCGAGAGCGTGGCCGGCATGATCATCGCAGCAGCGGTGCCCATGATCGCCCGGGCCGCGATCACCCATTCGGCACTGTCGACAACCGATCCCAGCACAGCGCCACTGGCGAACAACACCAGACCGACCAGCAGCATGCCCCGTCGACTGTATTTGTCGCCGATCGCACCCATCAACAGCATCAGGGCCGCGTACGGGATCGTGTAGCCATCGATGATCCATTGCAGATCCTGGCTGGTCAGAGCCAGATCCAGGGTCATGTCCGGGGCGGCCACGATCAGCGAGGTGTTGGTCATCACGCCGATGAGCACACTCAGGCACAGCACCGCCAGGGCGGCCCATCGGCGGCCGTAGACGGTCTCCGGTTCGACCGGAGCGGTGACGAATACGGACATGTCAACTCCTCAGAAATTTTGCACGATTGTGTGCAATTTTGCACCCATGTGTGCAATCTAAGGGCTTTGCACAGAGCTGTGCAATCATGGGGGCCTAGAAGTGAACGGACTCACACAGCAGCGACAGGAACCATGACGACATCAACGACACCGAGCACCCGGGCTCAGGCCAAACGCCGACACATCCTCAACGTGGCTGCTGTCGAACTCGCACGCAATCCGGCCGCCAGCATGGAGGAGATCGCGTCCGCGGCCGGCGTTGTGCGCCGAACGCTCTACGGGTATTTCCCGACCCGCGACGCATTGATCGACGGGATCCTCGACGTGGCGGCCGAAGACATCGTCAGCACACTTCGCACGCTCGACCCCGACGAACCGGTCTCCGTCACGACGGCACGGTGCACGATCGCTCTATGGCGGGTGGGAGACAAGTACCGTCTCCTCCTCAAGCTGACCGGAACCAACCTCGGGGCACGCATCGAGCAACGGCTGGCGCCGGTACACGAGCACGGCACCGAAATGCTGACCTACGGCCAAGAGACAGGCGTGTATTCCGACCACCTTCCCGCCGAGGTCCTCTCCCACGCGCTGTCGGGCCTGGTGCTGGGACTCCTCGAAACGCGCAACAGTGGCGAGTGGACAGACCCCGACCCTGACATAGGGGCCGCGCAGGCCTGTCTCATCACCTTGGGGGTGCGCCCCGCAGAGGCGGCGGAAGTCGCCAAGATGGCGGCAATCCTCGAGAATCAAGACCATCAGCCGACCGACTGCCCACCGCACACCAGCATCACGACACCCCGCAACGTGCCCGAGAATCGTGTCTGACGCTTCGATCAGATACGATTCTCAGTGACGATTCAACGAAAGGTGGGCCGGTGACCGCTGAACCCGCAGCACGCAACCGTGTTGACCGTCGCCGCGAGCGCACCCGAAACGCGCTACTCGGTGCCGCGCGAAAGTTCCTCTCCGAAGGCCGATCCGCGGTGAGCATCCAAGAGATCACCGATGCGGCCGATGTGGGATTCGGGTCCTTCTACAACCACTTCGATTCCAAAGACCAGCTCTTCGACGAGGCCGTGCGGTCGGCGCTGCAGGTCTACAGCGAAATGCGCGACGGGATCGTGGCGCTGTACGACGACCCAGCCGAAGTCTTCGCTGTGAGTTTCAGGATGACCGGCCGTCTACAGCGACAAGTACCGGAGATGGTGCGGGTGATCCTGCATTCTGGGATGTCTGTGCTCTTGCGAGACGAGGGACTGGCCCCCCGGGCACGCAAGGACATCATCGCCGCACAGGAGGCCGGGCGGTTCGAGCCGATGGACCCCGACATGGCGATCATGGCCGCCGGCGGCGCACTGCTCGGCTTGCTCCAACTGCTCGACGCAAACCCGGAAGCCGATGTCGAGGCGCGCACCGACGAGATGACATTTCACATGCTGCGGATGTTCGGGATGAACAAGCGCACCGCACAGAAGCTGAGCTCCGCCCCCCTGCCCCCGCAGCCGCAACTGTAGCGCTGCATCTCGAGCGCACAGCGTCGATATCCCGCGCCAAGAAGGCTTCGCCTGCTGGGCGGGGCCGCATGCCGACATCATGACCCGCCTGCCGAATTTGGTGGAGTACATTCAGCGCCACTTCTCGTTCTCCGACTATGGTTCGACCGGGTCTTGAAGCAACTGACCGGTCCCGGTGGCGGACGAGGGTGGGAACCCGGACACAACACCACCACCGCGCGGCGCACGCCTATACAGTCGACAGGACTATCGCGGTAATCCTCGACTCTCGTGTTGTTCCCACCGAAGACCGGACACTATGACCTAGTTGCTTCCTGTGACGATTCGACTTCGGCATCGTGGCCATACTCTCGTTCGATGGCGGCGCCTTCGATGTCGAGGTCTGGGACATAGCGGCCGAACCAGCGCGGGTGATACCACATACGATTGCCGACCAGCGCCATGACGGCCGGTACCAGCGTCAGCCGGACGATGAACGCATCGAGGAGGACGCCGACGGCGAGGGTGAATGCCAGTGGTTTGACGATCGGATTGTCGACCGTCGCGAATGCGACGAAGACCGCGAACATGATCAACGCAGCCGCTGTGACGACGCGAGCGGAGTGGGCGACTCCGTTCTGCACCGAGGCGACCGCGTCTTCGGTGCGGGTGTGTTCCTCCTTGATCCGGGAGACGACAAAGATCTGGTAGTCGCTCGACAGCCCGAAGATGATGGCCAGGGTGATGATCGGCAAGAAGCTCAACGTCTGCGCTTTGGTTACGTCGAGAATGTCTGCGCCCCAACCCCATTGGAATACCGCGACCTGTGTTCCGAGGGCTGCGAAGACCGACAGGATGAACCCGGCGATCGACGACAGCGGAACCAGGATCGTCCGGAAGGCAACGGTCAGCAGGATCAGCGCCAATCCCACCACGACGACGAGGAAGATCGGCAGTGCCTGAGCCAATTTGTCCGACGTGTCGATATTCGCGGCTGTAGTACCCCCGACCAGGTACGTCAGTCCGGTGCCGCCTTCGATCCGAGCTCGGTCGTCACGCAACCTGTTCACCAGATCGGCGGTTGCGCTGTCACCTGGTCCGGTCTTCGGCACGACCTGGAGCAGCAGCAGCTGGTCGCCGGTTCCGGCAGGCTGCACGACCGCGACATCCGGCTCTTGTTGCAGTCGACCGATCAGTGTCTGTGTCGCGTCCTGGCTGGTGGCGTGAGAGAGGTCGGTCACCACGAACAGCGGTCCGTTGAAGCCGGGTCCGAAGGCCTCACTGACCAAGTCGGAGGCCTTCCGGGCGGTACTCGATTCCGGCTGCGTAGCGCCGCTGGGTAGCCCCAGGTCCATCTGGGTAACCGGAATCGCCAAGACGACAAGTATCGCCACTCCGGCGACCAGCAGCGGGATCCGGAATCGCGTCACGAATCGCCCCCACGCATGGCCGCAGGTGCGTTCGGGCTCGTAGGCAGCAATACGAGCCACCTCTTCTGCTTTCCCCGGATGCAGCGGAGGCGATATGAACTTGGCAACCGTCCCACCAGCGAAACTGAGCAGCGCGGGCACCAATGTCAAGGCGACGAGCATTGCGACCAACACCGCTGCCGCCGCGGCGAGTCCCATCACCGTGAGGAAAGGAATCCCCGCGACGGTCAAGCCGCACAGCGCAATGATCACGGTAATCGCCGCGAAAACCACCGAGCTACCTGCCGTACCGACCGCCAGCGGAATCGATTCGGCCGTCGTCATGCCCAGTACTAACTGGTGTCGATGCCGAGACAGTATGAACAACGCATAGTCGATGCCGCAGGACAGACCCAGCATCATCGCCAGCGACTCCGCGGCTGACGGCACATCGACGAATGCGGCGACGCCGAGTATCCCCGCCAGCCCGATTCCCACGCCGACCAGCGCAGTAACGATGGGAAGGCCGGCCGCGACGACCGCGCCGAAAGTGATCAACAAGATGATGAACGCGGCAACGACACCCAGGACCTCCGGCGAGTGGGGGATCTCCGCTGTGAAGCCGGGGTACACAGCACCGGAGAACTCGACCTCGAGTCCGGCCTCGCGTGCCCCGTCAGCAATGTGATCGACCGCCTCGAGCGTGTGCTCGGAGACCTCGCCGGCGGAAACGGTGTACTGCGCACTGCCTAGCGCGACCCGCTGGTCAGGGGATACCGCCTGCGCCTGGAACGGATCGACGACGGCCGCGACCTGAGACAACCCCTGCAATTCCGTCATCACCTGGTCGATCTCGGCTTTCACCTGCGGATCGGTCACCTTGGCCAGGCCGGGTGTGGCGAAGACGATCTGCATCTGCGCGCCGCTGAACGCCGGCATCCGCTCTTGCAGAAGTTGCACTGCGTCCTGCGACTCGGTACCGGGGACGGTGAAGTTGTCATTGGTCTTGCCGCCCGTTCCCGCGGCGAAAGCAATGGCACCGGCCAACAGGAGAATCCAGATCGCCACCACCCACCAGCGGCGGCGAGCTACAACCTGGCCGAGAGCGAACAGATACCTGGACATGCGGGTCCTCTCAGAGAGATACCAAACGACACATCGACACAGCGGTCTCGCGAATCATCCGCACACTAACACGCCAGATGACGACATCATCATAAACGCTGTAATGGTCAGCAGATGGTGTGCGAACGGTGTCAACGTGTCCGAATGCGTCGATGGCTCGGAACGAACGCGGGCAGTGTTGTCCACAGAGTTTCCGGGTGCCGGGAGATGCGCTGAACAGTGCCGTCCGGCCGAACCAGTGCCGCTTTGCCACCGCCGCGGCGCACCCAGCGATACAGCGCGGAACCGCGCGTCGCGTCGATGACGACGCAGTCGCGTTGCCCGCACATGACCCGCTCTTCGGACGACAGCCCGACAGTGGTGACGATGGAGAACCGTCCCGCGACGATTTCGTCGACGTGGCGACCGTCGGCGAGCCGGACATTCGGGATCAGCCGGCCACCGAGCCCACGCCACGGCAACGGGGCGGCAACGAGTTCGGACCGATGTAGTGGTGGCGATTCACCACCGGTCACCATGCGGGTGAGGCCCGGCACCTGCGATAGCCGTGGCACGATGAACCTGCGCAAGCGGTTGCCCATCTCACCGCCTTCGGTCATCGTCATGCCGGTGAGCTTGGCCAGCCGGATCATCGCTCGCGCGTGTGGCTTTCGCTCGATCTCATAGGTGTCCAGCACACTGTGCGGCAGCTCGGCCCGCAGCACGCCGGCCAGCTTCCAGGCGAGGTTTGCGGCGTCACGGACGCCCGCTCCCATTCCTTGACCGATGAACGGCGGCGTCAGGTGAGCAGCGTCCCCGAGCAGGAAGATCCTCCCCCGCCGCCACCGATCGGCGAGCTGGGCGCGGAAGGTGTAGTCCGCGACCCGCACCAGTTCGAGGTTCTGCGCTGTGGTGACATCCATCCAGGGTGCTATCAGGGGCTGCAGCTGGGAAAGATCCCGGTAGTCATCGGCGGTTTCACCGGGTAGCAGCCGAAACTCCCAGCGGTGTCGCGTCTTTCCGATCCGCATGTACGTTGCGGGGCGCATGGGATCGCAGATCTGGTGTACGCCTTCCCAATGGCCGAGATCCGTCGTCGTGGAGATATCGACGACCAGCCAGCGCTGCTCGAATCGGAGATCGTGCAGCTTTCCACCGATCGCCTCGCGTACCAGGCTGTTCGCGCCGTCACAGCCCAGCACATACTCCGCACAGACGGAGTCGGCTCGGCCCGTTGTCCGATCCCGGAAGTCCACCCGGACACGACCGTTCTCCTCGGTCACGGCTTCGACCTCGGCGTTGGACCGAAGCGTTGCCTCCGGATAGATACCCAGATTGGCTCGCAGCAGCTCTTCCAGTTCGGGTTGGTCGAACAGATTTGCCTCCGGATACCCGTTGCGGCCATCGGCTGGATCTCGATCGAATTGGGCCAGCACGTGCCGATCGGCGTCGACGAGCCGTAGCCCCAGCGCCGGCCGGGAGATTCTGTCGAACTCCTCATCGACCCCGAGCCGATCCAATACTCGTCGGATCTCACCGTCCAGATGGACCGCACGCGGCTGGGGATAGACCCCCTCCCACCGTTCCAGGACCAGCGATTCGATCCCATACTGCGCCAGCAAAGTTGCTGCGGAGAGTCCCGCCGGACCTGCTCCGATGATCACGACGGGAATCACCTCGGCATTCACTGAATGGACCCCGCAGCGGTGACAATGTAGGCAACAGCGACCAGACCCGACCCGGCCGCGGGCACGATCTCGATCACACCGTCACCTCGACGCACATGGGACACGATGGCGCCACCCATCAGCAGTGCCAGCCCGGTACCGGCCGCCACGCCGATCCAGGGGTACGCGAGGCCGAGTAGCACCCCGGCCGCCCCTGCGGCTTCGAGCGCGCCGACTCCCCGAAATGCGGTTGGGGTAACACCGAGATGCTCCGCGCGAGCTCGCATCGGCGCGATCGCAGCCAACTTGGCTCCACCGAACGCCGCGAACTCTGCCGCCAGCACGCCGGCGAGAACAGTCGAGATAATATTCATCACCCGATCACTACTTTCCAGGAAATCGCGTAACGGCCGAGGGTGGACTCGACCTCGCTGGTGTCGACGCCATCGCCGACGGTGACTCTCGCGACGATCGCACCGTCGGTCACATCCGCGGTGACCGCTCGAACCCCGTCGACGCCTGCCAACGCGTCGACCAGTTCGCGTCGGGTCGCGTCAGCACGCAGCCCCAATTTGTAGGGCTTGCCGACATCGGTGACGGGCAGAGCATCGACCACCGTGACGGTTTTGGGCGCGGCTGCGCGTTCGTGCACTCGTGCGACCGCCCACTCGACCAGTTCCGGCTCGGTGACCGTTGCGTCCGCCGAGAGCGTCACGTAGGCGACCGGCACTTCGCCAGAGTGCACGTCGGGGCGGCCGACGGCACCTGCGGTGGCCACTTGGGGGTGCGCGAGCAGGGCGTCCTCGATGGTCGCAGGATCGATGTTGTGGCCGCCACGGATGATGAGGTCCTTCGCGCGGCCCTGCAGGTGAATGAAGCCGTCGCGGTCGATATGGGCCAGGTCACCGGTGTTGAGCCAGCCGTCGACCAGCGAACCCAATCCGCTGGTGACGTGGCCGAGTTCATCTTTGCCGGTGATGTATCCGGAAAAGACCGTCGGGCCGCTGATCACGAGCAAGCCGGTCTCCCCGGTGGGCAGTTCCTCCCAAGCACCGTCGTCGTCGATACGCACGATCGCCACAGACTGGTAGGGCATTCTCTGTCCGACCGACTCCGGCCGCGCCAGGTGGGGGAAGCTTCGTGCTGTGATGCAGGTGGCTTCGGTGAGGCCGTATCCCTCCACGAGCGTCACGCCGGTATGGGTCTGGAAGTTCTCACGGACAGCCTGCGGCAGGGGGGACGCACCCACCATCGCGTAGCGCAAGCTCGAGATGTCAGCGCTGATCGGGCACTGGGCGAGCACGGCATAGACTGTCGGGACCGCACTCATCGCCACGATCCGGTAGTGCGACACGATGTTCCAGTACTCCGCGTAGAGCGCGAAGTCTCGATAGCCCAGCGGTCCGGCCCACACCACCGACTGGCCGCGGAAGAGCGGCGCGAGCAGAGTCACGATGAGCGCGTTGACGTGAAACAGCGGCAACGCAGCGAAGACGACCGCATCCTCGTCGAGCAAGGAATTGGCGGCGAGCATCCATGCATTGGAGACCTCACCCCGGTGCAGGTGTGCCGCCATCTTCGGAACACCGGTGGTCCCGCCGGTATGGAACAGCGCTGCCAGATCATCCGCAGTGGGCGGCACACCGACGAAATGGGACGAAACCTGTTCGGCGGCAAGAGCATCAAGGTAGCCGACGACTACCCCGTCGATCGATGGAAGCGCAGGCGGCTCGCCGGCAGCCAGCGTCGGGCGCAGTACCAGCACCGCGTCCAGCAGCCCTTGGGCAGCCAGCCCGCGGACCGACGCCCAGGTTGTCTCGGCGAGTTCGGGTCCGGCGGAGATCAGTACACGTGCTCCGGCGCGACCGAGCAATTCCGCGATGTGCTCGAAGGACAGGCCGCCGTTGATCGGCGCCGCGACGCCGGCCAATTGTGCTGCAAGAGTGGCGGGGATCAACTCGGCGCAATTGGGCGCGATGAGCCCGACCGCATCGGTGCGCCGCACGCCGAGTTCGTGCAGCAGGTTCGCGTACCGGTGGACATCGGCGAGAAGTTCACCGTAGGTACGCCGCAGCGGTTCCCGCCATCGTGTGGCGTCGGGCAGGACGGTGATCGCGTTGCGCTCCGACCACCGTGCCGCGGCCCGGACGAGTAGCGCGTAGGTCGAATCAGGCAGACCGCGTGCAGAAAGGGGCACCGACTCGATGGCAATGAGGTCCTCCGGTTCGGCGTACCGCGGCCAGAGGATGTCCTCGGCCGCCACGTCGAGAGTCCCGTTGTCGGTCATTGCGCATACCGCACGATCGTGCGCTGGCGGCCCAGATCGATGGCTCCGTCATCGGTGCCGATGGCAGCCTCGACCACGTCGCCGTCCTCGAGGTACTTCGGGTTCTTGGCCTGCTTCTGGAAGAACAGCTTCCACTTGACCTTCGGCGGCAGGAGCGATCCGATGATCTCGACAGCCTTCGGAGGGGCACTGATCGCGGTTCCGATCGGTGTGCCGGTGAGGAGCAGGTCGCCGACATCCATGCGCTGGAATCGGGTCAGCTCGCGCAAGGCCTCGACCGGCCGGTAGATCATGTCGGCCACCGTCATGTCCTGGCGCACCTCGCCATTGACCCACAGCCGCAGTCGGAGGTCGGTGAACCGCTTCAGCTCGTCCGCATCCAGCAGCACCAGCGCCGGTCCGACGGGGGTGAAGGTGGGATAGGACTTCGCTTCGTAGAACTGGGTCTTCGGCAACTGGACATCCCGAGCGGAGACGTCGTTGGTCACGACCAGGCCCACGATGTAGTCGGCGAGGTTCTCCGAGGTGATCTCCGAGCCGACAGGCATTTCATTACCGAAGACGAGGCCGATCTCCACCTCGTAGTCGAGCAACTGAACGTGGGGGGGTCGGACAACGTCCTCGGTCGGTCCACTGATCGACCCGGACGCCTTTCGAAAGAACGTCAGCGGAACAGACTCCGGGTCCATTCCCGAATCCTTGACATGCGAGGCGAAGTTGGTCATCTGGGCGACCACGCGGCAAGGTGCGGTAACCGGGGAGAGCAGCGACAGGCTCTCCACCGGGACGGCGTCAGTGCCCGAAGCTGCGGCCGCAACCGCCTCCAGGTCACCGAGCAGCTCGCGAGTCGTCGACGCGGCGGTGTCGACGCGGACGGCACCGCTGGGTGTTTGCACCCACCAGGCTTCGGCAGTGCGGAGAATGGACAGGCTCATGATTTGGCTACTTTCAACAGGCCGCGCAGGCGGCGGAGATCGAATTCATTGCTGTCGAGCAGCGCGTCAGCGATCGCGCGCAGTTCTCGAAGGGATTCGCTTCCAGGAGCAATGCCCAGAAAGTCTTTGGTGACCGGTGGGCCCCATTGGGAGAGCCCAGAGGCGGTCATCGGAGCCCAGCCCGGTTCGAGGGATGAGTCGAACAGGTCGCCGTCGCTGAAGTGCTCTACCAAGAAGCCGTCGGGGTCACGCCAATAGTCGAAGATCTGACTTCCCTGGATGTGACGTCCGATCCCCCATGACCGCTGGAAGCCGCTCTCACGCAGATATTCACCACCGGCAGCGAGCGCGTCCAGGTCCGCCACCTGATAAGCGGAGTGCACGTAACGATTGGAGGGCCCCAGGGTCAGGGCGAGCGTGTGGTGGTCAGCCGGAACCGAGCCTCGGTCGCAGCGAATGAAGCTCATGATCGGGCCCCGCTTGCGCTGTCCCGCGTAGTAGAGGAAGTCGCTGACGATCAGGCCCAAGTTCTGCAGGTACCAGTCGAGAGTCTCGCGATATTTGGTCGTCTGCACCACCACATGCCCGAGGCGCTGCACGCGGGCCGGTACCCGAGCCGGCCGCTGGGTGGCGTTGATCCGCAGAGCCTCGTGGCCGAGGTTGTAGACCTGCGGTTGTTGCGGTTGCAAGGCAGGAAGTTCGTGAGTTTCGGCAACCACTCGGACTCGGAGACCACTGGGATCGACAAGATTCACCGTCACTCCACCGAGCGATTCCGGCAGCGGCACCGGGGACGAATCCGTGGCGTCGGCCAGCCGCAACAGGTCGGTCGGCTCCGCAGCCTTGAACGCGGGGCCGATGAATCTCGACCGTTCTCCGCGACGGATGAGCACGCAGGGCGCACCAGGATCCGTCCCCCGCAGCTGCAGCTCATCGGCCGACTTCGACGACGTCGTGAACCCGAACGCGTGCGCGAATGTCTCCGCCCCGTCCAGGTCGGGCTTCTCGAACTCGAGCCACGCCAGGTCGAGGACCTTCACCACCGGGTTGCGTGCCCGGCCTGGATGTTCACCCGCCACTGCGCCGCTCTCACTGTGCAGTCCGCTGTGCACATCGTGATGGCCACTCATGGACCACTCCCTTCAAGATAATGACGATATCGTCACTCACGACAAGGTTGTCAGTCAAGTGTTTCTGACATATTCGTCAGTATTGACAGGACGCGCTAGGATGGCGGGCGTATACGTCACGGGAGGTAACAGAGATGGCTGCGCAAAAAGGATCGGAGCCGAGCCGATTGGAGCGACGCAAGGCGCGTACGCGCGCAGCGCTCGTCAACGCCGCCCAGACACTGCTGGCCGAGGGCAGGCTCAATGTGCCGATTCTCGAGATCACCCAGGCCGCCGATGTCGGCATGGGCTCGTTCTACAACCATTTCGACAGCCGAGATGCGCTCTTTCACGCCGCCATCGAGGAAGCGCTCGACGTCCACGGCGCCGTGTTGGACCTACTGTGCGAGGACTTGGACGACCCAGCCCAGGTCTTTGCCCAGAGCTTCCGCCTTACGGGCCGGTTGCATCGGTTGAAGCCGACGATCAGCAAGGTTCTACTCAGCGACGGACTCAACCTCGTCGGCTCCGACAAAGGCCTGGCACCGCGCGCTCGCCGCGACATCCAGGCAGGGGCAAGCGCGGGCAGATTTCGGATTCAGGACCCGGAGTTGGCGCTGACGATCGTCGCGGGCGCAACCTTGTGCCTCGGACAGCTACTCCACGACCGCCCAGAACGTGATGACGCCGAGGCAACTGACCAAGTCGCCGAAGGCTTGCTTCGCATGCTCGGTCTCTCTCACGAGGAAGCTTCGGAGATCTGCCGGCGCCAGCTCCCCTCCCTTGACGTGACGCAGGATGCTACTGCGGTGTTAGCAGCGATAGACACTGCAGGATCCGTCACAATCGCTACTCCGCGCTCATGACGATCAGACTTCGAAACTGAGGGTCGGCAGCGGGCTGGTGGCGATCTCGCGTGCCTCGTCTCGCGGAATCCCCAAGGCACACAAGATGAGTTCGACCGCTGCCGTGCCCGCTTCCCTCCAGCCCTGGTGCCCTTCGACGACCATCCACATGGCGCTGACCACCGTACCCATGATCATCGATGCGATTCCGAGTTCCGATCCGGCGGTGATCGTGTAGCGACCGGCAGCCACCCCGGCTGCCACATCCTGCATCGGCGGGCCGCTGACCATTTCACGCAACGACTCGTCGGTAAGCCCGTACCTGACCATGAACCGTCCGATGGCAGGGTTCTCGTGCGCGAGGCGCAGCAACATGCGTGTTCCCACCGACAACCGCACGGGCGGATCGAGGTCCCCGTGCGCATCCATGGCACGCACGTTTGCGCTGTGGACATCGAAGGCGAGCTGAGCCCTGACCTGCTCGAAGAGCTGTTCCATCGACTCCACATTGCGGTAGAGCGTGCCGCGTGCAACACCAGCCTCCGCGGCGAGCTCACTGATCGTGACGTCCAAGCTGCCACGCTCGGCGAACAGTCTCATCGCAGCACTGGCGATCCGTCGCTGTGTCGCACTCATCCAGCCTCCTAACGCGTCCTTCGAAACAGTACGGATCTGTTCGAAGCGCGTCAAGATCGCAACAGTAGGCCTCCTTATGCTCAAAATTAGACACCCGTGTTCCGCGCTGAGCCGACAGAGTCACGTCATCACCGATCGAGGTTGGTCCGTCCGAACGTTGAGCGCTGGGACGGACCAACCACACGGATCGAGATCAGACCTGTCGCTCGGCGGTCAGGTCCAGGGCGATGTCGACGATCATGTCTTCCTGACCGCCGACCAGACCGCGGCGACCTGCCTCGGTCAGCAGAGTACGTACATCGACGCCGTAGTTTTCCGCAGCCTTCTCCGCATGGCGCAGGAAGCTCGAGTACACCCCGGCGTAGCCGAGGGTCAGCGTTTCCCGGTCCACCTGCACGGGACGTTCCATCAGCGGCCGGATCAGATCGTCAGCAGCGTCGGTGAGGCGATCGAGATCGGCGCCGTGTTCCCACCCGTTCAGATCGGAAACAGCGACGAAGGCTTCCAAGGGGGTGTTGCCGGCTCCGGCACCCAGACCCGCGAGTGACGCGTCGACACGACACGCACCCGCTTCTACCGCGACGACACTGTTCGCCACGGCCAGCGAGAGATTCTGGTGGGCGTGGATGCCGACCTCGGTGCCTTCGTCGAGGACCTCACGATAGGCGCGAACGCGGTGCCGAACTCCGTCCATGGTGAGGCGGCCACCGGAGTCTGTGACATAAATACAGTGCGCACCATAGGATTCCATCAGCTGTGCCTGCTCTGCGAGTCTCTCGGGCGTGTTCATATGGCTCATCATCAGGAACCCGGACACGTCCATACCGAGGTCGCGGGCACAGGCGATGTGCTGGGCCGCGATATCAGCCTCGGTGCAGTGAGTCGCGATCCGCACGGACCGAACACCGAGATCATAGGCGCGACGCAGGTCATCGATGGTCCCGATGCCTGGCAGTAGCAGGGTGGTCAGCCTGGCGTGGGTCAGGGAGCCCGCGGCAGCTTCCAGCCACTCCCAATCGGTATTGCTGCCCGGCCCGTAGGTCAAGCTCCCGCCGTGGAGCCCGTCGCCGTGCGCGACTTCGATCGCGTCGACGCCGGCAGCGTCCAGCGCAGCAGCGACGGCGGCCACGGTGGTCGGCGATATCCGATGTCGCAGTGCGTGCATACCGTCACGCAACGTCACATCCTGCAGGAAGACTCGTGTCATCGTGCGTTCTCCGGAATCGGTGTCGCGGTCGCGGCCAGGCGTTCTGCCACCCGCAGCGCCGCCGAGGTCATGATGTCGAGGTTCCCGGCGTACGCCGGAAGATAGTGAGCGGCGCCCTCGACCTCGAGGAACACCGAAACCTGGTGTGTTGCTATGGCACTGGTGCCGGTGAGGGTGCGCATGGCGGCGTCGGCGGACACGGGCGAGATCTGGATTTCCTGCTTGAGGCGATAGCCCGGAACGTATGCCGCTACCTCGGCGATCATCGCGGTGATCGATGCGCGCACTTTCGCGTGCGTTTCCGGACTGGGGTCGCTGATCAGCGCGAGCACGGTGTCTCGCATGATCAGCGGCGGCTCCGCCGGGTTCAGGACGATGATCGCCCGACCGACGGCCGCGCCGCCGACCACTTCGATCGCGTGCGAGGTTGTCTCGGTGAATTCGTCGATGTTGGCACGGGTACCGGGGCCGGCGGATTTCGAGGCGATCGAGGCGACGATCTCCGCATAGGGCACTGCCGTGACGCGGGAAATCGCAGAGACGATCGGAATGGTTGCCTGTCCGCCGCAGGTCACCATGTTCACGTTCGCAGCGTCCAGGTGCTCGTCCAGATTGACAGCCGGGACGACGAAAGGCCCGATAGCTGCCGGAGTCAGGTCGATCAGGCGCTTGCCGTAGGGCGCCAGAACCGCGGAGTTCGCGCGGTGAGCACCGGCAGAGGTCGCGTCGAAAACGATATCGATCTCATCGAAGTGCGGCATCTCGATCAGCCCTTCGACGCCGCCTGCGGTGGTCGGCACGCCCAGTCGCTTGGCACGGGCAAGCCCATCCGACTCGGCGTCGATCCCGACCATCGCCGCCATTTCCAGCGTTTCGGACAGGCGGAGGACCTTGAACATCAGGTCGGTACCGATGTTTCCGGAGCCGACAACGGCCACCTTTGTACGGCTCACGATTCCTCCCACAGGAAGTCGACGGCACCGAGTGTTTCTGTGCCGATGAAGATTTCGTTGCGCACCGGCACTCCCGGATGCAGTGGAACCATCGGGCCGAGTGCACCGGAGAGTACGATCTCGCCGGCGCGCAGCGGCGCGCCGAGGTCGCGCGCGGTGCGAGCCAGCCAGGCCAGTGCGTTGAGTGGATCGCCGAGGCAGGCGGCGCCGGTTCCGGTGGAGACGATTTCGCCGCCGACCGTCATGTTCATCGCGATGTCGCGCGGTTCGAATTCTTCCAATGAGAGTCGCTGCGCCCCCAGTACGAACCAACCGCTGGACGCGTTGTCGGCGACGGTGTCAGCGAAACTGATATCCCAATCGGCGATCCGGCTGTCGACGATCTCCAGTGCAGCGGCGGCGTAGGCCACGGCACCGCGCACGCTGACCGGGTCGAGTTGAGCGGTGTCCAGATCGGCACCCAACACGAATGCGAGCTCGGCCTCCACTTTCGGTTGCAGCAACCGCGGTCGCAGTCCGGTCACAGTCTCGTTGACGTCCATGTCGCCGAAGAGGACTCCGAAGTCTGGTTGATCGACTCCTAGCTGACGCTGAACTGCCGGGGAGGTCAGTCCGATCTTGCGTCCTACAACCCGGGCACCCGAGTCCAGTCGGCGGCGGACGCCGATTCGCTGGACGGCGTACGCGAGATGGACGTCCTCGGGGCCGATGAGGTCACGTATCGGCGGGACGGGAATGCCGGTTGTCGTTGCGGCCAACAGCCGCTCCGAGGCAGCTTGCACCGGTGTGGACACGGCCGAGTTCGCGTTCATCTCGCCTCCTCGAGGTTTCGCGGCGAGCCGTTCACCGCGGTCGGTATCGGACTGGGTGGGAACTCACCAGAATCCGCGCGAGGTAGCGCCTGGCCGTCGAGTTTCCGGAACAGTTCGGCGATCAGAGCCCTTTCCCGTCCTGCTGCAGCGATCCCGAAAACGTACCGGTCAGGTCGAAGCAACAGCAGACCTCCTTGGCCGACCCTCGCTTTGGCGAACCATCGGGCGAGTGTGCCTGTGTAGTCCTCGATGTCGGCATAGTCGTCGCCGGCAGCGCGCCCGTCCCCTGGATTTCCTTGTGGCCGTCCACCGACTGGGTAGACGGTGACGAACTGAGCGCCGATTTCCCGGAGCCTGGCCACATCGTCGGCCTGCAGCGTCTGGCGAGGGTCGACCCCGTATCCGAGAACCGAGAAGCCCAGTCCGAGTGCGTCATCGAAACGGGACCGGCGACCGTCGTAGGTCCGGACGTCGGGCTGCGGCGCGAGGGTGCCCTCGACGTCGCGCAGTCCTCGCCGCGCCAGACCGAGATAAGCTCCACGGCGAAATCGCGGCGAGGGCTTCATCTTCGCGCCGCGGATCCACCCGCTCAAGCCCGGTACACGCAGCGCGGTAACGAGGGCGAGGTCACGTGCCGCCGCCACCAGCTTGTTGTCCACGGATACCAGGGTCTTGTTCAGCACCGACAGATCGATCATGGCCTTCGCGTGGGGGCGCCGCTCGGATTCGTAGGTGTCCAGGATTCGTGGGCTTGCACCATGTTTCAGGATCGCGGTGAGCTTCCAGGACAGGTTGTCCGCGTCCCGCACGCCCGAATTCATGCCCTGCCCGATGAACTGCGGCGTCATGTGGGCGGCATCGCCGGCGATGAGGACGCGTCCGACCCTCCAGCGGTCCGCGACCACGGCATTGAAGGTATAGACGAGTTTGCGCAATACCTCGACCTCGTCGGGGTCGACGAAGCGAGCGATATGGCGACGAACGGTGTCGTCGTCCTCCATGTCCTCCTTGGTCTGTGAATCGCTGAGCATGAACTCGAAGCGATGATGACCTCCGGGCTGCGGACACGAGACGATCGGCATCTCCGGATCACAGACGAAATTGAAGTACGGCAGGTGCCGAAAGGCGTCGATCCCGTCCTTCGCTTCCAGATCGACCACCAGCCAGCGCTGCGGGAAGCTGGTGCCGGTCATATCGATCCCGAGTTCGGTGCGAACGACGCTGCGTCCGCCGTCGCAACCGATCAGGTATTGCGCACGTACCCGCACAGCGGTGCGCGGATCGGGGTCCGATGAGCGCCGACCGTAGTCGGTTCCACGGCATTCGGCATGCTCGACGTTCACGCCGTGGGCATCCTGCTCGAAGCCCGTCACTTCGCGACCGCGCAGCACGGTGACGTGTGGATAGCCGTCGAGGGCACGTTCCAGACTCGTCTCCAGGTAGGGCTGGTAGAGGAAGTTGGCCACCGGCCAGCCCAGCGGCCGGTCGGTCTGGTGGAACTGCGCGAGCACGCGACCGTCGCCGCGCACCCATTGCACGGTGCAGTCGACGTTCATGTCCGCCGCCAATTCATCTGCCACCCCGGCGGTTTGGAAGATCCGCAGGCCTTCGTCATCGGTGTAGACCGCGCGGGCGAGGCCGTAGTACTCCGGCTCGCGTTCGAGCACCAGCACGCTCACCCCGCGCCGGCCGAGCAGGTTGGCCAGGGTAAGGCCCGTCGGGCCGAGACCGACGACCACAACGTCGTAGTCGGTGGTGTTCATCGCGGAAGCCCTCCCGTGAGCTGGGGAACGATCGTCTCGGATGTGCGCGCGTTGTGCAGCGCCTGCTGGAACTGAGCAAACTTGGTCAGCACGGTTTCGCCAACGGTGGTGTGACCCCAGATGCTGATTCCCTTGTGCGTCGACGGTTCCCAGGTGGATTCGAGTTCGGGGCCGATCACGACCGGATTCCAGCCGACCTCGAGTTCGAAGCCGGACGGCGTGACGCAGTAGTAGGACAGTTCACGGTCGTTGGTGTGCTGTCCGACCGACCACTGCATCCGGAATCCCAGTTCGGTGACCCGCCCGAAGGAGGCGAGCATGTCGTCCAGCGTTGCCGACTGGACATTGATGTGCTGGACACGGGTTCGCAGCGGATCGATCTTCACTCCGCGTATGTTGGCGATGGCGATCGAGTGGTGCCGCTCGTTGACCCGCAGAAATCGGATCTTCATCTTCAGCCCGGAGATGTTCTCGTCGATGTAGTCGGTCAGCCGGGAGTCGAACACTGTCTCGTAGTAGCCGCGCATGGCCTCCGGCTCTCGCGACACGATCGCCACGTGCCCCAGCCCTGCCTCGCCCGTGACCCACCCCGAACTCTGCATGACCAGCGGCTCCGGCGTCGTGACCGGGACGGTGAAGATCTCCTGAGCGATACCTTTGGGTCCGGCGAAGCGCCACAGCCGCTCGACACCGCGCAGGGCCGCCTGATCCGGATTACCTTCGACGATGGGTACGCCGCGGTCGGCGATGCGGGCGACGATGCGGTCGAAAGTGTCATCGTCGTCGATCTGCCAGCCCAGCGCGGTGACGTCCTCGGCAGGGCCGCGCTGGATGAGGAACCGACAGGCGTGGTCGTCCAGCCGAAATCGAAGGGAATCCGGGCTGTGCCGGTCCACGTGCATGCCGATGGCATCCGAACCGAAGCGTTGCCAGTCGGTCAGCCGCTCTGACTGCACGACGACGTAGCCCAGGTGCACCGCGCCGAACACCGACGCATCGGAACCGGGAATCAGCGCCTTCGTCATGACGTCGCATCCAAGAACTCGGCCGCCAGAGAATTGAAGAGGGCTGCGTGTTCCCATTGCACCCAGTGCCCGGTATTGGCAGCCAGGTACAGGTCGCAATTCGGCATGATCTGCGCCAGAGTGCGGCCGCCCTCCGGGCGGTTGACCTTGTCCTCGGCACCCCAAATCACCAAAGTGGGGTGTTCGACCTTGCCGAGGCGGGAGTCGCGGGTGAAGTCCATCCGCCACAGCGTCCGTAGCGCGAAGATTCCAGACGGCCGACGCAGCGGCGGATTGGCGACCACCTCCGGGTCGATGCTGCCTCGGTAGCGTTCTTCGATGACCTCGTCGGGCACCGCGTCTCCGTCGAACACCAGGGACTCGCGGATGAAGCTGATGAGCTTGTCCCGGCTGGGGCCACTGCCTTGGTAGTAGCCCAGCAGTTGCTGCAGCCCGGACGTCGGCAGGGCCCGGGTCGTTCCGATGCCGCCCGGCCCCATCAGGATCATCCGGTTCACCTTCTCGGGCCGGTCCATCGCCAGCCGCAGCGCGGCCGCGCCACCGTAGGAGTTGCCGATCAGGTGAGCGGAAGCGATCCCGAGTTCATCGAGCAGGCCCCCGATCACCCGCCCGAGGTCTCCGAAGGGATCGGACTGGTCGACCCGTTTGGACGACCGGCCGTAGCCGGGCAGGTCGGGAACGATCACGCGGAAGTGCCCCGACAGCGCCTCGATGTTGCGCGAGTAGTTCGACAAACCCGTCGCGCCTGGTCCGCCGCCGTGCAGCAGGACTACGGCCGGACCCTCGCCCGTCTCACTGATGAAGATTTCACGATCGCCGACCTTGACCGTCCGACCGGTCCCGACGCCCTTGTCGATGGTTGTCACAGCTACCTCCACTAGTTGTTGATAAAATCATCAACAATCCGATCGAGGTTGTCAAGGTGTATCTGATGAACTCATCAATATCCACATATGACGTGCGGGTCTAGATTGACCATCTTCATCATTCATGATGAAATCATCACACGCGCGAAGGTTGCCTTCGCCGCTCACGCGCCGTTGATGTCGCATCGAATTCACTGGCGAGCGCTCACGCGCACGAAGGGGGAAGCTGTGAGGCGTCCGAAGAGGCGGGACCACCTCCGGATCGACGATTCGTTCTGGGTGTGGCTCGATACGCCCGGTACACCTATGCATGTCGCCGCCCTGGCAATCTTCGAATCGGAGTCCGAGGCTGCGAACGTAGTCGTCGAGCGCGTTCTGACGAGCTTCAGACAGCGCACCGACCTCGACCCGCGCTTTCGGTTGGTGATCCGGATGCGGCGATTCCCGCTGCGGGCTCGACGCGAGCAGGCGACCGATGTCGATCTCGACTACCACCTGCGGCACCACCGGCTGTCGGGATCCGAGGGTGAGCACGCTCTCGAACAGCTGGTTTCACGATTGCAATCGATTCGCCTCGACCCCACCCGCCCGATGTGGGAGGTACACCTCATCGATGGCCTGCCCGGCAACAGATTCGCGGTGTACCTCAAGGCCCACCACTCGTTGGTCAACGGCGTCGACGCGCTCCGGCTCCTGAGTCGCTCTCTCGCGAGTGACCCCGATTCGTCCCCTCCCACCCCGGTGTGGACGATTGGCCGGCCTCTCCCGCGGCTGACACCCGCTGACGCAGATACAGCGGATTCTCCTCGGAGCAGTCGCGCGAAGACGATTCACGCCGCGTCGAAGGCCGCTGCCAAGCTATGGTTCGCCGGCCTGAGGAGCACACCTCTTGTCAGCCCGTTTGCTGCCACGAGCTCGCGGTTCAACATCGCAATCGGGCCACAACGACACGTCTGCACGGCATCCGCCGATCTGAGCATCATCAAGGCCATCGCGAAGGCCAGCGGAACGAGTCTCAACGACGTCGTCCTTGCGGCCTGCGCGACCGCCCTCCGCCGGTATTTGCTCGACATCGGCGCGCTGCCCGTCAAGCCGCTGATCGCAGGATGTCCCGTCTCAATCGAGGCCCCTGCAGGAGCTTCCGACAGCTCGATCGGCATCTTGTTCGCCGATCTCGCCACCGACGACTCCGACCCGTCCGCCCGTCTGGCCAGGATCTCCCGCTCCACTCAGACAGCGAAGGAGCACCAGGCCGAGTTGCCCCACCCAGCGCTGATTCCGTACGCGATCCTGGCGATGGCCCCACACACCCTGCGGCAGCTCGTGCCGGGCGCCGCCCACCTTCCACCGATGTTCAATCTGATCATCTCGAACGTTCCGGGACCACCTCAGCCGCTCTACCTGGCCGGCGCACAGATGACCGAACTCTATCCGGTGTCGCTGCTGTTCAAAGGCGAGGCTCTGAACATCACCGCGGTGTCCTATGCAGGCCGACTACAACTGGGTATCACCGCGTACGCTGTTGCCCTCCCCCACCTTCGTTGCCTCGCCCAGTACTTCGAGGCTTCAGTCGAGGAGATGCGCCGACACTACCTTGCCCCGTTGCCCGACCTCACGATGCCCGCATGACCTCGAACCTCCAGGAACCACTTTCATGACGACACAACCTGCCCTGTCGAGCCGCTTGCCGCGTCGCGCCGCGGACGCTCCGACCGTCTCATTCAGCAATCGAGATGCTGTCTACGAGTTCTATGCCCGACACCGTCAGAACAGGCTGCGGGCCAAACTGCTGTGTGCCGCCACGGCCTTCCGACACCGGCCACAGATCCGGTATGCCGACGGAGCACGCTCTCAGCTCGAGCAGTTGATTCGCGACGGCAAGCCTCTGATCGTCGCAATCAATCATCTGAGCATCGAAGATCCACATGTACTGGCGGCCTGCTCGTGGCGCAGCATCCTCCGCCCGATGATCGGCCGCACCCGAGTACTCGCCAAGGATGACCTGTTCTTGGCCCCCGCCCAACGCTCCCGGCTGGACACGATGGGGGGCATCCCGGTGTTCCGCGGTAAGGACCATGGCTTGCGCGCAGCCCACAGCGCCGGCCAGCAGCTGATTGATGTTTGCGTCGATCGGCTTCAACTCGGCGACAACCTCGCGCTCTTTCCCGAAGGCACCTGCAACGAAACCGACCCCACCCGAGTCCAAGCTATCGGGACAGGGATCGGACACATTGCCCATCGGGCCGAAAGAGCAGGTGTCACACCAGCATTGCTCTTCCTCGGCCTCACCTACGGCCCCGATCACGCCACCACAGAGTCGGCGACTTTCTACTTCGACACCCCGGTCACCGAGCTGCCGGACCGCCCTGCCTCGATTACCCGATCAATCGCCGCAGGGATGCAAAAGGCGCTCGATGGCGCGATCGCGCACCATTCCGACGGACACTGAAGCCGACGGCTGAACGCCGGTCCGCAGGCGGCCGCAACCCCAAAACTCCACGGCTGGTGTCTCCTTCGTCCATGGCAACGACCTGTGGGTCGCGGACACGGTCCGCGACGTTCGCGCGGCGTAGATGGACTCGATGAGGTCGGCGTAATTTCGGGCAACCACGGCTCGCTTGATCTTCAGACTGGGGGTGAGTTCGCCTGATTCGACAGAGAGCTCGCGCGGCAGGATGCGGAACTGCTTGATGGTTTCCCAGCGGTTCAGATTCGCATTGACCACGTCTACGGCGCGCTGCACGGAATCGCGAACGGTGGCCTCGGTGCTGCCATGTGCGGATTCCGGGTCGATTGTCACCAATGCCGAAGCGAAGTTCCGTCCGTCGGCGACAACGATCACATGCGAGACGATCGGGCAAGCCGCCTTGATCGCGGACTCGATTGCAGTTGGCGCGATATACTTTCCGCCGCTCGTCTTGACCAGGTCCTTCTTACGGTCGGTAATCGTCAAGAACCCCTGTGGACCCAGGCTCCCGATGTCCCCTGTGGCGAACCAGCCGTCCGCGTCGATCACCTCGGCCGTCTGGGCGGGCAGCCCATGATAGCCGCGCATGACGCCTGGGCCACGGAGGAGGATCTCTCCGTCGTCAGCGATCTTCACCTCCGTGCCGGGGAATGCTTCACCGACCGTGCCGATCCGAATGTCCTTCGGGCGGTTGACGAAAGATGCCCCGGTGGTCTCGGTCAGTCCATAACCTTCCAGAATCGGCAGTCCCGCGGCCGCAAACCATTCAGCGATCTGCGGGGAGAGGGCCGCGCTACCGGACACGAGGTACTCGATGTTGCCGCCGAGGCGCGCGCGGATTCGCGCGAAGACGAGCCGGTCGGCCACGGCAAGTTGCGCGGCTCGCCAACGGGAGGGCATCCGACCTGACGCTCGAAGTCGGACCGCTTCGATGCCGATCCCGAACGCCCAGCCGAACAGCGCCTTACGAAGGGTCCCACCTGACTCCGCTGTGGTCACGACCCGGCTGTAGATCTTCTCGAAAATGCGCGGTGCGGCAGCCATGAACGTTGGCTGAATGATCGCGACATTGTCGATGATTCGATCGATTCGGCCGTCGATCACGGTAACGAACCCGATCTCGTATTGAGCCGCCAACAGCAGTTTGCCGAACACGTGCGACAGCGGCAACCACAGAAACTGCACATGGTCTGGGCGGACGACTCCTTCGGACGCGACGGCGGATCCGAGGTAGAGCCAGTTGCCGTGAGTGAGTTCGACGCCCTTGGGCCGTCCCGTGGTACCCGAGGTGTAGACGATGGTTGCCAGGTGACTGCTCGTCAGCTCGGCGAGCGCATCGTCGACCGCGGTCGGGTTGGTGCTCAGATGCGACCGCCCGATCTCGACGAGATGCGCGAGCGACAACACGCCACGCCGGCCTTGATCGCCGTCGAACATGACCACGTACCGCACGGCGCCGACGAACTCGTCACCGAGCTCGAGCTTTGCCAGTTGGTCTTCGTTTTCGGCGAAAACCACGGAAGCGCCGCAGTCTCTGAGGATGTAAGCGACATCGTCTGCGTTGGTGCTCGGATATACGGTCGTGGTGGCGCCGCCCGCAAGTGCGATGGCGAGGTCAGCAAGGATCCACTCCATGCGAGTGGAACTCGCGATCGCTACGCGCTGTTCGGCGGTGATCCCGAGCGCCAGCAACCCTGCCGCCAGTTCACGGGCACGAACAGCTGTTTCCACCCAGTTCAGAGACTGCCACTGCCCCTCGGACGTCGGCACACGGAATGCCTCGCTCGTCGGTGATTGGGCGCATTGCGCCAAGAAGCGGGCACCGACAGAGGCGTAGGTGACGGATGTTGCGGTCAATGTGTCATCTTCCGTTGCAGTCGAATTGATTCGGCGGCCTGGTCGGCAGGACCTGGCTGACTTTCCGGTTGCTTTCAGACAGGACAGTGGGCGCAGCTCGTCCTAGTGAGCGTCACCGAACGCACGCTCGTGGTAGTCACTGCGCGCGGTCTGATCCATTTCCTCGGCAATGCGCCCGATTCCGGTGGCCAGCAGGACACGTTCCCGGATCACCCGCCCGACCAGATGCCCGAGTCGAACGCCGATCGCCTGACCAGCCGGCGACCACACCTCGAATCGGTTGTGCTGCACAGCATCGACCACGGCACGGGCGCAATCGTCGGGTGTGCCGACCGGGATCAGTCGCGACGGACGGCGGGTTCCAGTCGTCATCGCGGTCGAAATGTAGCCGGGGTGCAGGACCGAGAACTGCACGCCGCTCGTGCGGTACTCCAAGCGCAGGGATTCGGTCAGGCCGACGACGCCGTGCTTGGTGGCGCTGTAGACAGCACTTCCGGGCTGGGGCACCCGCCCCGCCGCGGATGCGACATTGACGAGATGACCGCTACGACGAGGCAACATTCGTTGTAGCGCGAGACGCGAGCCGATGATCGGACCCATGAGGTTGACCGCCACCTGGCGGCGGCTGACATCGTTGGGTTCGGCGTGGAACGGCCCCATCCAATCGACGCCGGCGTTGTTGACCAACACGGCCAACGGTCCGTTCGTATTCTCTGCCTCGTCCAGGAACGACTCGAAGGAGCTTTCATCACTCACGTCGAGCCCGAAACCGATCGCACCGTTGCCGAGTTCGGCGGCTAGGGCGCGGGCAGATTCAGCGTCGATGTCACCAATCGCGACACGCGCGCCAGCACGAGCGAAGTGCTCGCTCACGGCGCGGCCGATGCCGTTGGCACCGCCGGTCACCGCCACCGAGGCGCCCTCGAGGGAGGCGGTATTGGCACGCGACCGGCGCCGCAGAAGTGTCGTCATTGCTTTCCTCGGGTTGGTTGCTAGTCGGTCCGCTGGCCGAACTCCAGAACAGTGGTGTCGCACTGGCGAACCCGTGACCACAGAGTCCGCAGCAGAGACCACAGAGTGGCCCGTGAGTCGCCTCACCGGATCCGCAGTGGGATGCACGCCACATATTGAACACGAGCGTTCAAAGAAGATCAACCCCGTACACTTCAGCACTTCGCCGGATCGATCTTCACAGTTGTGCGCAAGAGCAACTTCAACCGCCACCCTTCAGTGCATCACCGCCGATAGACGCACTCCCGCAAGGTTTCCACCAACCGATCACCTCGTCAGACATGATGCCGTATTCCAACTCGGAGCAATCTGACGCAATCCTCACTACTGCTGAATCTTCACAAAACCGATCGACATCTCACCTGAACGCACCTACACTCAGGTTTCACGCGGTGTAACTTGGATCACCTTCTCGCTCAGATGTGCCGCGTACCACTGTCAAGAGCGACGAAGTGGAGGATGTCTTGACACGCATAAGACTCATTCGGACGCGCCTCGTAATCAGCTCGGCACTACTCCTCGTAGCCGGACTCATTGTGTTCGCGGGCGTGCCGTACGTGTGCCGACTACAGGACGGGTTTGCTTCATCACAGCGCCTGGTCGGTACCTACCAGGTGCTCGATCCAGCAACCTTCGACCTGGGCGAGCCCACAGAAATCGATGCACACCGCGAGACGACCGTCGATTCGGCCACACAGTCGACGGCCTTGGTCACATCGACAACCGTCGTCAACCTCCCCTCCGGTGCACAGAGCACGAAGTACAGCTATGCGGTCAACCGCTATGACTACGGCCAGATCCGGCCCCCGAAGGGAGGAGATGTGCTGAATCAACGCGGAGGAATGGTAATTTCGCGACCGACAGCGTCCGGAGCCGGCGATTTCAAGGTCTACAACCCTGCAATCGACAGCACCCAGCCGATGACCTACACGGGTTCCAGTCAGATCGGCGGCCGAGCAGTCAACAACTTCACCGGCACCGCGTCCGGCGTGCTGGCCGATCGGCAACTCGCCGCACCCTACGAAGCGGCGATCGGAGTGCTGGCGAACACCGGAGACGGAACAACGATTCCCAAACTCCTGCTGGAGATGATTGTCGCCGATCTACCGCTCCGCTACGCCGGGCGACTGGCGGCGATCCTGCCAGCGCTGCCGAACGAAGTTTCCGTCAAACTGACCGTCGTCGACACGACCTCCCTCGCTCTCGACCAGCAGATCGGCGCTCCGATCACCCTCTCCGGCGACCAGACCACGATCCTGAACGTGTTCGACGACTTCACCCTGACACCGGTCATGCCGCTCTCGCGCATCGCTCTGCACAGCGACGCAGACTCGACCGCCGCCTCGGCCCAGTACATGTCAGACAATGGCCGCAAACTCACAATGTTCGGAACCTATCTACCGATTGGCCTGACGGCCGCGGCGCTCGCCCTCGCCATAAGCGTCGCAGTCAGCGTGGTCAGGTTTCGCCGGAGTAGTACACCCGTCGCCTCTGCGACCGCGGCCTCCGATCCGGATCCAGGCGATCGACACACCACTCGATACACCCGCGCGGGCGCCGCCTTGCCGTAGACAACACGGCGCGGCAGTCGAAGGACCATCAGGGGCTAGAAGAAGGACCACGACCAACGCCACAGCACCAGGGGATCGCGGCAAAACCTCGCGACACCAGCACCCTGTCGATCACACGCAAATCGTCACTGTGACGTGACCGCCTTCGTCGGCGTAGTGGACATCGAATATTGCCCGCCGCGAGCAGATCTCACTGCGACCGACGCGGCACCCCGCACATCAGGAACCCGCACCAGCATTTGATGCTTTCATCAATTATGATCTCAATGACACATGCTGGAGGACTGATGGCAACGGATCACACCGCAAACGGCAAGGTCGACCGACGCCGGGAACGAACACATCGAGCCCTCCTCGGCGCAGCACGAACGCTTCTCGCCGAGGGCCGCACCGCTGCCACCATCCAAGAGATCACCGACACCGCAGATGTGGGATTCGGCTCGTTCTACAACCACTTCCACTCCAAAGAGGAGCTGTTCACCGAGGCAGTGCGCGAAATCCTCCACGAACACAGCGAGATGCGTGATCGCATCGCCGCAATGTATCGCGATCCTGCCGAGATGTTCGCGGTGAGCTTCCGGATAACGGGGCGACTTCAACGACAGCTCCCCCAGGTAATCCGCGTGATCCTGAATTCTGGAATGTCCGTTCTTCACCTCGACGACGGGCTGGCGATGCGGGCTCGCCGCGACATCGTCGCCGCCCAGGAAGCCGGGCGGTTCGAGTCGATGGATCCCGACATGGCAGTCATGATCTCGGGCGGTTCACTACTCGGCCTGCTTCAGTTGCTCGACGCCAAGCCCGACGCCGACGCCGACGCGCGAACCGACGAGATGACCCGCAATGTTCTGCGCATGTTCGGAATGACCAAGCATTCAGCCCTACAGCTCAGCAGCAGCCCCCTTCCCCCACCGCAATCCAGCCCGACATCGTCGACTGCGCTCGATAGATCCGACATTGCGCTCGAATGCGCCGGGCGACACACAGAACATTGAGCCGAACCCGACAGCGCACCTCGCAAGTCCAGCGGCGACTACGAACGCAGCTCGCGACACAGTTGGCACCCAGACCGACACCCCCGCTTCGAGCCCGCCACAGAGAGACGCCCACCACCCCTGACTACATCCTGCAATGCGCATCACAAGACGTCCTTGATCTATATTGAACAATAGTGTTCAATTACGTATCGATGCGGTCGCCGGTCGACGCACAGCAACGAAAGGTACGGCCATGAGTCAGGAACCCGCCCCCGCACGAGGAGGCTCAGATGCGGAGCACGTTCCGGTCCTGATCGCCGGCGGTGGGCCGGTCGGTTTGACGCTCGCGCTGGCCCTGGCCAACCATGGCGTGGAAGCTCTACTGGTGGAGCGGAATCCGTCTACGACGACCCACCCGAAGATGGATATCACCAACGGCCGGAGCATGGAACTGTTCCGCCACCTCGGCGTCGCCGACGATCTGCGCAAAGTCGCGGTTCCCGAAGACCACCCCTTCGATGTCTCCTGGGTTACCAAACTCGATGGATGGGAGTTGGCTCGATTCCGCTACCCAACAGTCGTCGAGCGGAGGGCACTCATCCGCGACCGCAACGACGGCACGGTCACTCTCGAGCCTGCCATGCGGGTCTCCCAGACCATCCTGGAGCCCGCACTCAAGGAAATCCTGGAAGACCGCGCTGACGGCATCGACGTGCGTTTCGGCTGGGCATTGGAGTCGTTCCAGCAGGATGACCACGGAGTCGACGCGGTGATCCGGCATTCGGCCACCGGCGAGCACCGAACCGTGCGCGCCCAGTTCCTTGCAGGGTGCGACGGCGCCGGAAGCGTCGTACGCCGAGGGCTAGACATAGCCCTCGACGACATTCACCTGCACCGGTTGGCGGCACGCGAACTCGGCTTGCGACGACTCGTCTCCTCTGCGATTCGGGCCTACCGCGAGGACCACGAACCGCCGATGGACGGCCGCGTCTACATGGTCCATTTCACCTCGCCCGACCGTGAACTGTTCGAGAGATTCGGGAAGACCTGGCACACTCAGTCGCCAGAAGGTTGGACCCTCATCTCGCAGAACGACCATGACACATGGACTCTGCACAACCCGATCGGCAGAGGTGTCGACCCCGATTCCATCGACCCGAAGCAGTTCCTCTTCGAACGTTTGGGCATAACATTCGACTGCAAGATCATCGTCGCGAATGCCTGGCGCCCCCGACTGTCTCTCGCCGAAAGCTATGGACATGGCCGCGTGTGGCTTGCTGGGGACTCCGCACACCAAGTGGTCCCTGCAGGCGGCTACGGCATGAACACTGGAGTCGGCGACGCGATCGGCTTGGCATGGGCGCTTGCCGCAAATGTCCAGGGCTGGGGCGGAAACCGTCTATTGGACGCCTACGAAGCAGAGCGCCGACCGGTTGCAGTTCGCAATCGAACCGCCTCGGCACGCAATACGCTGGTTCGGATTGCAATCAAGTCCTTGCACAAGCGGAGCATTCATCGCGACGGGTGGTCGGGAGATCGCGACCGCGGCATGATCGGACGGGAAATCCTCGATCTGGGCAACCTCGAGAACGAAGCCGACGGTATCGAATTCGGCTACCGATACAGCGACTCACCCATTGTCTACGGCGAGAACCTGCCATCGGAAGATCGCTTCCATTCCTACATCCCCAGCTCGGTCCCGGGCGCTCGCCCACCGAGCCTGTACCTCGATGACGGGCGCGCGATCTTCGATCTACTAGGCCCGGGATTCACTTTGCTCCGTTTCGCCGATATCGATGCCGGAGAATTCGAAACCGCGGCAGCAAACCGCGGTATGCCCTTTGCCGTCGTGGACATCCGAGACACACACGCGCGCTCGTTGTACGAGCGAGACCTTGTTCTCATTCGACCCGATCAGCACGTCGCATGGCGCGGAAACACCGTTCCCAACCATCCGGAAGACGTGATCGACCGCGTGTGCGGTGGCACGAAGGCACCAACTTCACCCTGAACTTCCGACAACTCGACGGAGGCATCCACAGACACAGACACCCCCTTCAGGCACTTCATCTGCATTTCTTCGAACAACATCCGAGGCACAAAATGACCTACCCGATCCGAACAATCTCGATGATCACACCCCTGATGCTGCGTGGCGACCTCACCAGAGAAGCCGCGACGACCTATTGGGCAGAAGCCCATGCGGAAAAGGTCAAGAAGCTACCGAATATTGTCGAGTACAATCAGCGTCACTTCTCACCGACTGATCACAGTTTCTGGCCATCGGAAAACGGCGTCGGCACGATCGTTCCGCAAGAATGGAAATTCGATGGCCTCGCCGAACTCCGGTTCGGAAAGACGGCCTTGATTCCCAACACCGCTCTGCACGCGCGCGAGGTGTATCTCGACGAGCAGAATGTCTTCGGCCGCGTCGTCGGATACCCTGCGTTTCCGAACGGAAGGCATTGGTGGACAGACGGACACGACGATACGGTCGGGCACCGGGTGACGCTGATGCTGCGTCGACGCGTCGGCGTCCGTAGCAAGCAGTTCCGCGAGTTCGTCAGCGGCGGTGTCGTTCCGGCGTTGCTGTCTGCAGGGGCGCGTGACCTTCGTGCGTACTCATTCCTTCCATGGATCCCGGTATCTCACACCTCACCCGGAGTGGCGCACAACAATCCTCCACATCAGCGGTACCACGGAGCCGTGATCTTCGGGACCGACGATCGGGCAGCTGTCGATGAACTGCTGGGCAGCCCCTCAGTGAAGGCGCTGGTTGCCGAACAACACACTGTGTTCACTGCAGTTCATGCCTACGGCGTGGAACGCACCGTGCCGGCAATTCGGGCCAACACCGAGGCCTGATCAGGGTCGCGGTGCTACGTCCGTCGGGAAGTACCGCCACATGGTCGCGCCGGCCGAGCTTCGAGTCCAGCAGCTGCCGAAGCAACAATTTCGCGCCCTTCCGGACCGCATACCGCAGCCGATCGGGATCGTTTGCCGCCCCGATGCCCTTCCCGGCCCACAAAGGGCCTGGAATATGCGTCTGATGCACCCGAGGCGAGGAGGGTTCGTCCGGCGGATCGAGGTTCCGTGTTCGCGCGGTCGACACATAGATCGCACAATGCAGGCCCACGAAGAGTCCCCACGAAATCGCGACTACGCGACGATCATTCCAACTACAGGAGAAGGCTGCGATGAAGCTCCGTCGAATCCGTGTCGATGACCGCCTCGAACTACAACGGCAAGGCAGCGATGGCCGATGGACATCCCACGCCGACCGCCAGCCCTTAGGCGGCGCAGTTTTCGATGCCACCCATGAACTGACCACCGCAGCAAGGCATCTCACCCTCTCCGAGTACCTGCTGCCGTTCCAGCCTGCAAGCTTTCGGGACTTCTTGCTGTACGAAAAGCACAATATCGACGCAGCGCGCGGCTTGGTACGCAGGTTCCACCCCGGCCAGTACCGCGTGACCGCAGGATTCGAGGCGGTCGCCCATCGTCCGTTTCCTCTGTTCGAACCGAATCGGCTGTTCTACAAACAACCGATGTACTACATGTCCAACCATCTCACGTTCGTTCCCAGCGGCACCCCGATCAGCACACCCAGCTACTCCGAGTCCCTGGACTTCGAGCTGGAGCTCGGGTTCGTGCTCTCCGCTCCCTTACGGGACGCAACCCCAGAGGAAGCGCTCGCCGCCATCGGAGCGTTCGTTGTCCTCAACGACATCAGCGCGCGCGACGTACAGCGGGCGGAAATGTCCAGCGGCTTCGGACCACAAAAGTCGAAGCACTTTCTGAACTCGATGTCGGCCACCGCGGTCACAGCCGATGAGGTACTCCCCCAGGTCGACTCGCTCACCGGTTCGGTGCAGATCAACGGTGTCACCGTGAGCACAGTGAGCAGCGCAGGAATGCAGTGGAGCCTTGGCGAAGTCCTCGCCCACGCCTCACGATCCGAGCAACTCATCCCCGGCGAACTCTTCGGAACCGGAACCTTGCCAGGCGGCAGCGGCATGGAAACCGGTCACTGGCTCGAGACCGGCGACACACTCACACTCGCCCTGGACGGCATCGGACACATCACTCACGACATAGTCGGTAGCTGACCGCCTTCCGATTCCCGCCACCCGCACCGATGGCAGTGCACATCGGGGAATTTGACACCCAGTGAATCCACCCGTACCCAGACCGACCAGCACGCCGCTTCAGCGCTTGGCCGGACGAATGCAACGCGCCCTCCCCCCGGGATGGCATGCGGACGTTATCGACATACACACCCATCGCGAAGCGGAAGAGCGGCCGACGCTCCGCGTCGGGCCGCCGTAGGGCGGGTTCGCTGTCCCCGGGCTCCGGGAGCAGCTGGGCGCTGGGTGGGTGAGCATGGCCACCATGCGCACGCTCGGCTGCCTCGGCTCCCTGAGACGCACATGGCATCCATCGAGGTTCCAGCGCCGTACAGCGTGCGCCACGTCAATCCTTGTCGAGCCCCTCGGCGGACTCGCGACCGGCGATGACGACGCGGTCGAGGAAATCGGCCAATAGTTCGAGTTGGTCGGGGGTGTAGTCGGCGCACAGGTTGTCGACGGCTGTGTTCATTCCCGACAGCAGGTCGTAGACCTCGCCGAGCCGCTCGGGGCGGGAGCGGACGACGACCGCGCGGCGGTCGCCGGTGGCGCGTTCGCGCAGGATCCAGCCTCCGCGTTCAAGGCGGTCCAGGATTCCGGTGAGCGTCGCGGGATGCAGACCGGCCTGCTTCGCCAAGGCACTCGGGCTCAGCGGGCCATGGCTGTTGACCAGATCCAGGCAGTCGAAGTCGATGTCTTTGAGTTCGAGATGGGTGCCGACCTTCCGGTTGAGCAGCGCCAATTGACCGCGCACATCGCGCAGCGAGCCCTTGACGCGGGCGGTCAGGCGTCGTCGGTGACGAGCATCACCCACATTTTGTACGGAACTCATATCATCTCCAACTCAAACCAACTAGTATGACTTTCATATCTTACGACATTCGGTAGGTCTGCATCGGCGACCTACCAGGCAAGAAGGAAGGTCAGCCATGATCGTCGTCATCGGAGCCACCGGAACAGTCGGCCGGGAAGTCGTCACGCAGCTGGTAGGGACGGGTGCGGCCGTCACCGCCGTCACCCGGGACCCAGGACAGGCGCAGATGCCGAGGGGCACTGTCGTAGTGGGGGCCGATCCCTCGGTACCGAGCATTCCCGCCGAGACCTGGGACGGCGTCGAGGCGGTGCTGCTGAGCTCGCGCGCCGTGACCGCCTCTGCACCGGAAATTCTCTCCGCCGCAGCCGATCACGGAGCGCGCAGGGTGGTCGTGATCTCGGCATCGACGGTCGAATACCCCGCGGGAGAGCCGCGGTTCATAGCTGGATTCCGGGCACTGGAGGCCGCGGCAGAGGCGTCGGGGCTTACATGGACATCGTTGCGCTGCGCGGATTTCGACGCCAACACGCTGGCGTGGGCACCGCAACTCCGTGGCGGCGACGCGGTGCGCGGCGCCTACGGAAAAGCCGCCACCTCCCCCGTCCACGAACGCGATATCGCCGCGGTCGCAGTACGCACACTGACCGAACACGGCCACGACGGCCGCCGGTATGTGCTGACCGGCCCACAGTCACTGACCCAGCACGACAAGGTCCACATCCTCGGCGAAGCCATCGGCCGCACCCTGTCATTCCTCGAACTCGCCCCCGAGCAGGTTCGCGCCGCCATGACCGCCCAGGGCCTGCCCGAGGAAGTCCCCGCCCGGCTACTCGGCTCCTTGGCCGACTACGCCCGCACCCCCGGCCCCACCACGGGTACCGTCGAGGACCTGCTCAACAGACCCGCTCTGGACTTCGCCGCCTGGGCCGCCGAACACGCCGACTCCTTCCCTTCTCGTCGATAGATGGCCCAGTGCGTTCTAGTCAAGATTCGCTGTGCGACCGGCGGCCCTACTCGGTGCCATTCACGATCGCGTTCATGCGGTTGCGTGCTTCATCGGCGGTACGCTGCCGTGGCGATTCAATAGCCGCAGGTTCGGGTGTCATTTCTGACCTCACCTGACGGGTACGGCGCGGCAGTCTCGGTCGATCATCTCAGCCCTGAGTCGCCAGGAGCGGTCGTGGGCCGTACTGCCCCGATCCGGTCGTTCGTGATGGCCGAGACCGGCCCCGGACTCGGACTCCAGGTCGGCGGATTTGGCGATTCCACCGCTTGGACGGCCGGAAACCGTTCAGGCTTACCGCTCTTCGACCAGGCAGGCTCGGGAACATCAAGGTCCCCATCGGCGAACTCGGCAGCGGCCGCCGCCGACTCCATGAGCGCGGAAGGGATCAGCACCACCGCGCGCACGCCACCGTATGCGGACTCATTCAAGCGCACCGAAATGCCGTGCTGCCCAGCCAGCTTCGCGACGACGAACAGGCCCAGCCGGGTATTGCCAGACACCGCCGCAACGCTGAAGTCGGGCGGATCGGCCAGCGTCGAATTGTGCTCGGCGAATTCGCCCTCGGACATGCCCAGGCCCTGGTCGGTGATCTCGACGACGACTCCCCGGCCGACCGTCATTCCAGAGACAGTCACCTGGGTTGCCGGCGGCGAACAGGCAGTGGCATTGTCCATGAGCTCGGCGAGCAGATGAACCACGTCCGCGACGGCGTGACCTGCAATTCGCGTCTCGGGCATACGCTCGGCGCGGATTCTGGCATAGTCCATGCTTTCAGAAACCGCACCGCGGACCACATCGAGCAGAGGGACCAGATTTCGCCAGCGGCGGCCGGGCTGCTCACCACCCAGAATGATCAGGTTCTCCGCATTGCGACGGGACCTGGTCGCGAGGTGGTCCAGCTGGAACAGCAATTCGAGCTGACGGGGATTCTCCTCCGTCCGTTCGGCTTGGTCGAGCAGCTCGAGTTGCCGATGTACCACGAGCTGGCTGCGATGCGCGATGTTCAGGAACACTGTGTTGATACCGGCACGGGTCTTGGCCTCGGCGATGGTGGCCGATACCGCCGCGAAGTGAGCACGGTTGAAGGCAGCGGCTACACGGCCCAATTCGTCGGTGCCGAAGTCCAGCGGGGCCTGCTCGGAGGTGGCGTCGACATCCTCACCCGCGCTGAGCCGCTTGAAAAGCGCAGGCATACGTTGATCAGCCAATTCCAGTGTCTCATTGTGCAATCGGTACATACGACCGATGAATCGGTTGGCGAGTACCAGTGCCGACAGGAAGGCCAGTGTGGCAACAAGCAGAACGCCGAGTCCACCGAGAAGCGAGTCACGAGCAGCCCGTTTTCCCTGATCGCGGGCTATGGCGTGGGCTTCGTGTCCCTGATCCTCCCACACCTTCTGCAACGCGGCATTGATATGCCCGGACGCCTTTTGCCAAACCTCGAGGCTCATCGGCAAGGTAGCCGTAGCCTCCACAGCCGTCGAGGCCGGTTGGCCACCGATCACTGGTCCGCGCAAAAGTAGCGCATCCTGCATCCCGATGACCTGCTGCCAGGCCACATCGTTGGTGATGGCGTGGAGTTGGGAGAGCCGGGCATCTTTCAAGATGGTGGCGGAATATGCTACCTCCGCACGGAATTCGCCGACCAGGCGGCTGAATTCGAGAAATTGACCCGCTGTCAGCTCACCGGTGGTCAATGCTACTGCACCGATCGTGTCGGCCTGCGAGAGCGCTTCGGCGGCGCGCAACAGCTCGACACAGTAGCTCAGTTCGATGGCTATGGGGGCATCCGGAGCGACTCGGGCCGCCAGCGTGGAGGCAGAGATGGTGACCCCGATGACCTGCGTGAAGTAGCGAAACACCTCATCAATGGACACCCGACGGGAGTCAACTCCAGCGCGCAGCGTCGGCACCATCGCGAAAAGCTTACTGTAGCCCTCGATCTCGGCGCCCGAACCGTCAGGATTGAGTTCGCTGGCCTCCTCACCCTTCACGACAATGGCAGCCAAGGCTTGGTCGGAGCGCTGCCGGACGGCAACCAGTCCATGCACCGCGCTGGCATCACCAGCCAGATGCAGGACCGAGAGCCGCCGTTCCTCTTCCAATGCCAACACCATGAGCTTCGCTGGAACTGTCGTACTGCTTGCGAATTCGGCCCACAGTGTGGACTCCCGGGCGGTCTTCACCAGAAACAGGGCCGCCCCGCCACCGATGGCCAGCAACGCCACGCTGGAAATCAGCACAATTCCCATCAGTCGAGCCCGAACGCTCAAGCGCCCACGGGCACCCGAGACAGAGTTCGTACCAACCGATTTGCGCAGGTCCTGACAGCTGCCCACTGTGGATCTTCGAATCTTCCTGCTCCTAGCTGCCGCGTTTCTCGACTTCACAGTTGATGACTGATTTATCATATCTGAGTCAATCATCACATCTGCTGGATGAGAGCGTAACCGAAGCGAAGGGATTCGACTACTGCCCCGTCATGCATGGCGACGGCCTTCTCCCGCCGGTGACCGCCGCTCACTGCCTCCATCGGCGGGGCTACGCACCCCTGGATCGGGCCGCAGCCCGGGGCCTCCCGGAATGTCACCTCACACAGCGAGATGCCGGCCGTCGTCATCCCACCGGCGCAGTCCTCAGCGCGGCGATTCGATCCCCGACGCGCACGGCAGCAGAAGTCGCGGCGTCCAGGCTCCCTAAAGGCCCCTTGCCGGAGTCAACGGGCGCCTCGACCTCGACGTTCACCGAGATTTGATGCGTGACTGCGCTGTCGCCGATCAAACCCAGCAACAGATCGTCCGCGGCGAAGGGCACGATCCGGACGTCATGGCGTAGTCGGTAGCCGGGCACATACTCCGCGACCTCCGCGGCCATCGCCTCGACCGATGCCCGCACAGCGGCATGCACCGAAGGATCGGGTTCGGTGATGAGTGCCAGCACAGTATCCCTCGTACGCGCCGGGGCGCTGTCGGGACTGAGGATGATGATCGTTCTCCCGATCTTGGCGCCACCTACAGATTCGACACCTGACGAGGTCCGTCGAAGGAACTCATCGACATCAGGGACAAACCAGGGCCCTACGGCCTTCGACGCTACGTACGCACCCACCTCGGCGTAAGCCACCTCGGTCACCCGGGTGATCGCAGCGACGATCGGGATCGTGGTCTGCCCCGCGCGAGTACCGATGTTCACCTCGGGCTCGCCTAGGAGTCGGTCCAGATTGACCGCTGGGACGACGCAACGACCCCCAGCAGCCGGGGACAGGTTTATCACACGCTTTCCGTCGGATCGCAGCGAATCGGCTTGACCGCAACGCGCAGCAGCCAGGGCGGTCACATCGAAGACGATATCGACCTCACCGTAGTGCGGCATCGTTCGCAGCCCTCCGACTCCGCGATTCGTCGTCGGGACTCCCAGACGATCCGCTTCGACCAGCCCCGGGGAGGCCGCGCCGAGGCCGGCCATTGCCACCAGCTCGAGGCTCGACGACTCCTCGAGGACCTTGATCATGAGATCAGTGCCGGTCGCGCCGGAACCGAGAATGGCTACTTTGGTCCGCCTCAACACTGCCTCCATGACGAGCGGCCGGGAACAATTACGATCACTTCCTCTACTCTGACGATAGCATCACTTACCAGTCTTTGCTAGGCACTGTTGACTCAGATAGAACACTAGTGTTCCATTTGGGATGGATGACCGCACGGCCGCGGGACAGCGGCAGGTCGCCAAGAGCTCAGGAGGCTTCGATTCCGACGACCGATCACCGGCAGACTTCCCATCCGACGAGATGGTCGCGCGCGCTGGTCACTGACACCTCAGCAGGTATCGGCACATCGATCGCCGAGGATCTGGCGGCCCTGGGCGTCAACCTGGTGCTCGTCGCCCGAAGCGAACACACCTTGCACCAGTTGGCCGAGTCGCTGCAGACAGCCCCCGGCAACGAGGGGCCGGCTCTGCGCGCAGACCTCACCTACGACAGGGCACGGAACGCGCCCGAACGTCCACTCGGCGTCGACCCCGTCTTCGACTCCCCGGGACATCCGGTGCCGCAGCGCACTCCTGTTCGGCGAAATGCTCTGACACGCACAGACCGTCGAGGAGTCGAATAGTGGATTCGACATTCGTGGTCGCGGGCGCATCATTCGTCGCCGCGTTCTTGTGGCGTGAAGTACTTGTCGGCCTACCCGCACTCCGATCGGACCCGTCGGCGGATCAGCTCTCATTCATCGCGGGCTACTACGCCCGGATCACTCGAACCGCAGGGACGAGGTCGGCCCTCGCCCTCGCACTTCTCGCGGCCGTGGGCGGACTTCTCACACAGATCATCACCGATGCGAGACCGGCATGGCAGTCGACGATGAGTCTGACACTGCTCGTCGCGGTTCCAGCGATCAGCTCATCGCTGACCTGGCCCGCCGCCAAGCTGCTGAGCAGTGGCATGGACCTGTCACGGATCACGCAGTGGGTCGCCGCTACCCTCACCCGCTGCCAGCTCGTTCTCGTCGGATTGACGACAGGCATCGTCGGAATACAGCTCCTCGAAGCGGGCGATACCCTGCCCGCGGCGATAGCTGTCGCTGGTGCCACGTTCTTCGCCGGCATCATGTGGAACGAGGTCCTGCTCGACTGTCCCATGAAGTCGACATCTCGATCGATCCCTGACGCGTACCCGGCGGTGCTCACGGCCTACTACGCGGTGATGACTCGAACCTCACGGGGACTGAACCTGTCCTCGCTCGCGCTGTGCATCGGCGCGACACTTGGCGCACTCGTCGTACAGCTACTCGACCCAAACATCGAAAAGAGCGGCACGATCATCTCTTTGGCCATCATGGTGGGATTGCTGGCCTTCTCCGGGACCCACACTTGGCCGGCTGCGGTTCGCATCGGAAGCGGTTCCGCCGACCACTCGGAACTGAATCGGATCGCCCGCCCTCTCGGGCTGAAACACCTCGCCTTCGTCGCGAGCCTTCTGACAGTCGCCACCATTCAGATCGCCACTCTCCTCTGAACGGCTGGCAGCGCTCGATCGACATCGACATCTGTAGGGCCGCGCGCCATCCACCCTGGAGCGTGCCCGGAATCGAGCACCGGCGTTCATCAGTCAACAAACAGGTCAGTACGCACTTCGATACCAACCGACGGTCACCGCAGAACAAGCATCGGTAGCCACGACACCCATGGAGATGCAATGGACAGAACCAAGTCGACAACCGACCTCGAGGTCCGGGTGGCCCGGCTGGAGGCGGTCGAGGCGGTACGTGGCACCTTTGCCCGATACACGCAACTGATGGACGGAGGGTTCGTCGACGAGCTACTCGACGTGTTCGCGACGGATGCAGACTTCTTGGCGGAGAACGAACCTCCAGGAAGCGGTGGCTCAGTCGACTACCGCGGCCGCTCCGAGATAGCAGGCCACTACCGCGCACTCCCCTACGGCTGGTTCCGACATCACACGACCAATACAACAGTGGATGTCTCCGCAAACGCGCAACAGGCCGAACTGTCGAGCTACTTCTTGACCACTTTCCCCGGCGGCGTCCAAGGCGGGCTGTACGAGGGCAGTTTCGCTCTCGACGTCGATGGCGTATGGCGTATTCGCCGCTGGCAGATCACGTCGTCGTGGGGTTGGGGAACCGGCGATATCGGATTCCAGTACTTCGAACCTCTCGCTGCACGCACCCTACGCGGCGGAAGGCCGGTCGTCTGGAACGAAACATTGGGATCACACGGCAATGAAACAGCACAAGAGTCCGTCGATCCGATCGGGTGACATCGACGCTGCGGCCACGCGGGCACTCCCTGCCGCACGGCTGTCAACCCACATCGACCGACAAGACTGTGGCGACACGGGCCGAAGCTGCCATCAATCGTCGCCCTAGCCATGAGGTGTGTAGGCGAAGCCATTCACAACCCACTGGCGCGCCACTTGTCAACAGCGACACCGCTTGTGACAGAAGAAGATTCAGGAAGGAAGTCAAATGACCGGACGGCATCGAGCAGTGACCAAGCAAGCCACCATTTTTCGCATGCTTCCCGTGGCCGTAGCACTGCCCGCAGCAATTGCTGTCGGCACCGGAGCCGGGGCCGCACAAGCCGCGCCGGTGCACGCTGTCGCTTACGCCCCTCACTCCCCGGAGCCCTTGGCGGCAACAACGACCTCAGCCACCGAGACTCCGCATATTGCGACCCCGGCATCGTCGGTGATCGATGCCGACACCGCGATTCACACTGAGAGCGTGGTAGCGCGACCAGCAACCTACGCCGACCAGGTGGCCTCCGCGGCACCGATTGCGAGCCCGATCGAGAACGCCACCTACCTCGGCTCGACCGCTGGACAGGTGATCGGCGGCATTGCCGGCGCCGGCCTGGGCGCACTCGGCGGATCGGCACTGGCGCCCACAGTTGGTGTCACCACGCCTGCCGCGGCAATCGGTGGCGGGATCATCGGCGGCGCGGCCGGAACCGTTGCCGGTTATTACGCAGGGGCCTACCTCGGGACACTTCTGGCTCAGCAAGCGCCCGACATCATTCCCAACGTCCTGCCCTGATTCGCCCAGTTCTGCCGACCACACCGTCATATCAGGGCTCCTGCCAGACCGGTACGGACGACATGGTTCCAGGGTTGATCGGCGGGACCTCGCTGAGGCCCCGCCGATCAATCATCTGGACTCGAGGTCTGCCGGCAGAACAGGTCAGTGTTGCGGCGCGAGCGCGGCGAAGATCTTGCGACCGAAACGCTGAGGGAGGACTCCCAGCATGGCGGCCGAGATCTTATAGTGCCTCCCCGGAACCGAAAGCGCCTTGCCGACTGCGGCGTCTGCCAGCGCGTCGGTAGCAACTCGCTCCGGAGACAGCACGAGCCAATTCGGGACACCATCGAGAGCGCCCTCCACACCCGCATGTGCCGTGAACTCCGTCCCGACGTAGCCCGGCATGACCGTCGTGACAGTTATGGCCGAGTCTCGAATCTCCTCATGGAGGGCTCCGGAGAAGCTGTTGACGAATGCCTTGGTTGCACCGTAGACGGAGTGATAGGGAGTCGGTTGCAGACCATCCAGCGATGAGACACTGACGATTGATCCCCGATCTTCGCTGCGCATCCGGTCCAGTGCCCGTCGCGAAAGCCGCAGTGGCGCTATGACGTTGACATCGATGGTTCTGATCTCGTCGTCGAGATCCGTGCTGGAGAATGCGCCGAACGTGCCGATTCCGGCATTGTTGACCAGGAGATCAATGAAAGGGTCGGCGGCCAGACGACGCTCTACGACTTGTAGGGACTGCGTGTCAGAGAGGTCGGCAGGTAAGACCTCGACTGCCACGTTGTGTCGTACCAGCAGTTCTTCGGCGAGCGACTGCAACCGCGCCTCGTCACGAGCGACCAGAACCAGGTCGACGCCTTGGCTGGCCAGGCATCGCGCGAACGCAGCACCGATACCCGCCGATGCGCCGGTTACCAGCGCTCGATTCCACCTTGCATGGCCTGCGGATCTCTTGCTGATTTTCACCGAGAATGCCTTTCGAGTGCGAGATTCATTGGAGCAGGAGTTGATCGGAGCATCGAGCTCTCGAAGGCAGCCGCGCCGACCTGGCGACCCAGTAGGCGGATGTCACGATGCTCGCTCCGATCCGACCTCGCTGCCATCCCACACTGCGACTGCTCGCCGCCTGCGCAAGTATATGACGAAATTCTCATTTCTGATAGTAGTATTGATTATTTTTCAGGGTCCCGCTTGGCAGCTCGCTCGATGCAAGACCGAGTCACATGTCCGCACCCCCAACCAGACAGGCAGCACCAACCGGCAGGCAGCAGAGGAACTATGTGCGGCTACGCAGGCGAGGAGGACGCGTGCCGACGACACGAACGCGAGTACGTGACACTGCGTGCCGCCCACACGGCCGCCCCTGCCTTGGTTGACGGCCCGATCGAACCACAGCCCGACGTCGATCAGAATCACTGCCCGACGCCCCCGGCGCCGAATCTGAAATGAAACTGTGTCTGAAAGTGTCGGCGAAACCGGCGGCGAGTGGCGAGAATGGGCCCCGACGGTTCGGCGCGACTCAGCACCTGCCGCACTGTCGCTAATCCCCTTCGGCAACAGAGGAATTGGACGATGAACAGGTTGTCGAGATCCGCCGCGGCGACGGTGGTTGCCGCCGTCGTCGCGGTCGGGACTGCGGCGGTCGGCGTCGCGCGGGCGGAAACGCCCGGCGCGCAGCCCTGCACCCCGTACACCGCAATTTTCGGGCCGGGGACCTGGGAGACCACGCTGGGCGCCGATCCCGAGGTGCCCGTCGGCATGCTCCGGCCCGTCGGCGATGGTCTGCAACGGCAGTTCGGCCGTGACATCACGGTTCTCTACGTCCCCTATGCCGCCAGCGCTTTCGACCAGGGTATGAGCTACGCGGAGTCCCTGAGCACCCTGGAATCCCGCTTGCGCCAGATGCTGCGTGGCCTGTGCAGCTCGACGCAGGTCGTCCTCGCCGGCTACAGCCAGGGCGCGGACGGCATCGGCGATCTCGCCACCGAGATCGGCAATGGCGACGGTCCCATCGATGCCGATCGAGTGGTCGGTGTCGGACTACTGGCCGATCCACATCGCGATCCGAATACCACACTCTCCCTGGGAAATCCGCAGCCCGGATACGGCATAGCCGGATCACGAAGCCGGGATTTCGGTGCGTTGAGCGAGCGGGTTCGCACCCTGTGTGCCGATGGCGATCTGTACTGTTCCCTCGATGCCGCCGCCTCCCCGTTCCTCGCCGTGTTGGGCAGGGTCCTGAGCGGTGATCCCGCACCGATCGCGAACCTCGTCCCCGCCACGGCCGATCCCAGCAGTCTGATCGCTCAAGCCGTCACCATGGGTGCCGGCTGGACCGCCACCGCGGCGAACCTGCCTACCATTCTCGACAACCTCACCCGCCTTCCGGAGTTCATCGCGGCGGGTGACATTCGTGGTGCGCACCGGACCGCGCGTGCCCTGAACGTTGCCCTGGCCCCGTTGGTCCAGGCCGCCGCGGGTGTAGACCGAGTCCTGGTCGCCCAGGTCATCCGCGCAGCCGCCGCCGTCGACCCCTCTGGTCGGACCGCAGGCGTCAGCGTCATCGCCGACGCCCTCCTGCACATCGATTTTCTGAGCATCGCCGACAGGGTCGGCCACATTCAGGAAATCCTCTGGCGTGCGGTCGAATCCCTCGATCGCAACGACCCCATCGCCGCCGCCGCCGACCTGGCGACCTTGGCCGCCGCCGGCGCCGATCTCACCGGCTCCGTGCTCGGCCCCGTCGCCGCCGGCATCCGAGCCGACCTCCACGCAACCACCCGAACCCTGCTCAGCATCGCCGACCCCGCCACCGTCGATGAGCTCGTCCAACTGGGCCGTCAAGGCGTGGACATGGCCAACTTCTATGCCTCCGCCGCCCACATCGACTACGGCGACGACGTCCACATTCTCCTGAGCTACCTGAGCTCCCAGGTCGTTTCGTAGCCTTTGGCGTGCCGCCTCGCGAAACGGTTGTGCCGCCGAAGCATCGCGGGCCAGCCGTCGCGTATTCTCACCTCGTGCCGACTGGCGGTAGCAAACAGGTTCGCGCCGCACGCAAGCGCAAGAAGCGGATGGCGCAGGTCACCCACGACCTCACCGACGCACAGTGGGACGCGCTCAAGACGTCCTGGGGCGGGTGCGCTTACTGCGGCTCCCCCGCCACCTCGCTGCAGAAGGACTGCGTGCAGGCCATCTCGCGCGGCGGCCGCTACACACTCGGCAACGTCGTGCCCGCGTGCGGGTCGTGCAACGCCAGCAAGTGCAACGCCGAGGTGACTGGCTGGCTGCGGCGCAAGAAGCTCGACGAACGCTCGTTCCTCGTGCGCCACTATGAGATCGCGGCCGAGCTCACAACCCGGTTCGCCTAGTGGCGTAGCACAATGGTGGAAGTTCTCCACAAGCCTCGGGGCGACACACCTATGGCTGGTCAACACGGCCACCAGCAGCGCACTCGCGATCCATGGGTCCCCGCGCCGGTGTCGACCACCACATCGGTTTCGCGGCTGGGACTTCCAAGCAAGCCGCACAAGGGCCGTGGGGCCTGAAAGCCGACGAAGCGGTACTCGCCCGTGATGAGACTCGGTGCAGGAATCTTGACCAACTTTCAGCGCAGCTCGAAAGCGGCCATCAGGCATGGCTGGTGCCAAAATTGCACGACACGCCAAGTGATGAGTGTGGCTCTCTAGTCGGCTCAGCATGTCTTGCGCGCAGAATGCTCGGCCAACGAACCGAGCAGTTCCCGACCAAGGTCCCGATTTGAAGTGACTTCGTACCCTAGGTGCCTGAAAATCGCGATGGTGGGATCGGGGCCCGTAAGAGAGTCCGCCCCATCGATGTGAGGTTCTCAGGTGACAAATTCGAAGCCGCCCAATTTGTTTCAACGCGCATCCGAGTCCGTCACCCCCGACCTACTGCCGACGAGAGAGCGACTGCCATACACCGTCTCGATCCTGCCTCTCAGCGGTGTCGACCGACTGCTCCCGGAAACCGCTGGCATGGCCGAGCAAACCGGCGTGTCCCCTCGCAATCCACGCGATCGCGGAATTGACCGCGACGGTGTAGTTCTCCGGCATCGCCTGCGTCCTACCACAGCGACAGAGACAAACGGCCTGTTTGTGATTGCGAGGCTCGACGCCGGCGACGCTGCGGTCGATGTCTACAGCAGCGAGTTCTATTGCGGTCATGCTTCCGATGGCGCCGTTTGCGCCCGTACCACGGCAATCTGGTCGAGGTCACTGCGGCTGGAACCGGGCACATCAGCCGATCTCGACGGGCTCGACCGGACGCTGGCTGCCGCCGGATACTGTCGCGTCGGCGGTTGGCGCGTTCGGGTCACAGCCAACGGCGCCGTCCGGTACTTCGCCGACGCAACAACTAGTTCTCGGTGAGCTGCAGACAGCCTTCAAGATCCGTAGCGTCCTGGCGTTCAACCAGTCGGGTTCGGCTCGGTGATGCAGGTTCACGACGAGGACGCCAGGAGTTCTCCGGTGATTCGGGTGGGCGGTTTCATCCGCCGAGGACGCGACGGTCGAACTGGGCCACGACTTTCGGGTACAGCTCCGGAAAGAGGCGGACGGCTCCGTCTAGGAAGGCGGCGTCGCGGCCGACCCGGATCCGGGGCGAGCCGGCGGCAACGCCGTCGAGGATGATGGTCGCGGCTTCGGCGGCATCCATGCGCAGCAGCTTCTCGTTGTAGAAGTCGGCCCGCTTGCGCTGGGCGGTGGTCACCTCCGCGCCGTCGGCGAGTGCGGCGGCGACACCGTTGGTAGCTATATCGGTCTTCACCCCGCCGGGATGAACCGTGGTCACCCGGACGGGGAGTCGGGCCGCGAGCATTTCGGTGCGCAGCGCCTCGGTGAAGCCGCGGACCCCGAACTTGCTGGCACAGTACGCGGACAGCGTCGGTTGAGCCAGGTAGCCGTTGAGGCTGGAGATGTTGACGACATGCCCGTCGCCGGAGGCGATGAGGTGAGGGAGAAAGGCTTTGGTGCCGTGGATGACCCCGAAGAGACTGACCGCGATCACCTTCTCGTAGTTCGCCCAGTCGCTGTCGAGCACGGTGGTCGAGTGGCCGGCGATCCCGGCGTTGTTGTAGATCTGGTGGACGGCACCGAACCACTCGACCATGTCGTCGGCGTAGGCGATTACCGCGTCGCGGTCCGCCATGTCGACGGTCGCAGAATGGACCTCGGTGCCGAGTGCGGCGATCTGGTCGTGGGTCTCTGCCAGGCCCCGGTCGTCGACGTCGGACACGGCGAGCAGTGCGCCGCGGCGCGCGAGCTCGAGTGCCAGGGCGCGGCCGATCCCGGAACCCGCGCCGGTGACGACGGCGACTTTGCCCTTGAAGGTGCTCATACGGGGTCTCCTGCTGATCGGGTGACGCGCGCGTGGTCGGTGATGAGCCGCGCCAGGCGGTCCAAGACACCGGGTGCGAGATGATGTCGCATTCCGGGGATTTCGATGTGACGGGCCCCGGGGACGGCGGCCGCTGTGGCCCGACCGCCGCTGGGATGGACCATCGGGTCGGTGTCGCCGTGGATGACCAGGGTCGGGGCGAGGATCGCGCTGATCTCGGCGCTCCGGTCACCGGAGGCCTGGATCGCGCCGATCTGCCGGGCGATTCCCGCCTGCGCACGAGGTCCTGCTCCGCGAATCCACGCCACTGCCGCCAGATTGCGTTCGACCGCCTCGTCAGGTGCGAAGACAGTCGAGCCGATGTGCCGCAGCATCGTCAGGTGCGCCGCGACAGCCTCGTCGACCGTGCGCGGTGGGCGCCGCGCCATGCGTACCCACGTCGACAGCGCAGGCTGACCGACCTTCACGTTTCCCGTCGTGGAGAAGATCGACGTGAGTGTCACCACGCGCGCCGGGTGCCGGGCGGCCAACGTCTGGGCGATCATCCCGCCCATCGACATACCGACCAGATGCGCTGCGCCGATCTCTAGATGGTCGAGCAGCGCGAGGACGTCGTCGGCCATGTCGGCCAGCGTGTAGGCGTCCTGGCGTGGGCGTTTGAACAGGATCCGCGCATTGCCCGGCGGCTTCCCGTTTCCGGCGCTCGAGCGCCCGACATCCCGGTTGTCGAGCCGCACGACCCGGAACCCGGCGTCGACGAGCCGGTCGACCATCGGTTCGGGCCAGGATCGCAGGTCCAGGCTCAAGCCGGCGATGAGCACGAGCGGCTCGCCGTCGGCGGGTCCGTCCAGCCGATAGCAGATACGCGATCCGTGCGGCAGCGTCACCACCTGTTCCGATGCTGCGCCGGTGTCGTCCGCGCTCATGCGGACACCGATGCGGCGTGCTCGGCCCGGCCCGCGGCGACCGCGGTCTCGAAGTGCAGTTCGGGGTCGAGGACGGCGGCCTCGCGCAGGAGTTTCACATCGTCCTGGTAGTTCATCGACGTCCGCCACGGCATCCGGTCGCCCTGACTGGGCAGCTGATCGACGGCGCGCTGGATGTAGCCCGCGGCGAAGTCGAGGAACGGCCGGGTCGGCATCGACGTGTCGGCGACCTCGGCGCGGGCGATGTCGTAGCCGTTGTCGTCCATGTGGGCCAGCAGGCGGCAGAAGTGCTCACAGAGCAGGCCGATCTTCAACGTCCACGAAGAGTTCGTGTAGCCGATGGCGTACGCGAGATTCGGTACACCCGAGAGCATCAGGCCTTTGTAGGCCACCGTGTCCGACGCGTCGACCGCGCGGCCGTCGACCGTCACCGGGATGCCGCCGAACGCCTGCACGTTCAGGCCGGTCGCGGTGACGATGATGTCCGCGTCGAGTTCGCGGCCCGAGACCAGCAGGATGCCGTTCTCGGTGAAGGTGTCGATGCGATCGGTGACCACCGACGCCCCGCCGTGCCTGATGGTCTTGAACAGGTCACCGTCGGGCACGGTGCACAGCCGCTGCTCCCACGGGTTGTACGGCGGATTGAAGTGCTCGTCGACCGGATAGCCCTCTGGCAGTTGCTTCGCGTTGGTCCACCGGATGACTCGCCGCATCAGCTGCGGGTACTTCTGCGACAGGCTCCAGACGAGTTTCTGCTGGGCGATGTTCTTGCGCCGGGTCCAGGCGTAGCCGCGTTCGTCGCCGAACAGGCGCTTCATCGCGTTCGCGATCGGATCCTTCTTCGGCACCGGCAGGATGTAGGTCGGGGTGCGCTGCAGCATCGTCACGTGCGCCGCGGTCTCCGCCATCGCGGGCACCAGGGTCACCGCCGTCGCGCCACTGCCGATCACCACGACGCGCTTGTCCGCGTAATCGAGGTCCTCGGGCCACTGCTGCGGGTGCACGATGGTGCCCTGGAACCGGTCACGACCGGTGAACTCGGGGGTGAACCCTTCGTCGTAGCGGTAGTAGCCCGCGGCAGAGAAGATCCAATCCGCGGTCAGCTCGAGGCGCTCGCCGGTGTCGGTGCGTTCGACCTGCAAGGTCCAGCGGACCTCCGCCGACGACCACGAACCACCGACGACCTTGTGGTGGTAGCGGATGTTGTCGTCGAGCCCGTTCTCGGTGGCGGTTTCGCGCAGGTAGTCCAGGATGCGTTCGCCGTCGGCAATGGATTGTTCGTCGGTCCAGGGTTTGAACTCGTAGCCGAAGGTGTGCAGGTCGGAGTCCGAGCGGATGCCGGGGTAGCGGAACAGATCCCAGGTGCCGCCGAGGCTGCCGCGGGCTTCGAGGATGGTGAAGCTCTTGTGCGGCAGCAAGGTTCGCAGGTATCGGCCCGCGCCGATGCCGGAGATCCCGGCGCCGATGATCAGGACGTCGACATGATCGGCGCGGGTGTCGCCTGCAGTCGACGGATCCGAGGTCTGCGTGGGTGTCATTGCGGCTCCTTCGTTGGACTCCGCCATCCACGGACTGCGCGGAGGCTGAATTCAAGGTTCGGGTACCAAGACACACTTGCGCTACATCATATCGACGCAGGATTCTGAACTTGTGGTTCAAAATGACGCACGCGACTCGAGCTGGCCCGAGCCGGGGCCCGAACTCGTCGACTTGATCCGGCAGGCCGCCGAGATAACACTCAACCCGCCGGCGGACTGGCTCCACGATCTCCACGAGGCGGCGCTGTCAGGGCAGCGGATGCAGCGCATCGCCGAGGACCCAGTACTTGCGGACTCGGTCCGACGGGCGAATCTGGCCAATATCACGCATTGGGCCTGGTCCAATGTGCAGAATCCCGGGCGCAGGGTACCGCCGAACGTCGGTCCAGAGGTGCTGTCTTCGGCAAGAGACCTGGTGCGTCGCGGGCTCGACGAGACGTCGCTCGACGCGTACCGCACGACCTACAGCGTGGTGTGGAACCGATGTATGGAGGTCTGCTTCGGGCTGACCGACGATCCCCGGCAGCTACGCGAGTTACTGGAACTCGCCTCGCTGTCGATTTCGACCTTCATCGAGGACACGATCGCCGCGGTCACCGTCCAGATGAAGGCCGAACATGCGGACTTGGTCCAGGGAACCAACGCCGAACGCCGCGCAACGGTGTCGCTGCTGCTCGAAGGGGCACCCATCCGGCTTGCGAACGCCGAGAGCCGACTGGGTTATAGATTGACCGGTCCCCACACGGCCGCTGTCCTCTGGGCCAGATCGCCCACAGTCAGCGATCAGCTCGAAGCTGCCGCGGAATTGCTCGTGCGGGTCGGCGGCGCCGGTCACCGGCTCACGGTCGTAGCCAGCGCCGCGGCGCTGTGGTTGTGGCTGCCCGTCGACACGGCACCCGAACTGGAACCTGTGGTGCGTGGCCTCGACGCCGCGCCCGACGTGCAGATTGCCATCGGACGACCGGGTAGCAACCTCGATGGATTCCGGAGTAGCCACCTCGACGCTCTGGAGACTCAGCGCATGTTGGCCCGTCTGACTTCTCACCGACGCGTCGCTCGCCACCAGGACGTTCAGCTCGTGGCAGTGCTGACCTCCGACCCGATCAGGGCCGACGAGTTCGTCGCCGACACTCTCGGTGCACTCGCCGGCACGGAACCAGAGGTGATCGACACTCTCACCATCTACCTCGAGGAGCAGTGCAACATCACCCGGACCGCCGAACGGCTCTACGCCCACCGCAGCACGGTGGTACGCCGCCTGGCCCGTGCTGAAGAGCTACTGCCCCGACCGTTGGCGAGCAACACGATCGCGGTGGGCGCGGCGCTCGACGTCCTTCGCTGGACACGCTGATTCCGCGGGATCGATCGAGTTGTGATCAAGCAGCCCATCTTCCAGGTCTTCATCCGGGCGAAAGCGTACTCCCCCAACCTGACCCGACATCGATGCCGAAGGAAGGAAATCGCGGATGACCGCGCCGCGGCGGTACTGGATCGAATTCGACCGACAGGAGTGCTCCGACGCACGGTTCTGGGAGGGCGTCGGCGTAACTGGGTTCGACGTACCGGATTGCTTGTCGATGCTGGCGGATCTGGTCCTCGACGGACCGTTGCCACCCGTGCGCCGAATTACGGTCGACATCTCACTGGCCGAGCCACTGCCGGTGAATCGCTGTCTCGGAGTCTCGGTGTGGCGCGGAGTGTGGTACCCACCCGTGAACCTTGAAACCGGGCCGACCCGCAGCATCGACAGACGAGGCGCGCCCTCCGACTACCCGGCACCTGTCACCGAATCACGCCACGTGCGGGCAGGTGAGACCCTGCGCACGAAGACCACGTGGTGGGACGAAATTCCGCATATCGACGGCCTGCGGTGGCCGCTGGTGACCATGCACAGCGCCGAGCACAGCCGCGGAATCCGGCACAGCGCCCCAGCGCTGCGCGCCGCCTGCGCCAAGGATCCGACCTATGGGCACATGCTGCGCGAAGCCCTCGACTACATGATCGCGTGGCACCCGACACCGGACGAATGGTTCGATCCGACCGAAACCAGGTTCGCCGATCAACGCGACCTGGACGAATACCTGCGAGCCTTCCGCGACTACTTGTCCGGCGATCGCCCGGAGCCGATCTGCCCTCCCGGTAGCGAACCGCTTTCACCCGAGGACCAGTACCTGCGAGCCGTCCGCATCTTGTTCGGAACTCGCCCGGAGCCGATCGACGCTCCCGGCAGCGAACGGCTCTCACCCGACGCGGACCCACGACTCCCCCGGGACGAGTGAAACCGGAGCTGATTGCCAACCTCGCCGACGCACGTCGAAGTATCGTGGTCTGAATGCTGATTCGGGCGTGGCAGGGAAGTTCGATTCATCTGGCATAGTCGTCCAAGCGCGACGGGTGCCGGCCTTCATAGGCTGTGGGGTAGTCAAACGAGAGGAACCCCGATGAACGTCCGTGCACGCCGATTCGGCCTTGCTGTGGTGCTCGGTGCGTTGCCGACCATGATCATGGCCGCGCCGAACGCGACCGCCGCAATCACCGGAGTGAGTGTGGAACAGCCGACCGAAGGCCTGCGTACCGGGTGCTCCTATACGGTGACGGTCGGTGTCGACGCGCCGGTTTCCGAGGCGGGTGAGGTGACCATCAGCATCAGTGGTGGTCAGGTCCCGGGGAATGGCGAGAGGCTCGGGGTCGCCGTTTATCATCCGGAGAACGGCACCGCGACCTTCGAGTGGACGCCTGTGTACTCCGGTCGCCACAATGTCGTCGCCCAGCAGTTCAAGCCCGGGCAGGTCACCTCCGCGCAGTACGTGACGGTCGAAGTCGGCGGGCGAGGTGTGAATACCGGAAGCTCCTGCCTGCCGCTCCCTTAGCCCGCCGGACGCGAAGTAGCGAACGTCAGCTCGATTGGCGTCGAGCCGCAGCGCCGGACTGTCGGACGTGTCAGTTTTCTTGCTCTGCCAGTGCGGCTGTCGTCAGGGTGAGGTGTCGAGTCAGGATGTCGACAGCTGTGTCGGAGTCACGGGCGAGCGTCGCCTCCTCCAATCGGCGATGCTCGTCAACTCCATCTCGCTCCGGGTTACGGTGTGCCCAGCGGCGGGCCAGCTCGCTCGCGACCCACATCCGGTCGAAAGTTTCCAGCAGCACCGGGTTGCCGCACCCTTCCAACAGGGCGCGATGAAACACCCGATGAGCCTCGGCCCATGCCTCGCTGTAGTACTCGCCGTCCTCCGGAGTGAATGCCGGTGTGCGCGCCAACCGGTGGTAGGCAGCTCGGACGTCGCCCTCCCAGTTGAGGTCACCACGTTCGATCGACATGCGTAGCAGGACCGGCTCGATGGCCCGGCGGGCCTCGCCGATCTGCTGCCAGCGGTGATCGGAAAAGGCTGGGACCGCGAAGCCGCGATTGGTCAGCCGTTCGGCCAAGCCCTCACCGACCAGCCGCACCAGCGCCTCACGCACCACGGCCAGACTCACCCCGCGTTGCCTGGATAGATCCTGCGGTTTGAGCGCATCACCGGGTGCGAACTCGCCGCGCATGATCGCGTTCCGCAAGTGCGCGTAGACCTGCTCGGAAAGCATCTGCTTCGCCGGCGAGGTCGGGGTGTGGGCGGTCCGAGTCATGGTCCGATCATAGACGATTTGACAAATCATCGATTATTTCCGCTATCGTCGATTGCGCCTACCCGACACGATGAGAAAGCCGCGACACGATGAGCGCAAACAATCCCTTCGCCCGCCTCCCCGAGGCAGCCGCATTCACGGTCACCAGCACCACGGTGAGCGACGGCGCCGCCTGGCCACCCGCCCAGTGGTCCTCCGGCGCCCCCGGCGGCAGAGACGTTTCCCCGCAGCTGAGTTGGAGTGGCGCACCCACGGCCACCAAGAGCTACGCCGTGACCGTGTACGACCCGGACGCTCCCACCGGCTCCGGTTTCTGGCACTGGGCTGTCGCCAACATCCCGGCCACGACCACGACCCTTCCCGAGGGTGCCGGAGACGACGCGGGTAGCGGTTTGCCGGTCGGCTCCTTCCAGTTGCCGAACGACGCGCGTCTACCTCGCTACATCGGTGCGGCACCGCCGGCGGGGCACGGTGAGCACCGCTATTTCGTCACCGTGCACGCCCTTGATGTCGACGACATCGGCATCGCCTCCGACTCCACTCCGGCTCTGCTCGGGTTCACTATCGCCGGCCACATCCTGGGCCGGGCGACACTCGTCGTCACGGCGGAGACACCGCAGTGAATTCCGTTCGAAGTGCCGGTCCGGCCACCGACGCGGATCCGTCGCCTGCACGGCTTCCGGCAACTGGGACGATCCCCTGCGAAGTCGAGATCATTCGTCACTCGCGGCGCGACGGCGACGCCATCGCCCGCTGGGTCCAGGTCATCGTGAACGGCATTCCGGTGCCGGCCACCGGAGAGCCGCGCGTCGTGCACACGCCCCTCGGCACGCACGTCGCGCTCGACCTGACCGCCACTTCGGTCACCATCCGGGCCGAGGACGGGAATACAGAACTCGAGGAAAGACTGTGAGCGACAACGACATCGATCGCATGGTCGATCGCACTGTGCTGATCACGGGCGCAACCGACGGACTCGGCCGCGAACTAGCGGTACGCCTCGGCGCTGCGGGTGCCCGGCTGATCCTGCATGGCCGCAACCGCGATCGGGCCGCAGCGGTCGCCGCCGAGATAACAGCCGCGAGCGGACACGCCCCGCGGATCATTCTGGCCGACCTGTCACGACTCGCGGAGGTGGACCGGCTGGCGGACGAGATCATCGCCCACACTCCACGATTGGATGTGCTGGTGAACAACGCCGGCACCGGCGGCGGGCCGGACGGGAAACGCGAACTCAGCACCGACGGCAACGAATTACTGTGGGCGGTCAACCATCTGGCCCCGTATCGGCTGACGCGGCGCTTGCTTCCGCTGCTGCGAGCCTCGGCTCCGGCGCGGGTGGTGAACGTAGCCTCGGCCGGGCAGCGCGAAATCGACCTCGACGATCCGACCCCCCAGCACGACTACAACGTGTACACCGCCTACTGCCGCGCCAAGCTGGCGATGATCATGGCAACCATCGAGTACGCCGAGGAACTCGACGGAACCGGCGTTACCGTCAACGCCGTGCACCCGGCCACCCTCATGGCCACGACCATGGTGCTGGAATCGGGCGCCACCCCGATCAGCACCGTCGCCGAGGGCGCGGCGGCGACCCTCCGGCTGATCTGCGATCCCGGCCTGTCACAGATGACAGGCCGGTATTTCAACGGCACCAGGCAGAGCCGGCCACATTCACAAGCCGACGATCCGAAGGCGCGTCGTCGCTTGCTCGAAATCAGCGACACCGCAGTCATTTCGGCGGTCGGCTGAGGCGGTGGGCCGGTGGGTTGCGCGTCACGTGACCCACCGCCCCACCACTCCGAATCCACAGATTGTGTCCTTCGTCGAACGCGCTACGTTGGCAGCCGCCGACCACGCGGACCGCACTCTCCGACGAGTTCGGCTGCCCGGATAATGTGCTGTTATCCGGGCAGCGTCGGCCCTGGAACGCTCAGCCGTGGGTTCTCGAGGACTATCCGTGCGCGCGCATCAGGCCCTGCGCATCTACCGAAGCCACCAATTCTCCAGCGCGCGTGAATATCTGAATCCGCGCGTACATGCGGCCCGCGCCCGCAAACGGGCTCTCGCAGCGCAGCAGCAGCCAGTCGTGCACGGTGAACGGCCGATGGAAGGTGATGGTCTGGGTGAGCATGGCCGACTGCCCCCGGCCACCGCGGCGCGCGATCTCGGCCTGCGGGTAGGGACGCGTGGCGACCGGGCCCAGGAAACCCTCACTGCCATGGGCCAACAGCGCCCGCGAAAACAACGGCAGATCGGGAGCCTTGTCGCAGCGCATCCACACATCCAGCGACGGCGGCCCCGCGAGGTCGAGCGCCAGCGCGTCCGCCCCACCCGGTGTCCGGACCTCCCACGGCAGCAGGGCACAAGGCAGGTCGGCGCACTCCTCCGGACCCGGCACCTCGGGCGGCAGTACAGCATGGTGTGCGAGGAAGTCCGGCTCGTCGACGCTGAGCATGGCCAGCACCCGGGCGTGCTCGCGCCCATCCTGCCGGAACGACACCTGCACGGTGGCCAGCGACCGCCCCGACTGGACGACCTCGACGTCCACGTCGACCTCACGATCGGCGTACCCACCGCGCGGGAACACACCGTGCAGCGACTGCACCGCCATGTGCGGCACCGTGCGCTCGGCCGCGACCACCGCCTGCGCCAACGTCTGACTGCCCAACGTCGTCGGCAGCGTCGAAGTCACGTTCCTCGCCCGGAATCGTCCGGGCGCGACCTCGGCGAGATCGAGCACGTCGAGGAGGTCAGGCAGGTCGACGACCGGCCAATTATCGGTTCCACCAGCCACCGCGGAATGCTCGCACACACCTCGATCTCCAGAGAAGTCACGGTGAGCGGTGAATGGGACACTTTCTCAACGAGGCCCCTTGACCACAGTATCCGCCGCCTCCGACACCTGCCTGATCAGGCAGCCAACGAAACGCCGCGGCCGTCGGGCGCGCGCCGACTCATTCACACCGTCGGACTCGCCGAACGAACCCGGCGATTCCTCTCCGGGCCACCCTATCGAGGGCGATCTTCACCGGCTCGGGACGGTTGTACAGGTCGGAATGTGAGTAGCCTTCGGCCACGCCGGCTATCTCGACCGCATCAACGCATCATCTGTCGGACGAACCGCTCGCCGATCCACTGCCCAGGAGGCACAACGGATTCGCCACCATGGCCGCCTGCGCCGAACCAGACGACGAACCGGTGATCCCTGAGTCGACCGGTGGCGTATTCGGTACCGGTGCTGCCGGGTTGCCCGAGCCGCCGGTCAACATCGACTCGCCGTCGAGATTCGCGGGAGCCGAGATGTCGAGCAGGTCCAGAACGGTCGGTGTGATGTCGGCGAGGGTGTACCCGTTGTTCTGCGTTCCCGCTGCGAACCCCGCTCCGCGCGCGATCACGAAACTGGCTGTCTCGTAGGCGCTCTGCCCACCATGGCCACCATCCGGCTTGTGCCCGTGGTCGGTGGTGACCAGAATCGTCCACCGCTCGTTCGAATGCGAAGCCGCCCGCGCGTCCACCGCGGCAGTGATCTTTCCGACCAGGCCGTCCGCGCGGGTGATGGCATCGCGATACGCCTGCGGCCAGATTCCGCGCAGCGTGTGTCCCACAATGTCGACCTGATCGAGGTGCGTGAACACCAGATCGGTCCCGTCGTCGGTGATGGCCGAGACGACCTCCGCGGTGGCGTTGGCATCGGCGGTGGTCTCACAGACGCCCGCACCGGTGGGATCGATCTGCGTGACGGTCACCCGGTCGGCCTGCGGGCTGCCGGTGCGCGCGATCATGCCGATCTTGTCCCAGGTCCCGATGGAGGCCGTCGACAACGACGGACGCTCCCGCTCCACCTGCGTGAACACCGTCGGGTACTGCGCGAAAGGTCCTGCGTTGCAGGTGGATCCATTGTCCTGAATTCCGTGTTTGTTGTCCCACACGCCGGTCAGTGCGGTTGCCCACGAGACGCACGACATGGTGGTGTGCGGGGCGATGGAGGTGCGTGCCAGGGTGCCCTCCGCGGCCAGGCGGTCGAGGTTCGGGGCATCGGCCGCCGACACCTCACTCCACAGGGTGCCATCGATACCGATGACCACGACCTTGTTCACGACCGGAGTCGCCGGGGCCGGTGCTGCTGCGGCGAGTGGGACAGCGGCCAGGGCGGCGGCCGCGAGTATGCGGTGAGTGCGAGACATGCGCGGGACCGTAGTTGCCGCGCGGCCCCAGCACCTGGCAAATTGGACAATTGACCGATAGAGTCCCGCCCACTGGGAAGTCCCCTGGCCTACCGCCGGCTCGGCTCGACCGCTCGGGCGACAAGGCCTGCTTGCCATTGGGTACGCCCACTGGTACCACTGTGTTTACCCGGGCGGCTGCCGCCCGAGCGCTGCTGCCCACCCACCCACGTCATCAGGTCGTCGCTGTGCCCGTAGCCAGCGACCGCATCAAATCTGGCCATCCCGAGTTGACGCCGGGTTTGCGATCGAGAAGACGCTCGATCTGGTGCTGAACTTCGCCTGGAAGGTCCTGCGGCATCGCCGAGAGCATGGCGGGAAGCTGCGAGCCGACTATGATCGGCAAGCATCCGACCAGCCGTGCACCATAGTGCTCGTCGATCACCGGCAGCTGTTCGACGATCGTGTACAGCTCCCTGTCCTCCATCAGGTTCAGCAGATGGACCATCGCCGAACCCACACGCCTACCCCGACAACCCGACCCGATGGATCGACCCACTCGGTCTGACACGCCGATATCCCCGACTGCTCCATGGCAGACGAACCTCCCGCACCAGGGATCGTCTTCCGAGCACTGTCTCCCGGCGAATACCCGGCACTCGGGCTTTCGCCCGCGACCCCGACGCCCTGGGTGTCACACCTCTGAGTCACGTTGCCGGTAAACAGGATTCACCGTGGATCTCCACAAGCAAGCTACCCGAGACAGCGTTCTCCAAGTACAACGGTGTAAATGGTATCGTCGCCATCAACCTGTCACGAGTCGCCAGCTTCACCGACGTATCCGGCGGATTCCAGGAAAGGGCCGATTGGACTTCTACGCACGAAAAGATCGAGAAGTCCTCATCTATCAACACGTCCCGCCCGAAGCGATCATTGGATTCTGGCAATGAAATACGACGCACCCGAAGTCCTGGAAGCACTCGACACAGCATGGGACCCAGAACGCGGATACCTCGGCAACCTACGCGACGGCAGATTCGTCCCCGAACTAGGAGACGCATACCTGGAGCTGATCCAATCGATCGAGATCCCCGAAGGTGAACGACTCCACGCCGACTTCGTCCGCCTGTTGTGGTTCGCTCCACAATTCTCCGAATGGCAGATCAAGCGTGCCGTCGACCGAGGAGCGGACCGCATCGAGGTTTCCAAGTACTCAAACCTGATTTGGAATGCCGTTACTGAACTCCTGGGTACGCCGTAGCCGCGGACGTGTCCTCCAGATCATTCGGTCCTGTCGCCGTGGTCGATGTCAGCGTCGCCATTTCGCGTTGAACGGCACCGCCACCGCAGCCACGGCGAGCACGACTCCGCGATCGGCGCGCCGATATCCGCTGGCACAACCAGCACGCCCGGCCCAACAAGTCGGAGACCATCGCACAATCCTGCAACGTACAACCGCAACACTCACGGGTCTAAACTGATCCGCCTTCTCGTTCGACGCTCCCCGCGCCGATGAACATGGCTGACGGATCAGTAGCCAAGGAGTGCGCAATTTCGACGACGACCATCGCCGCCGAAACCCTCCCGGACACGACCGGCCTGGAAACTCCGGTGCTGGCCAGGAACACGCCGAACTGCTTGCCCCACACGGCCTCCGACCCCGACTGCCAGACACCAAGGGGGCATTGGAATTGAGCGAGACCGCAATCGATCCGATCGCTGACGCACGCAGCACTACCAAGCGGCACCGGTCGTCGTAAGCTGGGCGACCGGTAGTACGGATGTGCATGCTCCATGGGTGGCGATCTGGTCGATCGTGCGAGTGAGTGCCGCACCGCGGCTCGGCGAGCTGGGCGGGGATGGTCGGTGGTGGTGATCGGCCCGTGCTGACCCGATGTGATTCGCCCGGGGTCGCCACTCTCGGTGGAATCGGTCCGGCGACACCCAGCCGCGGGAGAAGCATCTCGCTAGGTGCGCGTGGCAGGATCAGGTGGTGCTCGAGCTTCCCGATGGCCGACCGCAGTTCTCGACCTCGCAACTGTCGGCGAGCGAGGCCTTCGAGGCATGGGCATCGGCCATCAGCGCCGCGCTGATCCCGATCTCGACCGAACCGTATTCGGGCACAGAGTTCTTCGGTGAGGCCACGGGCCTGATCGATCGCCCTGATGTGCGGATGTCGGCGATCACCGCGAGCCCGTCGACGATGTGGCGAGCAGATCACCACATCGGCGCCTCATCCGAGCAGTACATCACCGCCAACATCGTCGTCGACGGCATCATGCGTTTGCGGTACGGCGATGACCGGTCCGAGCTGCGGCCCGGTTCGCTGATCGTGATCGACAGCCTCAACCGGATCCATGTCGATGCCCCGACACCGCATTCCTTCCTCACTGTCATGGTCCCTCGCGAGCACATCGCCGAATCGATCGGGGTAGGTGATCGCGCGATGGTGGAGCCGTTGGTATTGACCGATGAGCTGGCCCGCCTGACGTCGGGCTACCTGTGCGATGTCGCGATGCTGGCGCCGAGTGAGCACCATCGGGCCGCGAAGGTCATCGATGCCGCCGCAGACCTTCTCGCCCAATCCATTTCGATCGCGCTGGGCGAACGGGACATCTTGGACCCGGCTTCCGATGTCGTGGCTCGGCGCCGGGTCCTCGACTATGTCCATGCCAACTTCCGTGACCCGGAGCTGACGATCGAGCGCCTCGCCCACGACTGCCACATATCCAAACGAACTCTGTACCGGCTCGTCGGGTCCGAGCAGGTTTCCGGACCGTCGGGGTTGCTTCGTTCGGTGCGTGTCGATCACGCCTGCCGGCTCCTACGCAGCGCACCCACCGTCGACATCGCCGCGATCGCGTGCGCCTGCGGGTTCGGCAGTGCCCGCCAGTTCTACCGCGCGTTCCACAGCCACATGCAAATGACCCCTGGCGAGTACCGGGCGAGCGCGGCAGCGGGCCGACCCTAACCGCGGCGGTGGCGGGCCGACGGCAGCGCCTGCGAACAGCCGGCTCCTCACAGCGTCTCCGTCGTGATCAGCGCAGCCGCGTCGGCGGTCGCTTCGGCCGCCCGGCGGATCTCGGACGCGACGCCGGGAGATGCCGCCAATGCTGTGGCGTGTACGCGAAGTTCAGTGGCCAGAAGGATCAACAGTGTCCGCACCATGGGAATGTTGGGGCCCCGCGACCGCAGCACCGGGTCCGAGGTGGCGAGCCTGGGGTGCGCCAACGCGGGTCGATCGGTCGACAGGACCGCCCGCAGGGCGGCCTCGACATCGTCGATCAGCAGATCGCACTGCAGCGCGGTCGTCGAATACGAAGGTGGCGCCGAGATCGCGAGATCGGCGACGACTCGCGATGCGGCACCGATCGCGGCGACAGCGTGGTGGCATCGACCCAGCGCCACCACGGGGGAATCAGTGGACGGGGACATGGTGAGCCGGGTCCGGGCATCGGAGAGCAGCGCCGCGACACCACCGGGATCATGGCTGTTACGCGACGGAAGCGTCCGATCGACCTGCGGCGTCGAGCCGGAGGAATCGCTGCTCATCGGCGCAGGCTAACGCTGACAACCGAGCACTTCTCGTTGCGAGAGTCGAATGAGGCCGGTTCGCAACATTCTCTGACATATTGTGCCTCATCCAGTGACATCTGGTCTCAGCCCGAACCCCACCGCGTCACCGCATCGCAGCGTTTCCGGGTCAGCGCCAACGGTGCCGGCACGCCGACCTGATGGCATCATCCTTGTGAATCCCGGCGCGGTTGCGAATGTCGGCATCGCGCTCCATCAGTCCTGTCGCCACCAAAACTTTGGTCTGACAGGCGCGATGTCTGCGGAGTAGCGTTGTTCATGCCTCGGCTCGTTCCGTCGAGCCGGGGACCAAACAACACCGGTAACAAATCCCAGGCTGCGGGGGCAATGGACGCGAGATCCTCAGGCGTGCAGAGCTTCTCGCCAGCCGCAGCGATCTGGGTCAGGATCGATTCGGTGGCGGCGCGGTGGAAAGTTTGTGTGCGAGCTTCGACTGACGGCACGGTCAGACTATGCGGTGCGTTGTCGTCCTTGTCCCCGATACCGGCGGCGTGAATAGTCGCGCCGGCGCGAACGTGATGGTGGTGTCGGTCGCCCGCGCTTTCCTAACGTCGATCCTTTTTTGCTTGACGTCGAGCTCCAGCCGCGATGGTCGAGGCTTCGTACTTCTTGCGACCGGACGACTCTCGGGTGGTGTCGACGCGCGCCTTCCCTGAAGACCGCACCTTTCCGTCACCGGTGTCGATGTCGCTGAACGAGGGGGCATCGTCGCGGGCCAGTGCCAACCGTTCCTCTTTCAACCGGAGGGCACTGTGCCGAGACGCCGCGGCCAGCTGCCGACTGACTCGACTGAGAGCATTCTCGAACACCTCCGCCTTGCCCGCATTGCGCTTGTTCGCCGCCTTGCCGGATCCGCGTGCACCTTTGGATTCGACTTTGGTGGCGCCGGCCCTCCGGTACAGCTTGACGTACTTGTTGCGAGCACGCCGGATACGGCTATGCAGCGCGATCAGGTCATCCTCGTCGAGGTCCACGATCTGAGCCTTCTTCGTTTCACGGATCAGCACGTACTCGTCCTCGGACAGGGAGTTCAGAATCTTCTTCATGTTGAATCCAATCCATCGAGTGCTCACCGAATACCTCCATGGTAATGGCAAGGGTGGAGGCCACCTATTTCCGGTGCAGGTCCGACCCGGGTTTCACCGCCCCATGGTCAGTGCATCGAGACGGCGTGTCTGACACCGACCTACTCGAAATCGTCACCGCACTCGCCACACCGACCGGCCGACAACACGCACTGAACTCCAGATCCGGAAGGCTCAGCCCACCCACGCCACAACAATCCGGAAACCCCACACCAGACGAAATGTCCCAAATATCCGAAAAGACCGCCGCAAGAACACGCTTTTGTAGCGAGATCACTCCACTTTGCGTGTACTAATGCATGAACGAACCTCGAGGTGCCGTAGCACCGTTGACTGGCTGACCGACGGCAACCGATCAATCCTCGTCAACTCGACAGATTGCCCAACGCCTTTCGCTCGCAATGATTTAGGGCGTCCATGATGCGAAGCTCGAGATCTGACTGGAGGTTCCGTCGTTGCAGTCGACATGCCCCGATCACTTTCACTTCGTCGCCACTCTCGCGGAGTTCGTCCGTCGAGACCTGGGCGACCGATTGAATGCCCGGTGCATGGCGGGATCGGCGGCGGCGCGGCAAGGCCAGTTGTGACGATCACGGCGGCTGATCCGGTGACGGTGGAGTTGTTGTCGGGCTGCGGCCTTGCAACGTTGACCTGTGAGGATTCGGCGACCGTGCCACGGACCCGACCCCCGGACCACCCGTTCGATAAGGTACCGATCGGTCCGCGTGTCGTCGCGGGCCCGGGAGGAGCGCCGCGGATGCCGATGATCGGACGAGACAGCGAGCTGAAGGACTTGGCCGCACTCGTGGCCGCTCCCGAAGAACACAGCGGCGTCGTGATCGAGGGCGAACCCGGAATCGGGAAGTCGACCCTCGTCGAGCAGGCGGTCGCGGCGGCGGCGGACGCGGGGCTGCGGGTGCTGCGGACCACGGGCGTGGAAGCCGAGCACGGCCTCGCCTACGCCGGGCTGCACCGGGTGCTGTATCCGCTGCGACGGGCCTTCGACGCGTTGCCCAGCCGCCAGCGCGAGGCGCTGACCTGCGCGCTGGGGATGTCGGATCTCGTCGACGAGCCGAGCCCGCACCTGGTCGGGCTCGCCGCGCTGACCGTGCTGGCCGATGTCGCGGCCGACCGGCCGCTGCTGGTCGTCGCCGAGGACGCGCACTGGCTCGACCCGGCCAGCGCTGAGGTCCTCGCCTTCGTCGCGCGGCGGATCGATGCCGAACCCCTCGTCCTGGTCGCCACCGTCCGCGACGGCGCGAGCTCACCGCTGCGCGAAGCCGAGCTGTCCACCATGCGGCTGGGACCACTGTCCGACGACGACGCGAACGCGTTGCTCGACCGCATCGCGCCGCGGGCATCGGCCCAGGTCCGGCGCCGCGTGCTCGCCGAGGCCCACGGCAATCCGCTGGCCCTGACCGAACTACCCACGGCCGCAGTCGATCTCGTCGACACCACGGCGGCACTGCCGTTGACCGAACGACTCGAACGCGCCTTCTCGGCGCGCGGCGCGGAACTGCCGGAACACACCAGGTCGGCGTTGCTGGTCGCCGCGCTCGACGACGGCACCGTGCTCGCCGAAATACTCGCGGCCACCGGGCAACTGACCGGATCCACCGTCGACGCGGATGTCCTCGCGCCCGCAGTGACCGCGCGGCTGATCGATATCGGCTCCGGCACAGTGACTTTCCGTCATCCCCTGGTCCGCTCGGCGCTGGTCGCGGCAGCGCGGGCAGAGGAATGCCGCCGCGCGCACCTGGCTCTCGCCGACGTGCTCGCCGGGTCGCCGGATCGCCAGGTGTGGCACCGGGCGGCGGGCGCGGCCGGCCCCGACGAGGACGTGGCGGCGGCACTGGAGGCGACCGCCGAACGCGCCAGGCACCGGGACGGGGCGATCGCGGCTCTGGAACGCGCCGCCTCGCTCAGCGTCGCCCCTGGCCGGCGCGCCGATCGGCTGCTGCGCGCGGCCGAACTTGCCGTCGAATCGGGTCGCCGTGACATCGTGGACCGGCTGGTCGACGCCGCGCGCTCGCTGCCGCTCACCCCCGAGCAGGAAGCCACCGCGAGCTGGGTGCTCAGCGCGCCCGAGGACGGCATCCGCGAAAGCCCCTCGCGGATCGGTGAACTGGCCGCGCTGGCCGCCTCGGTCGCCGCCGAGGGGTACCCGGATCCGGCGCTGCGGATCCTGTGGGGTGCGGCCATGCGGTGCTTCTGGTCCGAGCCGGGACCGGACATCCGGCGCGCGGTCCTCGCCGTCGCCGACTCCTTCGGCATTCCCGACGGCGACCATCGCAAGCTCGCGATCGACTCGATCGTGGCGCCGTTCGAGCGCGGCGACCAGGTTCTGGGTCATCTGCGGGCGCTGGCAGCAACCACCGGGCGTGACCCGGAGGTCGACTACTTTCTCAGCAGCGCCGCCTACCAGGTCGGCGCGTTCGATCTCGCGGCCCGCTTCGCCGGCGCGGCCGCACCCGGCTTCCGCTCCGCCGGCCGGCTGGGCCTGCTGACGCGGGCACTGGCCATCCAGGCGTGGAGCCTGGCCAGGGTCGGTGACCTCGCCGCCGCCGCGCCCATCGCGGCCGAGGCCGCGGCCTTCGCCCTGGAGACCGGGCAGACCTTCATGCATGCCTCCGCCACCGGCGTCCAAGCCGAAATCGCCGCGCTGCGCGGCGATTACGCGGAGGCGGCGGCGATCGCCGCCGACACCGAACGGACCGGACTGGCCGCCGCCGTGCGCCCGGTGCTGGCCACCGTGCAGCTCACGCGCGGGATCATCGCGCTCGGCGAGGGCCGTTTCGACGACGCCTTCACCGATCTGGCCCGCATCCACGATCCACTCGACCCGGCGTATTCGCTGGCACTGTGGGTGTGCTTCCTGACCGAACTCACCGAGGCCGCGGTCCGCGCGGGCCGCACCGCCGCCGTCGCGGACCTGCTGCGCGGTCTGGAACCGGTGGCGGCGGCCACGTCCGCACCCGCCCTGCACATCGGAATGCGGTACGCGCGAGCGGTTCTCGCCGGCGACTCGGCCGCGGAGCGGTTCGCCCAGGCACTGGCGGCCGACCTCACCGGCTGGCCCGCCGAACGCGGCAGACTGCATCTGGCCTACGGCGAGTGGCTGCGCCGCCAGCGCCGGGTGGTCGAATCCAGGACCCATCTGCGCACGGCCAGGGAGATCTTCGATGCCCTCGGCTTCACCGCCTGGAGCGAACGGGCCCGGCTCGAGCTGCGCAGCGCGGGCGAATCCAGCCCGAACCGGGACCCGGACGCGCGCGAACGACTCACCCCGCACGAGCTCAGCATCGCGCAGCTGGCGGCGCAGGGGCTGACGAACCGGGAGATCGGGCAGCGGCTCTATTTGTCGCATCGGACCGTCAGCACGCACCTGCACCGCATCTTCCCGAAACTCGGGATCAGTTCGCGGGGTGACCTCGCGGCACTGCTGCCGACCCTCGACGACCCGGCGGTCTGAGCCGGCGCCGGGCACCGGCGATCGACACCGATTACGTCATCCGACGCACGCGGCGGACCCGGTGCGCTCCCTAGCGTCGAGGGCATGGACATCAATCGACGACGACTTTTCGGTAGCGCGCTCGCGGCGGGTGCCGCGGGCCTGGCCGTGACCTCCCTCGGCGCCTGCGCCACCGAAGCCCCGGCACCGGCCGCGCCCGCCGTTCCGGGCGCGGCGCTGCGAGCAGGCGCGGGAGCAAACACGGCGCTGGGCCCGATCAAGACGGTAGAGGCCGGTGTGCTCGACGTCGCCTACGCCGAATTCGGCCCTGCCTCGGGACAACCCGTGATTCTGCTGCACGGGTGGCCCTACGACCCCTACAGCTACGCCGATGTCGGTCCGATCCTGGCCGGGTCGGGATTCCGGGTACTCGTCCCGTTCCTGCGCGGGTACGGGCCGACCCGCTTCCGGTCCGCGCAGACGCTGCGCAACGGTCAGCAGTCCGCCATCGCGCGCGACATCGTCGACTTCATGGACGCGCTGCGCATCGATTCGGCGGTGCTCGGCGGATTCGACTGGGGCGCACGGACAGTCGACATCATCGCCGCGCTGTGGCCGGAGCGGGTCAAGGCGATGGTCGCGGTGAGCGGGTACCTCGTCACCCAGCAGGCGGCGCAGCAGCAGCCGTTGCCGCCCGCGGCGGAGCTCGGCTGGTGGTATCAGTACTACTTCGCCACCGAACGCGGCCGCCTCGGCTACGCACGCAACCGCCACGACTTCAACAAACTCATCTGGCGAAATGCCTCTCCGGCCTGGGATTTCGACGATGCCACCTACCAGCGCAGCGGTGCCGCCTTCGACAATCCCGACCACGTCGACATCGTCATCTCGAACTATCGCTGGCGGCTCAGCCTGGCGCCGGGCGAACCGCAGTACGACGACTACGAGCAGCGCCTGGCCACCGGACCCACCATCGCCGTCCCCGCCATCACCATCAGCAGCGACTTCGACGGCGCCGCCAAGGACGGAAAGGCCTACCGGGGCAAGTTCACCGGGAAGTACGACCACCGCGTTCTCGACGGTATCGGCCACAACGTCCCGCAGGAGGCACCGCGGCCGTTCGCCCAGGCGATCGTCGACGCCGACCGGATGTGAAGGAACGACACTGCTACACAGAAGAACTCCGGTGCCGGGCAACTGTTGCCCGGCACCGGAGTGCTGTAGGTCAGAAGGTGATGGTCTGGTATTCGGTGTACTGGCCCAGCCCGACCGCCCCGAATTCGCGGCCGATCCCACTGGCTTTGAAGCCGCCGAACGGGCCGTCGAATCCCACCGGCGCGCCGTTGACGGTGACCGTCCCCGTCCGGATCCGGCGCGCGACCGCTAGGGCGGCGTCCTCGTCGGCCGACCACACGCCACCGGAGAGTCCGTAGTCGGAGTCGTCGGCGATGCGGATCGCGTCGTCGATGTCGTCGTAGGGGATGACCACCAGCACCGGGCCGAAGATCTCCTCGCGGGCGATGCGCATGGCCGGTGTCACGTCGGCGAAGACCGTCGGTGTGACGTAGAAGCCGTCGCCGAGGCCGGGCGGTAGTTGCGGCCCGCCACAGACCAGCCGCGCGCCCTCGGCGATGCCTGCTTCGATGTAGTCGCGGACCCGCTGTTGCTGATCGCCCCGGACCATCGGTCCTATGAAGGTGCGCGGATCGCTCGGATCGCCGACCGGCAGCGACTCCACCAGCGCGGCGAGCGCGGCGACCACCTCCGCGTAGCGGCTGCGCGGGGCGAGGATCCGGGTCTGGGCGATACAGGATTCACCGTTGTTCAGCAGTGAACCGAACTTCAGGCCCGCCGTCACCGCGGTCAGGTCGGCGTCCGGCAGGATCACCGCCGCCGATTTCCCGCCCAGCTCGAGGCTGACACGTTTGAGCTGCTCGCCTGCGATGGCGGCGATCCGCCTGCCCGCCCCGGTCGACCCGGTGAACGCGATCTTGTCCACCCGGGGATGCGAGATCAGGTACTCGCTGGTGTCGCGGTCGGCGGGCAGCACGCTGAGCACGCCGTCGGGCAGCCCGACCTGATCCATCAGCTCGGCCAGCACTCCCATGCTCAGCGAATTCTCGGGAGCGGCCTTGAGCACCACCGAATTCCCGGTGAGCAGAGCGGGCAGGATCTTCGCTGTCGCGGCGGCGAAGGGCGAATTCCACGGGATCACCGCGGCGACCACGCCGACCGGCTCCCGGCGGACCACGGTACGGACCGGGTCGGCCGGGTCGGACGGGGTGAGCGTGCGCTCCCACGGGAAGTCCTCGGCCGCGGTGAAGTAGGCGTGCGCCTGCCGGGTCAGCCCCGTCTGGCCCGCCGTGGTGAACCAGGCGGCCGAACCGTTCTCCGCGGTGATGAGCGCGGCGATGCGGTCGGCCTGGGCGGTGCGGAGTTCGTCGAAGCGCCGGAGCGCGGCGATGCGCTGCGCCGGCGGGGTGTCGCGCCAGACGCGGCTGTCGAAGGCCGCGGCGGCCGCCGCCACCGCCAGGTCCACGTCCGTGGGTTGGGCCTGCGCCGCTCGGCCGACGACCGAGCGGTCGTGCGGGGAGAGGATCTCCAGGAGCGCGGGCTCGCTGGGTTCGGTCCACGTGCCGCCGACATAGAGCCGGTCGTAGGAGATCACGCGACCTCTCCTCGTGCCGGTGGCTGCTGCTGGTCGCGATAGGTTTCCAGCAGCCGCAGCCAGACCTCGCCGATGGTGGGGAACGACGGCACGGCATGCCAGAGCCGTTCCAGGGGAACCTCTCCGGTGATCGCGACGGTCGCCGAGTGCAGCAGTTCAGCCACCCCGGGACCGGCGAAGGTGGCACCGACGACGACACCGCGATCCGGGTCGATGAGAACGCGCGCCCGGCCCCGGTACCCGGGATCGTGCTGGATCGCCCCGGCGACGTGGCCGATCTCGTAGTCGACCACATGCACCGCCCGTTCGGCGCGGGCGGCGTCGGCGGTGGTGAGGCCGACCGAAGCGATCTCCGGGTCGGTGAACACCACCTGCGGCACCGCGTCCAGATCAGCGGTGGCGGCGTGCGCGCCCCAGCGTCCGGCGTCCAGTGCCTGTCCGCGCGCCCGGGCGGCGATGACGGCCCCGGCGATGCGGGCCTGGTACTTGCCCTGGTGGGTGAGCAGGGCCCGGCGATTGACGTCGCCGACCGCGTACAGCCACGCACCCTCGACCGCCGTGACGGTGAGCGTGTCGTCGGTGCTCAGCCACTGGCCCGGCGTCAGGCCGACGGTGTCGACGCCGAGGTCGGTGGTTCGCGGTGCGCGCCCGGTCGCCAGCAGCAGCTCGTCGGCGACCAGCCGGGTGCCGTCGGCGAGGGTGAGGTGCACGCCGTCGTCGCCGCGCCGCGCCGCCGCGACGGTGGTGCCCAGCCGCAGGTCCACCCCCGCCTCCCGGAGCCGTTCGGTGACCAGGTCGGCGGCGAACGGCTCGACGCGCTCCAGCAGCCGGGTTTCCCGGGCGAGCAGGGTCACCCGGGCGCCGAGTGCCTGCCAGGCGGTGGCCATCTCGACCGCGACGACCCCCGCGCCGAGGATCGCGAGCCGGTCGGGCACCGTCTGCGCGGCGGTGGCCTCCCGACTCGTCCACGGCCGCAGCGCGTCCAGATCGGGCAGCGGCGGCAGCGCGGCCGAGGTGCCGGTGCACAGGGCGACCGCGTGCCGGGCGGTGAGCCGCACGGTGCTGCCGTCGGGCGTGCGGACCGTCACCTGTTTCGGCCCGTCGAGCCGGCCGTGGCCGCGCACCAGGTCGACCCGGACGGAGTCGAGCCAGGCGAGCTGGTCCTGGTCGTTCCAGTCGGCGGCCATGCGGTCGCGATGCTTCAGCACCGCGGCCGCGTCGAGGCCGCCGGTCACCGCGCTCGCCACGCCGGGGAAGCGGGCTGCCTCGTGATAGAGCAGCGCCGGGCGCAGTAGCGCCTTGCTGGGTTCGCAGGCCCAGTACGAGCATTCGCCGCCGACCAGTTCGGCTTCGACGATCACGGTGCTCAGCCCGGCGGCGCTGGTTCGGTCGGCGACGTTCTCGCCGACCGGCCCCGCGCCGATCACCACGACATCGTAGATACGGGTTTCGTTGTCGGACATGATGTTCCCCTTCGCGGTCAGCGGCCGGGCGCGCGCTGGGTGACTTCCTGCAGGAACCAGCCGTTGCCGTCGGGGTCGGCGAACGCCGCGAAGGAACCGTAGGAACGCCGCTGCGGGTCGGCGCCCGGCACGCGGTGCTCGGTGCCGGGGTGGTGGAACACGCCGGTGGCGTCGCGGAACGGGCCCTCGACCTCGATACCTCGCCCGGTCAGTGCCACGACGGCCTGCTCGATATCGGTGACGATCAGGTGCAGGCCGTGCAGGGATCCCGGTGCGGCCGTGGCGACTGCGGTGCCGAAGATGATCGAGCACTTCGAGCCGGGCGGGGTGACCTGCACGACGCGATAGCCCTCGTCCACCGGGAAATCGGCGTCGAGCCGGAAGCCGAGCCGGTCGACATAGAAGGCTTTGGCGCGATCGACGTCGGCGACGGGCAGCACGACGACTTCCAGTTTCATATCCATGATCGGTGTTCTCCTCGAAGGGTTTTCGTACTCGGTGTCAGTGGGTCGCGGCGGCTTGTTCGATGACGTCGGCGACGACATCGGGATGCGAGACGGCCACCGAATGCGACGCGGCGACCTCGGTGATCCGCGAATGCGCCCGCTCGGCCATGAACCGCTGCGCTTCGGCCGGGATATTGAGGTCCTGGGTGGTGACCACGGCCCAGCTGGGCTTGTCGGTCCAGGCGGCCACGGTGGCCTTCTCCTCGAGCGCGGCCTGCGCGATCGGGCGCTGGGCGGCGGCGGCCAGCGCGGCACGCTCGGCGGGTACGTCGGCGGCGAATTGGGCGGGGAACTTCGCCTGCTGGATGTACAGATCGGTGCCGGCGCTGCCGTCCGCGGCGGTGAACGGGACCGGATCGAGGGTGCCGGGCAGGGTGGAGCCGGGGAACTTGCCGGTCAGCTCGAGCGCGGTCTCCCCCACGGCCGGCTGGAAGGCCGCCACATAGACCAGTGACCGCACCTGGTCGTTGCCCGCGGCGGCCGCGCTGATGACCGATCCGCCGTAGGAATGCCCGACCAGGATCACCGGGCCCTCGATATGGCTGATCACGCTGCGCACGACCGCCGCGTCCACGGCCGGACCACGCAGCGGATTGGCCACCGCGACAACGGGATACCGGTCCGCGATGAGCTTGCCGGCGACGTCGTTCCAGCTCGAGCCGTCCGCGAACGCGCCGTGGACCAGGACCACAGTCGGGCGCGGCGCGTCCAGCGTCGGCCCCGCCTGGGTGGTGGTGCTCGCGGTGCAGGCGACGGCGAGCGCGCCCGCGGCGACGGCGGCCGTGGCCGCCGCGAGGATCCGGTGCGGGCGTCGGATGTCGACCATGTCGGTGGTCCTTTCGAACGAACAGGTGGGAGTGGTTCCACCTTCCGCCGCACCGCCCGGCCGCCACATCTGTCATCTGACGCCGACCATGACGTAGTCACCCGCGATTACGTCACCGCCTGCGTCATCCGACAGATTCGGCGGGTGGTCGCCGGCGGCGATCGTTGTGCCATGACAACGATCCGCTTCCACCTGCTGTCCACCCTGACTCCCGCCGAGGTCGTGGGCGTGCTCACCGACTTCGGGCCCACCCGGCCCGAGATCTGGTCGAACTCCATCGACGCCGAGCACTTCGTGGTGCACGACCGGGGCGAGACCTGGGCCGAGATCACCGAGGGCAACGCCACCGCCTGGGAACGCGCCCGCTACGACTGGGACCCCGCGGGCGACACCGTCACCGTCACCACGCTGGACTCCAAGCTCTTCGGCGCGGGCGGCGGCTGGGTCTTCCGCGCCACTCCCACCGCACAGGGCTCGCGCGTCGACGTCGAACTGACCCGGACGCCCACCGCGTTCAAGGGCAAGATCCTGGCGGCGCTGCTGCCGCTGGTCGGCCCGTCCTCGCTGCGCAAGTCCTTCGCCGCACCGCTGCGGGCCGCGTGATGTCCGGAACGCTGACACCCGGCACCCATGCCTTCGACTCCGACGGCGTGACTCAGCGGTACCACGTGTACGGCACTGGACCGGTCTGCCTGGTCCACCCGGGCGGGCCGGGCATCCACTGGGAATACCTGCGCATGCCCGCACTCGAAGAGCACCTGACCATGGTGTACATCGAGGCGCTGGGAACCGGCGAGTCCGGTCGGCTGCCCACCCACCCGAACGGCTACACCCGCGAGCGCTACAGCACGGCGCTGCGCCGCGTCGTCGACCGGCTCGGCGTCTCGCGGGTGTATCTGCTCGGGCATTCGCACGGCGCGTTCGTCGCCGCCTATCACGCTATCCACCATCCGGCCGCGCTCGCGGGAATCATCCTGTACGAGGGCGCGCCGGTGACCGGGCCCGAGCACGGTGCCGAGGCCGCGCGGCGGCTGCGCGAATTCGTCACCGCGCACGCCGGACGCCCCGAACTGCCCGACATCCTCGCCGCTTTCGGTGCGATGCAGGACATTTCGAACGATGTGCAGACCCTCGCCGTCGCCCGGGGCATCCTGCCCGCCTACCTCGCCGACTACTGGGGCGACGAACCCCGCTGGGCAGCGGTCCGGGACGCGCTGCGCGCCGGGTACATCTCGGGGCTGGACGCGCTCGGCGCGCCCGATCTCGTCGACGACCGGGCTGACCTGCCCGCGCTCACCGTGCCCGCGCTGGTCGTGGTCGGCCGCTTCGATGTGATCTGCGGGCCGCGCTGGGCGCAGGAGCTGCACGACCGCATTCCCGATTCGCGGCTGGTGGTCCTGGAGAACAGCGGCCACCTGGGACATCTCGAGGAACCCGGACGCTTCGCCGAGGCGGTGCGCGACTTCGTTCTCGCCACACCCGCGCCGTCGGCGAGCGGCGAAACAGCAGGCAGGAGCCCGCAATGACCGAACGTCCTTTCATCGCAGCGCTTTTCGTCACCGGGCCGATCGCGATGCTGATCTGGTCGGAAACCGCCGTACTGCACGGCCGCGGCCCCGGCCCACGCGAACTTCTGGGCCGAGCGCAATCCTGATCGAACGGAAGAATCCATGAACAAGACCGCAGTACAGGCTGTTTCGACGACGGAACGGTCGTCGCTGATCCGGCTCTCGCTGGGCCGCGGTGTGCTGGCGATCGGGTGGGCGCTCGCCTTCGCCGTCGTGAGCGACACCCTGGGCGTGGTGGCCGTGGCGCTGCTCGTCGCCTATCCGCTGATCGATGCCGTGTCGTCGCTGATCGACTACCAGGAGATGCCCGACGGCCCCGAACGCCGGGTGACGGCGCTGAACGGTGCCCTGAGCGCGGTCGTCGCCGTCGCGCTCGGCATCGCCGGAGCCGTGGGCGGTGTGGGCGCAGTGCTGGGCGTCTTCGGGGCCTGGGCCGTGGTGTCGGGCGCGGCGCAGCTGGTCGTCGGCCTGCGCCGGCGCGGCCCTGTCTTCGGCAAGCAGTGGCCGACGCTGATTTCCGGCGGCCTGTCCTTCCTGGTCGGCCTCACCTATCTGGCCCAGGCGGCGGGCGACTCGCCATCGCTGCACGTGCTGTCCGTCTACGCCACCGGCGGCGGCGTCTTCTTCCTCGCCCAGGCGGCGCTACTGGCGTGGAAGTCGCGCCAGAGTGCCGGAACCAACTGACAGACACTCCGATTCGACACCCGCGAGGAGCATTCCATGGCACAGCGGCTACGCGGAAAGACGGCGCTGATCACCGGATCCACCAGCAATATCGGACATTCCATCGCGCTCGCGTTCGGCGCGGAGGGAGCCCACGTCATCGTGTCGGGACGTGACCGTGCGATGGAAAAGCTGGGTATCGGCTGACCAATCACACGTCTGGCCCGGCAGGGTTGTCTGCCGGGCCACACGATTTCCATGGGGCTGCATCGAGAATATCGGGCATCGCCCATCCGCCCGCCGCGAGCAGATGAATCCCATCGCTCCGTGCTCCGGCGTAGTGGCCAATACTGCAACGGCAGTGCCGAATGGTGGCGTCCCGAACTCGGGATCGGTATCGACGCACTCGCAGACACCTATGCCACCTTCGCACGCAACCTGCTCGGGTGACCGCGCGTCAGCCAGCGGTCTCCCGGTAGCCGCTCTTCTGTTTGGCGGCAATCGCTTTCGCCGCCTGCGCGGCGGCCTTGGCCGCGTCGGCGTAACGCTTGGCGCTGACGGTCCCCACGGCGCCTTCCCTGCCGTGCCGGGTAGCGACGATGTCGAGGCCCGGATCGGTGATGATCTCCCAGAACTTGGTGCCGTGCGGCCCGGTCGCCTCGAAGTACTGGCGGGTGAGATGGGGGCCGCGCCGCTGGCCGCCGAAGAGCATCATTGTTTCGGGCGCGGCCTGTTCGAGGTAATAGGAGAATTGGCTCAGGAACGAGGTCGCCAGGATCCACGACAACGACCGCTCCCAGTACGCATCGGCCGGATGTTTAGCCGGGTGAGCGAAGACCCGGTCGTCGGAATCGGGTGATACATCGGAGAACACGGTGTCGACCGTGCCGTCGAGCCCCACCACCAGCACGTTCATGGCAGACAGTACGGGGCTCCACTTGTGTTGGCGCTCACCGCGCAACGTGGCTACGTACTTCTCCCCGAGCTTGCGCATGCGGACTTGTTCCCGCCGTACCTCGGCGGGGCCGAGCAGGCGTAGACCGGTCTCTCCGAAGTGCCATTCGGCGTGGCCGATGCGCTGCCACAGCGTGCGCAGGCTCTCGGGCAGCGGTGCCCCGAGTTCGGCTTCGAGGGCGTCGATATCCTCCGGCGCAGCCGCCGGGCCGATCTCCACCCCGAACCTGTCCAGACTGGGCGAATGCGCGGTGAAGCCCTGTGCCGCCAGATATTCCGCGATCTCGCCGAGGGCGGCGACATGCCAGGCGGGGTCCTGATTGTCATCGCGGATGCGGGCGCGGACCCATTCGGCGACGGTCAGTTCTTCACGCACCCGATAGCCATCCCAGGTCACCCACTCCAGGCAGGACAGTGCCGCGCCGTCGCGATACAGCTCCAACTCCCGGCGTTCCTGGGCAGCCTCGACGGCCGGGTCCACGGCGAACAGGAGCTGGTCGAAGGCCATCAGGCGCTCGGTGGCGGCATCGGGCCTGCGGAAGGTACGCATGATCGCCCCACGGCCGGGCAGATACCACGGGTCGGATTCGGTGTACTTCGCCGCCGCGCAGGTGGCTTTCATTCGGGCGAAGGCATTTTCGGCGGCGGCATGGTCGGGGAAGGTGAGACCGACCGTGTCGAAGCGGCCGTTGTTCACGCCCCACCGGTACACGATGCGATCGAGATAGCGCACCAGTTCGACGAATTCGTTGCCTGAACCCGTCCACAGGAGCGAGCGCTCGGATTGCTCGTCCACCTCGCCGACGAAATCCCGCATTCCGTTATGGCCGATCGGGTTCGCCCGAAAGGGGGTGTCGCCCATGCCGAAACCGTCGAAGGCGTGGACGTCTCGCTCCGAATCGAGGAACCACACCTCCCCCGTGGCCCGGTCGGCGAGCAGGCGTCGCCGCAGGCTGGTGCCGGCCAGGGCGCCGAGGTCGTCGTCACCGATTCGGGTGAGCGGCCGCCCCGCCGCACGCGCCCGCTCGCCCTTGTCGAGCAGGGCGCGCCGCGCCGAATCGGCATCCCCCGACAGCACTTCGGCCAACCGCGTGCGCAGGTCGTCCGCGTCGAGCGGATCGGTCCAGTCCCGCCCACGGGACAGGCTGTCGGGTCCGACCGCCGCAGCGGCGATAGATTCTCTACTCGCGTAGGCGGTGCGGACAAGGTCGAAGTCATCCGCCTCCAGCGCCGCCAGGATGCCGGTGGACAGCGCGTACTTGAACACCCGCTGCTCGGTCTCGTCCGAGGGTGTGGGCCAGCCGCTGATCTCGCGCAGCAATTCCACCTGGGGCCACCGCTGCGCGACGTGATCGGCGAGGGCATTGGCGTAGTGCGCCGCGGCGCGGGCGTCACGCCGATCGCGCAACCGCCGCATGACATCCCGGTGCACCTCGGCCGAGAAGATCTCGCCGAGAGCGTTTCCCATGCGCCAGATGCTGCGCCGTTCGGTGAACAGCCGTTCGATCAGTGCGGCGCGCGCGATGTCGGAATCCAGTTTTCGCACAGCGGAATACAGGTTGGCTACTACATCCTCGAGCTGACCGTCCACCGTCTGCCCATGGCTGAGTACCGGACTGTTCGCCGGGTTCGAGTCGGCATAGCGACGTCCGTAGTCGTCGAGCGCCTCGATGAGGTAGTCCTGTGCACCCGCGTGCCGGAAGCCGTACAGCTGATGGCCCGCCGCATTGCGCGCGGCGATTCCGGGATGCGTCAGTACGGTGTCGATCATGGCGGCGGCGGCCCGCACGGCCTGCTCCGGCGACACCCGCCGCAGCACACACTGCTCCTCGCTCGAATCGAACAGCTGCTCCCACAGCGCCTCGACCGTGCTGGTCGGCGCAGGCAGTGCCGCCAGCCGCAGCAGTTCGTCGAAGATCGGCGGGTGATGCGCCACCGGGGCCAGCGCGAGGCAGACGGCCTTCTTCAGGTCGTCGTTGTACATCTCGCCGAGGATGTCGGAGGCATCGGGCTCCACTGTGTGCTCGAGCAGCCGGATGAACACGGGGACGAGGACGCTGTCCGGGGAGTCCACCCGAAGCCCCTGGACGATGCGGGTGCGAGTCTCGGCGGGCAGCAATTGGATACCGGTGGCGGCCAGTGTGGCGCGATCAGGGCGCGCACCGTCCAGAATGATGCCCAGCGCCCACTCGATCACCTCGGCGGGCGATTCGGCGATGTCCGCGCACAGCAGAACGCGTTGTGCGACAACCTCGCTCAGCCCGCTGTCGATATCCGCCAGGATCGCGGCGGGGTCACCCTCAGCGTCGCGCAGCCGCTCCAGGTAGGCCGACGATGCCTCCGCGCGGTCCCAGCGGTGGTCGAGCTCCGCACGGGTCAGCACGGGTTCGGCCGCGCACAGTTCGTGTGACCGCCGCAGGGCGGTCAGGCACGCCCTGCTGTACGGGTCCTTGGCGAGCAGCTCCCGCGCCGCCTCGGCGAGCGCGGCGCCGTCGCGTACCAGCGGCAACGCGGTGGACAGCGCCCACACTCGGGTCGACCACGCGCAGGTGGAGGCGGGCAGCAGACGCACGAGGGTGTCGGCGGCCGGGCTGTGGTCGCGCCCGGCCCGCCGATCCGCGTCGGCGCGCAGCAGTGCGGTACCCGTCGTGACGGGCATGCGGCTCAGGGCGGCCATCACCCCCTCGGTGGTGAGCGTCCCGCTGTTCAGCCCGTGGACGATCCAGCTCGCCCGGCCCAGCGGCTCGTGCTCCGGGGCCATCTCCAGGCTCGTCAGCGCGGCCCTCGCCAGCGCCTCGTCATCGGAAGCGACGTACTGCTGTAGGAGCGAGCGGCGGATGCGGAAATCCGGCACGGACGGCACATCGCCGTCGATCCCCAGCGTGCCGAAGACCTCGACGAAGGCGTCCAGCAGTTCGGGACGCTCCTGGGCACGGGCGATCTCGTCGAGTACGCGGGCGCGTTCGTCGTCCTGTGCGAGCAGGCTGGTATGCAGCAGCCAGTAGATGGCCAGATGCGGATCCCGATGCAGCAGCGGCAATTCCACCTCGAGCACCTTCCGGGCATCGATATCGCTCCACAGATGTGCGAAGTGCCCGGCGGCGCTGGAGGCCAGCTCCTCGGCGGATTGCATGGGCTTTCCGTCGCGCAGCAGCGGCTGAGCCAGCAGCCATACCAGCCACTGGCAGCGTTGCGCCAGTTCCGCGCTGGTCGGGGTCGGCCCGGTATCCGCGGCGGATGACGACGGACGGAATGAGTCTCGGATATCGAACTTCGAACGCTCGTCCTCGTCGTTCGCCTCGGCGCGCTCGAGCTCGTCCAGGTAGGCCGGCCAGTCGTCGAAAGAGTCGAACCACAGCTCCAGTTCCCGGGTTTCGTGATCCTGCCACCACACCCGTCCGCTGCCGCGCAGATCCAACAGCGTGTAATCGTCTCCCTCGTCGTCGAGAACGACGAAGCCGCTCAGCGATTTGTCGATCGCGCCGAAGTACGGGTAGTTGATCGCCAGGTGGGCGTCCACGAGCGAGCCGCGATCACCCACCCAATACTCGAGCAGCTGATCGTCCATGGCGTCGGCCACGCGAACGGGCACGGGCACGCCGAAGTAGCGGCTGGCGGACAGGTGCAGGTCCATAGATTCTTCCTGATATCGAAATGTTGCTGTACCGGTGGAAAAGACGGGTCGTGTCCGAGAGTGGCTCGGCGATCGCTGAGAGGCGGCGAGGCAAACCGTCCAGACGAATGATCGTTTGGTTCGGCAGGCTACTGCGCGGCTGTGACAAAAACGGCTCCCGCTTCCCCGGAACGGGCCGTCACACTGGCCGAGGCCGATGCCCGCCTCGGCGCGATGCCGCCGCTCAGCATTCGCGCGAGGCCACTGTCGTCTGCGCCGCCGGATCCGACACGAGCCCGAAGACGCGCGAATCGAGCATCGCGGTGCCCTGCGCTGTTTCCAGCTCCGGGGCGACGGCAGGGAAGCAGCTGGCACGGCTCCGAGTCTTCCTCGGTAGCAGTGTCGTTGGCGTGGCGCAGGGCCGCGGCGGATTCGACGGCGCGACCGAGCTGCCCGGCCAGATCGGGGTGGTCGGGCACAAGGACTCGAATTCGACATGGGAATGATTCACCAACCGGGGTTCGGTACACCGGTCGATGTCAACGGAACAGGACGTTCAGTGCTCTGTCCCGCGATGGACGACCATGACCGGACACTGCGCGTGCTGGACCAGCGCATTACTCGTCGACCCCAGCAGCAGGCCCCGGAAACCACCGCGCCCCCGGCTCCCGGTGACCACCAGCTGCGCCTCGGCGGACCATTCGAGGAGATGATGGGCCGGGCTGTAGCGATAGACCTGCGGCTCGACCTCGACCGCGGGATGTTCCGACCGGCCCGGCGCGAGCACCTCGGTCAGCAGCCGGTGCGATTCCGCGAGCGATTCGGCATCGTCGACCGGATCCGGCAGGGCGGCCGCCTTCTCGAAGCGCAGGTCGTCCCAGGTGTGGACGGCGACCAAGGGCACGCCACGCAGCGCGGCCTCAGTGAAGGCCGCTGCCGCGGCGGCCCGGCTGAGATCGCTACCGTCCACCCCGACCACGACCGGCAGGTCGGCGCGCGCGTCGGCATCACCGCGCACCACGACGACGGTGCCGGCCGCGTGCGCGGTCACCGCGAGCAGCGTGGAACCCAGCCGATTTCCCCCACGCCCGGCACCGATCACCGTGAGATGGGCGCCGTCCGATCGCGCGACGAGCGCGTCGGCAGCGTCTTCCTCGGTGAGTTCGACCGCTACCGCCAGGTCGGGATCGATCGAGCCGACCAATCGACGCGCATTCTGGAGACGCTCCGCACCCTGCGCGCGGACGGTGTCCGGCAGCGAGGGCGTGAACAGGTCGAAACGCCCGAAAATCGACTGTACGGCGCTGATTTCGAGGGCGCACAGCAGACGGAGCGGACGCCGCCGAGCCACTGCGGCGCGGGCGGCCCAGCGCACCACCGAATCACTGTGCCCGTCGATACCGACCACGACCGGCGCCGACTCACGATCCGGGGTATCGGCTACCGGGCTGCCCATGGTCGCGGCCTTTCGCGTCGGAGAGGCGTGGTGCTGCTGATGGTGCTCGGCCCAATCCTAGAAGTTCCCGGTCGGAGGACGAGAATGTGGGTCCGGCATGATGCCGAACCTATTCTTCTGGTGGAGCTAAGGGGGCAACAGAGACCAATCCGTACCGACAGACCGCGATCGTCAGATCGGATAGGAACCCACGATGACCAGGCGATTCCAGTTGCCCATGTCTTGCGTGTCCTGCCGAGGGCACGAACCTGCGACAGCGTGACCTCCTCGGTCGCTAGGCGGGTAGAGGCGAAAATGCCCGGCGGGTCGAGCCGCCGACCACCACACCCATCACGTCGAGCCTGGCCGACCGCTATTCCGCCGGGCTGAGCACGTGTGCGGGGCACCACTGGTGGAGCTGGAGCTGTCCGTGCCCATTGCCGGTCACCAGGTTGAAGGTGCACAGGCCCATCCGCTGCCCCCCACGTCGAAGCCGGGCAACGGCTACCTTCTCGTCGGCCCGACGAAGAACGGGTCCGGCGAGTAGACAGCTGTCGGTGGTGACGCTTCCAGTCGCCACCGACCACTGACAAGGTGGCGGGCACCGTGATCAATGCCCGCCACTCTGCGTCCTGCCACGGGGCGAAGTCAGTAGTCGAAGTCGGGATCGGCGAAGAGCCTGCAGGCGAAGAGGATGCGTGCACGGAGCCGCGAACCCCGTACCGTCCCTGCTATTTTCATCAACCGCACCAAGCGCTGCGTGACCTGGCAATCCACGCGAACCACTGGTAACCAGTGCAGTTGGAACATGCCGAATAGGGCTCGGCACGTGGGGTCCGGACGGGCTTACCGGGGTTCCGGCGGTGAAAGCAACGGAGTTCGTGGAACGCTGGGTGCGCATCGCAGGCAGATACCGCGGCGCGAACTAAGACACGAGCAAACCCTGAGAGGCCCACCGTGACCGCAGACGCATTGTCAGCATTCGACTGGACTTATCCGCCGTCGATAGCTCTGTCCAACCGGCTGGTCGGCCAGGCGCTGGGGGTCAAGACCAAAGTGGTCGAGCAGATGATCGAGGCTGGTCTGATCACCGATGGTGTCGATGTGGATGAACTCAACCATCTGATGGGCATCCCGGTGGCCGGTACAGGACCTGGCACGATCCCCGTGCTCCTGATGCCCAGCCGTCGGCCGAGCAACGACTGCACCCCGGTGCAATACCACTCAGAGATGTCGGATGCCGACTTGACGGCCGACATCAGGAGGTTCCTGCGACAGGACCACTACGGACTGCTCCGGCAGAGAACCTGGATGCTGCTGCTCTGCGAGACGTTCGTCGTCGGTGCGGCCAACTGGACCAGGCTGCCTGACGGCAACATCGACGAGGTCCACTTACTCTCCAGGTGGCGGGGGCAGATCGGGTCAGGCCACCCGGAGTGCATTCACGCCGACCCGTTGGCTGGCGATCCGATCGACATGAGCATTCTGGGCAAGAGACTGGTCAGGAACAGGGCGAGCATTCTCTGCGTGTTCTAGGGACACTTGAAGTGATGTCCATGTCCGTTGCTTCTCGGCGAGTACTACCGGAACCCTTACTTCCGGATTCCGGCATCAAGGGCCTTCGGTGACCCCTAATGCTCACTGCCCCAATGTATTTCATGACCAATGGATGTGCTTGCACATATTCCATCAGGCGCGCAGACGACCCGCCGTCTGATGCCGAGCTCGTCAAGTCGAAGTCGCAACGTTGGCTGACGCCGTTGTGTATTCGATCACTTGGCGTCATGAAACGATGTCATCCCTACTCCAGCCCAGATCGCACAGGCCTAGCGTCTTAGCATGACCGGGTCTTCGCCAACCTCTTCACCACGGAATCCGCACTACACGCTCCCCAACGAATGGGATTTCGCTGACGAACGCCTGGCACTGCTCGGCGCAGCCTACGACCCAGACAGCATCGCCCTTGCTCAGCGACTGGGCGTGGGTGCGGGATGGCGGTGTCTGGAAGCCGGAGCTGGCGGCGGTTCGTTCGCGCGATGGCTATGCAATGCCACATTGCCAGGTGGTCGAGTGCTCGCGGTGGACGCTGACCCACGTCACCTGATGGACCTGCCCGACCGTGGCGGCGAAGTCACCCGGATGGACCTGGTCACCGATGAACTCCCCGAAGGCGCATTCGATTTCGTCCATACAAGGTTCGTGCTGCTGCACATTGCCCAAAGAGACATTGTTGTGCAGCGACTGGTCCGGGCGCTGGCGCCAGGTGGCGTTCTCGTGCTCGAGGAAGGCGACGGGCTCGGCGTCCTCAATGAAATGCCAGGCGCATTCGGGGAGGTCTGGCGAGCCTTTGCGCGCTCGACCGAGACCGCGGGTGCGAACCAGGCCTGGGCCAGGAACCTACCCACGCACCTGGAGGCGCTCGGGCTCGTCGACGTCCAGGCCGAGGCGCAGATCCCTGTGTTTCGCGGCGGTTCGCCGATAGCGCGCATGTGGAACCTCACCTGGGTGCAGGTCCACGACACTTTGGTAGCGCACGGGGTCTCACACAAGGTCATCTCCACCGCGCAGGCTGAGCTGGGGGACGAACAGCGATGGTTTTATGCCCCGCCCACGGTCCGCGCATGGGCCCGAGCCCCCCGGTTGCCAGTCACAAATGATCATCGGTGTGGCTGACCACCATATCTGTCACCACTCGTGAGGCCCGAACTGGTGGGAGCGCCGCGTTGATCAAGCTATCTGTCACCAGATTTCCATCACCGTTGTCACCGACCGCCCGTTTGACGGCTCCTCGGCGAGTTGCCCGTCATAGAACGTCCGCTCATTCCGATTATCGTGCTCTTGATTACTGTTGAAGATCCACCGGCGGCGAATCGACTCGAGGTCGGCGTCCGAGTCCACCGGTGCGGCCCGGACAGGATCTCACTGCCGACTGCGTCCACATCGTCCGTCGCGGCGGATCGGAACCGCGACAAGGCGGTCCGCAGACGGCATCCATCAAACACACAGCCAAAACGGGGGGTTTACGGGGGGCCAGGACCGAAAACCAGGTCAGATCAAGTAGTCCCCGACTATGACCAGGCGTTTTCCGGTTGCCCATGGTTTGCGTGTCCTGCCGAGGGCACGAACCTTCGACATCACGCCAGGACTGACATTCGCCAGACCTACTGGTCCACGCTCGTGCCTGAAGTTCGGACGTTGGCGAGACCTGGATTCCGCCATCCCGATCGAGCGCTACCGGCCCCTCCACCGCACCATGTGCCCATGCGCCGCCGCGGCCTGTCCCCCGACCAGGTCGAGACCGCCGTCCACCTCTACCAGCTCGGATGGTCCCTCACTCAAGTAGGACAGCATCTCGGCGTAGCCCACACCACCATCCAGACCGCATTCCGCCAACACGGAATACCCACCCGAGACACTCACGGAAGACCTCGGTAGCGGGCGCATGACCATGCCCTCCATCCGAGCAACCGCAAGGGGCCCGCCTCGGGTGATCGATCCGGTTTCTTCATGCTCCGCGCCCTATCCCGGGTCGTCATCGAAGTGCCGGAAGGGGTGCTCCGGTGAGACCATCCTGGCCGATAGGGCGCCCGACACAGAAGCTAGTCGGCAGTGAGTTTGGCGGGCATGGAGCGGTAGGCGTGCAGGTTGATCAGGCGACGCGGGATCGGCGGGCCGTCCAAGCGCAGATCCGGATATCGCTCGAAGAGGGTCCGCAGCGCGATGACGCCTTCCATTCGGGCCAGCCGGTATCCCAAGCAGCCGTGCACCCCGCCGCTGAACGCGAGATGATCCGCGGCGTTGATCCTGGTCACGTCGAATCGTTCGGGATCAGGGAAGACGCCGGGGTCGTAGTTTGCGCCCGCCAAGGACAGTAAAACCAGAGAACCGCGCTTGATGTGCTGATCGGCGATGTCGACGTCACAGTTGGCCATCCGGCCGGTCATCCGCACGGGGCAGTCATAGCGCAGGATTTCCTCGATCGTGTCCGGCCACAGCTCAGGCTTCGCCTTCAGCAGTTTCAGCTGATCCGGATGGCTGGTCAGCAGGACGATTCCATTGCCGAGCAGGTTCACCGTCGTCAGGAATCCGGCGTCCAGCAGCAGGGCGGCGTTGGCCGTCTGCTCGCGGCGGGTGAGCTCACGACTTGTCGCAAGCACAGAGAGCAGGTCATCGCCCGGTTCGGCGGTGAGCTCGTCGATGCGCTGGTCGAAATATTGCTTGACCTCGGCCAGTTCGTCGGTAGCGTGGCGATACGTGGTCCAGGTCAGGGCGCGGTCGATCAGCGGCGCACTGTTGAGACCCCACCTCAGCAGAGTCGAATGCATGTCGGCGGGAAGCCCGAGAATCTCGGCGATGATCGCGACGGGCACCTGTGCGGCGAAGTCCTCGATCAGGTCCGGTCGTGGATTCGACTCCAGGCGTTCGAGTAGGCCATCGGTCACTTCGACGGCCCTTTGCTCCAATTCGGCGATCGCACCCGGTCTGAACGCGTGCCCGACCACACGCCGGTACCGGGTGTGTTCCGGCGGATCGGTCACCAGCATCGAGGGCGGTTCGGAGAGGTTGGGAAGTTCCTGATCCGTCTTGGTCAACACCCAGCGGATCGGCTTCGGAATGATCGGATGGTTGGGCGTGACCACGCCGAAGCGATTGTCTCGCAAGATGCGACGACACAAATCGTAGTCCGTGGTGACGTACGTCCCCGACAATTTGGGCAGACGGCCCCGCTGTCGGATCTCCTCGAGGAACGGCGACGTGCCGAGTAAGCGATCCTGGCCGAAGGCGATTTGCGCGAGGGGATCGCCGCGACGCGCCGACCACAGCAGGTAGAACCGCATTATGCCGTGTATGAGCAGCCACCGAATCCACGCGCGAGTCAGCATTACCGCCTTTCGGTCCGACATCGCGCTCATGATGGGTAATGATAGCCAGATCATATGATTTGCACCTTGTTTGCGCGGTTGGCTGGTTCTGTCGACGATGTTGCTGGGAGCCCCGCCTCGGGGCACTGCTCGACGATTCGGTCCGGCTAGGTGGTGAGGGTCGATCGGAAGTGCTCTGTGAGGACCAGTCCAATTGCGCGGAGCGCGTCGGGTTCGGTCATCCGTTCGTGCCGAGTGGGAATGTCGTGTTCGGTGATATTGCCGGTGATGTGGTCGTTCCATGCGAGCGCCGGACAGGGGTCGTCGTCCGTGTGGTCGGCGGCGTTGAAGTAGATCAGGTCACCGTCGAAGAGTGCCGGCCGGTGGTTCCAGGCGAGGTCGACCAGTCGGGTGTAGTCCTCACGCAGGATCACGAGATGTTCGGGGGTCACGGCCGTGAGGAGCCCGCCTTGGCGATGCAGCAACTCGATTGCGGCCTCGATGGTGAGGTCGGCGGGGTCCTGAGGTACGGCGAGGCCGCCGAACTCGGCGAGCATGTTCCCGATGCTCGGTGTGGGAGCGCGCACGCTGCGGGCGGTGACGACGCGGGTGTCCATCATGGCCAGGGTGGCGACAGGGTCGCCGTCGCTGCGGAGTTGGACGGCGATCGCGTGGGCGATGGTGCCGCCGAGTGAGTAGCCGAGCAAGTGGTAGGGGCCGTGCGGTTGGACGGCCCGGATCTCCCGCACGTAACGGGCGGCGAGTCGGTCGAGCGTTTCGTACCGTGCGGTGGGCTCGGTGAACGCCGGGGACTGCAGCCCTCGGACGGGACGTTCGGGGTCGAGGTGCTGCACGAGTCCGCTGAAACCCCAGGCCAATCCGATGGCTGGATGGACGCAGAACAGTGGCGGGCCGGTTCCGGCGGCGCGCAGCGGGAGCATGACCGAGAGTGCTTCGCCGGGGTCTTGTTCGTCGATGATGTGCTGGCGGGTGTCGATGCGGTGGGCCAGTAACTGCGGCGTCGGGTCGGTGAAGATCCACTGAACCGGCACGTCGACACCGGTCGATTCCGCCAGCCGCGCCACCAGTTCGGTAGCGGCCAGCGAGTTGCCGCCGAGGGTGAAGAAGCCGTCGTCGACACCGGCTCGATCGATGTCGAGGGTTTGAGCGAAGGCGTCGCAGACGGTGGCCTCGAGTGGCGTGGACGGTGACCGGAAGCGGGAGGGGCGCTGGTCGGGTGGGGGCAGGGCTTTGTAGTCGAGTTTGCCGGTGGTGGTGCGGGGGATCCGGTCCAGCACCATGATCGAGGACGGGATCATGTGGGTGGGTAGTCGGTGTGCGAGGCGGGTGATCAGTGCGGTGGTGTCGGGTGTGGTCTGGGGGGTGGGTACGACGTAGCCGATGAGTTGGTTGGTTCCGTTGGGTTGGGCATGGACTGTGACGGCTGCGTGGGTGATATCCGGGCAGCTGCGCAGCGCGCTCTCGATCTCCCCGGGTTCGACGCGGTTGCCCTGGATCTCGAGTTGTCGGTCGCTGCGGCCCTGGTAGTGCAATGTTCGGTCGGCGGTCCACGCGACCAGGTCGCCGGTGCGATACATGCGCGTCCCGGCCGGCCCGTACGGGTCGGGGATGAATCGGGCTGCTGTCGTTGCAGGTTGCTTGTGGTAGCCGCGGGCCAGGCCTGGTCCGGACAGATACAGTTCGCCGACTACCCCGGGTGGGACGGGGCGCAGTCTGCGGTCGAGTACGACGGCGGTGAATCCGCGTACCGGGCTGCCGATCGCCATCGGGCTGTCTGTGCTCGTGGTCGAGGGAGCGTCGGCGCAGCTCGTGATCGTGGTTTCGGTAGCCCCGTAGCAGCTGATCACTGTGCGGCCCGGTGTCCATAGGTTCGCCAGGTCCGGTGGGCAGGTCTCGCCGCCGATGACCAGGGTGCCGAGGGTGTCGACGAGTCCGTCGGGGTGCATTGATGCAAGCACTGTCGGGGTCATCGCGGCATGGGTGACGCGTTCGGTGTTGATCACCCCGGCCAGTTCGGGGCCGGCGGCCACCGGTGGTGGAGCGAGGATCAGGGTGGCTCCGGCGGCGGCGGCGCCGAGCCATTCGAGGATCGAGACGTCGAAGCTCACCGAGGCAGCCGCCAGCATTCGGGAGGTCGGGGTGAGGCCGAACCGTTCCCGCGTGTCGGCGGCCAGGTTCGCTATCCCGGTGTGGGTGACCACGACCCCTTTGGGGGTCCCGGTGGAGCCCGAGGTGTAGATCAGGTAAGCGGGGTGCTGCGGTCGTAGCGTGGTTGTTCGTTCGGGGTCGGTGACCGCGGCAGGGGACGCCGACGCTGTCGCCGAGGCGAAAGAGGGGTCGTCGAGGACGAGCCATCTGGTGGTGTCCGGTAGCTGGTTTCGGTGGGCCCCGAGGGTCAGCCCGACGGCGGCGCCGGAATCGGTCAGAATGCTGGTGATCCGGTCGTGCGGATGGGCGGGGTCGATTTGAACGAACGCGCCGCCGGTCTTGGCGACCGCCCATACGGCGAGCACAGCCTCGATGGAGCGCGGCAACGCCACGACCACGAACGATTCCGGCCCTATCCCGGCATTGATCAGTACCCGCGCCCACCGGTTCGAGGTTTCATCGAGTTCGCGGTAGGACAGTCGTGTGCCGCTGCATACCACCGCTTCGGTGTCCAGCGTCATCGCGGCCGTCAACACCTGCGGCAACACCGACATCGCCTCGCCAGGAGGACCGTGAACGGGTACCAGCGCTGCTCGCTCGACCGGCGATAGCAGCTGTAGCCGGTTGAGGGGGAGTTCGATATGTGTGGCCAGGGTGTCGAGCACTCGCAGCACCCGGTCGGCGATGGCGTCGATCTGGTGCCGTGTGAACAGTTCGGGCAGGTATTTGAAAGTCAGGTGCAGCCGGGTGTCGTGCTGGACCATCAGGCCGAGCGGAAAGTGCGCCGCGTCACGGCCGTGCACGTCCAGGACGCGCATTCCGGCGATATCGGTGTCTTCGGACAGCCCGGCCGAGTCGATCGGGTAGGACTCGAACACGGTTGCGGTGTCGAATATCGCGGCGGGACCGGCCACCTGTTGGATGCGGGCGAGTCCGAGGTGGTGATGGTCGAGCATCGCGCCTTGCTCGGTGTGTATTCGCCGTAGCAGCTGGGCGAGGTTTTCGCGGTGGTCGAGCCGGACCCGCACGGGCACCGTGTTGATGAACAGCCCGATCATCGATTCGATACCGGGGATCTTTGGCGGCCGCCCGGAGACTGTGGTGCCGAAGACCACATCTTCGCGGGCGATCGCGCTCGCGAGCACGATCGCCCAGGCGGCTTGGACGACGGTGTTGAGGGTGGTCTCTTGCTGGTGGGCCACGGCGACCAGGGCCGCGGTGCGGTGTTCGCTCAACCGCACCTGGACCTCACGCGCGGCAGCGGACTGCCGGCGGCCGCGGGCTTCGGGCGCCAGCAGAGTCGGCTCGGTGACGCCCTCGAGTGTCCGCGCCCACGCGGTTTCCGCCGCGTCCTGATCCTGGGCCTCGAGCCACATCAGGTAGTCGCGGTAGGGACGCACTGATGGCAGCACTGTGGGGTCGCTGTCGGTCGCGTAGAGGGTCAGCAGTTCCCGGATCAGCAGTGGCGTGGACCAACCGTCGATCAGGATGTGATGAATGGTCAATACCAACTGGTACCGCTGGGGGCCGGTGGCAACAAGTGCCAGTCGCAGCAGCGGCGCCGCGGTCATGTCGAAGTGGCGGTCGTTGTCCATGAGCCGATCGAGCGCGGCCGCGGTGTCGGAGCACTCGGCCAGGTCGATCTGGGTGAACGGCACTTCGACATGCCGATTTACCACCTGAACCGGATCGCTGGCGCCGTCGCGCACGAACGCGGTCCGCAGGTTCGGGTGCCGTGCGACGAGCGTCTGCACCGCACGGCGTAACCGGTCCGCGTCGACGCGCCCGCCGAGTTCGATACAGAGTTGCACGATGTAGCTGTCGTGGGCGTCGGCGGCGAGCTGGGCGTGGAACAACAGGCCCGCCTGTAGCGGTGTGAGCGGCCAGATATCGTCCAGTGCCGGATGCTGGGCCTCGAGCCGGTTGATCGCGGCCTGGTCGAGGTCGACCAGGCCGATGTCGGAGGGCGTCAGGCCCCCGGCCCCAGGCCGGGACGCGTGAGCGGCGAGAGCCGTCACTGCGTCGCGCCACAGGTCCGCGAGGTCGGTGACCTCGGCGGAAGTGAGCAGGCCGGCCGGATAGTCCCAGGTCGCGGTCAGAGCCGGCCCGTCCGGCGTGTCCACGGTGACCGCGTTGACGGCCAGCAGAGCTGCTATGGCCGCGTCGGGATTCTGCACACCGCCGCGGTTGGAGTCGCCTTCGGCGGGCATCCACTCGCTGTCGCGCAACGCTTCCGGAATGGCGTCGAACCGGCCCAGATAGTTGAAGCTCACCTGCGGGTCGGGCAGGGCACCCAGAATGCGGGCGGTATCGGCGTTGAGGTAGCGCAGCAGCCCATAGCCGATCCCGTGGTCGGGAACCTGGCGGAGTTGTTCCTTGATCGATTTGATGACCGCTCCGGCGGCAGCCCCAGCGGCGAACGCGTCGTCGATGTCGATGTCGGCCAGGTCGAGCCGCACCGGGTAGGTGGTGGTGAACCATCCGACGGTGCGGGTGAGATCGGCACCCGGGAGCACCGTGTCGTGGCGACCGTGGCTTTCGAGGGTGAGCAGTGTCTCGGTGACCATGTTGCCGTGGCGCCGCTGCCATCGCGTCAACGCCAGCGCGAGCCCGGCGACGAGGGCATCGTCCACGTTGCCGTGGAACGCCCCAGGCAGTGTGGTGAGTACAGAGCGGGTCACCGCGGTAGGTAGCCGCACCTCGACAGTGGCGAGAGTGCCCTGCACGTCCACGACCGGGTCGAGAGGGCGGGCCCCGATCGCCGGATCAGCAGCGCTGAGCGTGGACCGCCACCAGTCGAGTTCATCGAGGTTCCCCGCGGCGGTGTCCAGGCCGTGCGCCCAGCGTCGCATCGACGTACCGACCGGCGCGAGCCGCGGCGGTTGCCCGGCACTCACCTGGGCCCATGCCACAGCGAGGTCGGGCACGAGGATCCGCCACGACACGCCGTCGGTGACCAGATGGTGTACGACGACGAGCAGCCGCCCCGGCTGTCCGGGCGAGTCGAACCACACCATCTGGAGCATGACTCCCGCCCCGGGGTCGAGGCGCTCGGCGGCCGCATTCGCCTCCGCGTCGACAATCGCGGCGAACGCGCTGCTGTCCGGTGCCGCATCCACCGACGCGCGCCGGATCAGCCCGGCAGCGGATACCCCGGCCGGGGGTACCTGCAATGCCCAACCCGATGGATACTCGGAGTCGGGGAGCAATCGGGCCCGCAGCATGTCGTGGTGATCGATCACCGCTTGCACGGTGGCGCTGATTCCGGCGATGTCGATGCCGGTCGGCAGAGTGAGCATCACCCACTGGCAGAAGCAGTCGAATCCGCCGCGCTCGAACAACCAGCACATGATCGGCGTCGCCGGCATCGGACCCACACCCCCGCCGGGCAATTCCGACGGAAGGGCGGTCGCCGCGGCGCTGTCGTGCACGGCGATCCGGGCCAGCCCGGCGACCGTTTTACACTCGAACACATCACGCACGGAGAACACCAGACCCGCCGCCTTGGCGTAGGTCACCAGCTGGATCGACACAATACTGTCACCGCCGAGAGCGAAGAACGAATCATCGAGGCCGACCGTGTCGACACCCAGTACCTCGGCGAACAGTCCCGCCAGCGTCGACTCCACGTCGGTGACCGGTGCCCGGAATCCGGCTCCGCTCCTGTGGAATTCGGGCTCTGGCAGTGCGGCACGGTCGAGTTTGCCGTTCTTCGTCATCGGCAGCTCGTCCAGCATCACCACGGTCGCGGGCACCATATGCGGGGCCAACCGCTGCGCCGCGACTGCGAGGACGGCAGCCGGGTCCAGGTCGGCGCCGGACTCGGGCACCACGTACCCGATCAACCGCTCGCCGGTGCCCGGGCCTCGGTCCACGGTCGCTACCGCGCGGGCCACACCCGGGCAGGCGACCAGAGCCGATTCGACCTCGCCGAGCTCGATGCGGAAACCACGAATCTCGACCTGGAAATCCGAGCGGCCCACATAGTCCAGGACCAGGTCCCCTTCCGGTTGCCGCCGCCAGCGCACCAGGTCCCCGGTCCGATACATGCGTTGTCCCGGGGCTGCGAACGGATCGGCGACGAACCGCGACGCTGTCAGATCCATCCGGTTGTGGTAACCGCGAGCCAGACCCGGACCCGCGAGATACAACTCACCCACAACCCCGACCGGTACCGGCCGCAAGCACGCGTCGAGCACAACCTCACCGACGCCGCGGATCGGCCCGCCAACCGTCACCGCCGCCGACGGGTCCAGCGCCGCACTGATATTCGTCATGATGGTGGTCTCGGTCGGGCCATATCCGTTGTGGAACGCTCGGCCCGGCGCCCACCGGACGACCAGTCCCGGCGGGCAGGCTTCTCCGCCGACGACGAGCACCCGCAGGCCATCCAGGCCTGTCGGGTCGACCGACCCCAGCGCCGACGGGGTGATGAAGGCGTGCGACACCCGCTGCTCGATCACCAAGCGCCGCAGCTCTTCTCCGCCGTATATAGTTGTCGGCGCGATCACCAGTGTCGCCGTGGCCTCGATCGCCATCAACTGTTCGAGCACGGCCGCGTCGAAGCTCGGTGAGGCGAGGTGCAGGATCCGCGCCGACGGCCCCACCGCGTACCGGTCACGTTGCTCGGCAGCGAAGTTCGCCAGTCCGGTGTGGGTGACGATCACGCCTTTGGGCCGCCCGGTGGATCCGGAGGTGTACATGACGTACACCGGGTGGGCCACATGCAGCGGTACTTTTCGTTCAGCCGGCGTGATGGCCGCCGCGGAGGTGGTGGCGAGATCGGCTCGAAGCTCGGGGGCGTCGAGTATCAGCCAGTCGATCGTGCCGGGCAGCGCTGCCGCTACCGTCGATACCGTGATACCGATCCGGGTGCCGGAATCGGTCAGCATGAACATGATCCGGTCGTCGGGGTAGGTGGGGTCGATCGGTACGAACGCTGCCCCCGACTTGGCCAGCGCCCATACCGCCAGTACCGACTCGATCGACCGCGCCAGCCCCACCGCAACGGTTGTTTCCGGTCCCGCACCCCGACCGATCAGGAGTCGTGCCAGCCGATTCGACTCGGCATCCAGCTCGCCGTAGGTCCACCGGCGATCCCCGCATACCACCGCGACCGCCCCTGGATTCCTTTGCACCGCCGCGGTCAACAACTCCGGCAGGACTCGCCCCGGTACGGCCGGATCACCCGACACCGGCGTCAACTCCCGGTATTCCGCCGTGGAGAGCAGATTCAGCCGGGCCAGCGGCAGATCAGGGTCGGCGGTCACGACGCGGATCACTCGCAGGACCCGCTGCAGGGTTGCCTCCATCGTGTCGTGGTCGAAGAGTTCGGGCAGGTACATAATTTTGAGGCGCAGTCGCGTGTCGATATGGGCAACCACTCCCAGCGGATAGTGCACGGCGTCGATCCCGGTCACGTCGATCAGCCGCATCCCGGCGATATCGGTGTCTGCGGTCAGCCCGCCACGATCCACCGGGTAGGACTCGAACACCATCATCGTGTCGAACACCGCACCCTGCCCGGCCACCCGTTGGATGTCGGTCAGACCCACGAGCTGGTGATCGAGCAGTGTGACCTGCTCCGCCTGGATTCGGTCGAGCAGTTGCCCCAGGCTCTCGGTGGTGTCGAGCCGGACGCGCACCGGCAGCGTGTCGATGAACAGCCCGATCATCGATTCGACGCCCGCGAGCTGCGGAGACCGCCCGGAGACCGTAGTACCGAACGTCACATCCGCTCGGGAGGTCAACCCGCCCAACACGATCGCCCACGCCATCTGGAGCACGGTGTTGAGGGTGACTCCACGGGACCGCGCGAGGCCGGTCAGCGCCGTGGTCTGCGCCTCGGTCAGTTCGCCTGCCAACTCACGTGATTCGGAATATCGACGGCCGGGATCGCCCGGAGCCACCAGGGTCGGCTCGTCGGCGCCGTCGAACGCGCGGGCCCAGGCATCCAGCGACGCAGCCGGGTCCTGCCCGGCGATCCACGCCAGGAAGTCCCGGTAGGGGCGAACACGAGGCAGGATCGAGGTGTCGCCGTCGGTGGCGTAGAGCACCAGCAACTCCTTCAGCAGCAGCGGCGTCGACCAGCCGTCGAGCAGCAGATGATGGTTGGTCAGCACCAGCCGGTAGTGCTCCGGCCCCATGGTGACCAGCATCCAGCGCAGCAGCGGCGCGTGAGCCGGGTCGAGCCGGGTCGCGCGGTCCGCTGCCATCAGTCGATCCCACTCGCGATTGCGTGCGCCGTCGTCCAGCTCGGACAGGTCGAGCTCCGCCAACGGAGTCCCGACGTGTTCGAGGACCACCTGCACCGGCTCGGCGCCGATGTCCGCGTCGAAGGCGGTGCGCAAATTCGCATGCCGGTCGAGAAGCATCTGCGCGACTCGGCGCAGCCGCTTCGGATCGACGTACCCGCGCAACTCGAGGACCAGCTGCATCACGTAGGCGTCCACAGCCTCCTCGGACACCAGCGCATGGAACAACAACCCCTTCTGCAACGGAGTCAACGGCCAGATGTCGCTCAACGCCGGATACCTGTCCTCGAGTCGCTCGATCTCGGACTGCCCGAGTCGGACCAGATCCAGATCCGAGGGCGTCCGGCCTCCGGATCCGGAACGATGGGTATGTGCCGCCAACGCGGTCAATACCCGACACCACGACTCCGCCACCTCACGCACCTGGACGTCGGTGAGGACCCCGGCGGGATACGACCAGGTCGCCCGCAACCGTGGTCGGTCACCGTCGTCGAGGGTGAGGGCATTGATGTCGAGTACCGCGGACACCGGCATATTCGGATCCCGCGCACCGGCGAGCTCGCCACCGCCGAGGTCACCACCACCGTCCACCGGCATCCATCCGACCGCCGCCATCCCGTCGGGAATCCCCGGCGCACGGCCGAGGTAGTTGAACCCGATCTTCGGCACCGGCAGACTCCCGAGAATCGGTGCGGTGTCCTCATTGAGATAGCGCAACAAGCCGTAGCCGATCCCGTGGTCCGGAACAACCAGAAGTTGCTCCTTGACCGACTTGACCGCCGCACCCAAAGCCGGCCCACCCACACATGCGTCGTCGAGATCGATGCCCGAAAGGTCCAGGTGCACAGGAAAACTCGTGGTGAACCAGCCCACCGTCCGGGTGAGATCCGCGCCCGGCAAGGCACCATCCTCACGGCCGTGCCCTTCGAGACCGATCACCACGTCTGCGAGCGAACCACCGGATGCCTCCGTCTCGAACCCACGCCGCCACCTCGTCACGGCCACTGCCAGTGCGGCCAGCAGCCCGTCAGCGACACTGCCGTGGAACGCCGCGGGCACATCGGTCAACAGCGCCTCGGTCACCTCGGGGGACACTTCGACCTCGACGGTGCGGGTGGTGGCAGCCACGTCGGTCACGGGGTCCAGGGGCCGGGACCCGATCACCGGGTCGTCACCGACAGTCATCGCCTGCCACAATTCGAGCTCGGCGACCCGCTCCCGGCGTTGGGCTGCCTCGACCAGCCCGCGCGCCCACCTGCGCATCGACGTCCCGACCGGGGCCAGATCGGGTGGCTCGCCGGACTCGATCCGCATCCAGGCGAACGCGAGGTCCGGTACCAGCACGCGCCAGGAAACCCCATCGATCACCGAATGGTGCACCAGCATCAGTACCCTGCCCGGCTCTGCCGTATCAACCGGGTCGAACCAGACCACCTGCATCACGATCCCCGCACCCGGATCGAGCCGGTCCGCTGCGGTATCCAACTCCGCCGCCACCAACGCACGGAACTCGACGCTTCCCGGCCTCCCCTTCAGCGCCACACGCTGGATGACGTCGTCGGCCCGAATCGTTGCGACCGGCAGCACCTCCCACGTCCAGCTCCCGTCCTCGCCCGGGCGCAACCGCGCGCGCAGCATGTCGTGCCGATCGAGTACCGCCTGCACCGTGTCGGTCAGTCCTTGTCGGTCGATCCCCGCGGGCAGACCCAGAACCATTGCCTGCGACAAGCGGCCGAACCCCGGCTTCGCCCGCTCGAGCAGCCATCGCATGATCGGCGTCAGCGATATCGGCCCCACACCCGCGCCGGGCAGTTCCGTCGGAGGAGCGCTCGCCGCAGCGCCGTCACGGGCGCCGACCTGGGCCAGCCCGGCGACCGTCTTACGCTCGAACACATCGCGGGGGGAGAACACGACACCCGCCGCCCTGGCCCGTGTCACCAATTGGATCGACATGATGCTGTCACCGCCGAGGGCGAAGAACGAGTCGTCGAGACCGATCGTGTCGATGCCAAGTACATCGGTGAACACTCGAGCGATCGTGTGTTCCATCGCTGTCTCAGGCGCTCGGAACGCCTTGTTGTCGGTGAATACCGGATCTGGCAGCGCCTTGCGGTCCAGTTTGTTCGTCGGTGTCAACGGAACGCGGTCCAGCACCATGATCGAGGACGGGACCATGTAGGACGGTAACCGGGCGGTCAGATGTTCGGTCAGCGTGGCGGTATCGATCGAGTGATCGGGCGCGGCAACGACATACGAAACCAGCGACTCGGCCCCAGAGTCGTTGCGGTGGCCGATGGTGGTGGCGAACCCGACGGTCTCGTGGGCAGTGAGTGCCGCATCGATCTCGCCGAGTTCTATGCGCAGGCCCCGAATTTTCACCTGGAAGTCGGTGCGGCCGAGATGCTGGATCGCTCGGTCGGCCGTCCACCGGACCCTGTCCCCGGTGCGGTACATCCGTCCACCGGGTAGCCAAGGACAGGCTACGAAACGCTCGGCCGTCAGGCCCGCCCGGCGATGGTATCCGCGGGCCAACAGCGGACCGGCAATATACAACTCACCCGCCACACCGACCGGCACGGGCTGCAGCCGCTGATCCAGCACCCATTCCGAGACACCGCGAATCGGGCCACCGATCGTCACCGGCTCACCCGCCGCCAACGGAGCGCTGTGGTTCGTCACGATCGTGGCCTCGGTCGGACCGTAGACATTGCAGAACTCACGACCGTCGCTCGCCCAGCGGCGCACCAGCTCCGGCGGGCAAGCATCACCGGCGGAAAGGACGAGCCGCAGATTGTCGAGTCCGTCCGGATCCACCGAACTCAGGGCCGCCGGTGTGATCACCGCGTGGGTCACCCGCTCGCGGCGCAGCAACTCGGCCAGCTCCGCGCCGCCGTAGGTGCCGGGCGCGGTGATCACCATCGTGGCGCCGGGACCCGCTGCGAGCAGCAACTCCGAGACCGACGCATCGAAGCTCGGTGACGCGAAATGCAGGGTCCGCGAGTCCGCGGTCATCGCATAGCGTTCCCGCTGTTCGGCATCGAGCGCGGCCAACCCGCCGTGCGTCACGGTCACACCCTTCGGCACCCCCGTGGAACCCGAGGTGTAGATCAGGTAGGCCGGGTGCTGCGGCCGTAGCACGGTTGTGCGTTCGGGATCGGAGATCGGCTGGGCACTGCAGGCCTCGTCGATGTCGTCGGGTGTCAGCCAGTCGATGTCATCGGGTAGTTGTGAGCGCACCGATGCCATGGTCAGGCCGATGGCTGCCTTCGAATCGATCATCATGTAGGTGATGCGTTCGGTGGGGTAGGTCGGGTCGATCGGCAGGTAAGCAGCTCCCGATTTGGTGACCGCCCATACCGCGAGGACCGAATCCACAGAGCGCGGCATACCGATCGCGACGATGTCTTCCGGGCCGATACCTCGTCGGATGAGCAGGCGCGCCAATCGGTTCGAACGCTCGTCCAGCTCTCGGTAGCTCAGCTGTTGCCCGTCGAACACGATCGCCGTCGCGTCGGGATCCTGCGCGGCCGCCGTCCTCAGCAGGTCGGCCAGGGGGGTGGGCGCCATTGTCGGCGCACCGGAACGTGTCAGCAGATCGGCTCGTTCGGCGGGCTCGAGTATCTCGATCGTCCCGACCGGAACCATGGGATCGGCGGCAACCGACTCCAGTACCCGGATCCACCGGTGCACAAGAGAATCGATGGTCGTCGCGTCGAACAAATCCGTGGCGTAGGTGACCGCTACCGTGATATCGCCGCTGTCATGGTTGTCCGACAGCACGAACTGCAGGTCGAAGCGAGACACCTCGGTAGGCAGATCGACCACCGACACCGCGAGACCGGGCAGCTCGAGCTTCACCTGTTCCAGATTCTGGAATGCCAGAAGCACCTGGAACAACGGGTGCCGGGCCTGAGAACGCTGCGGAGCAAGGTGGTCCACCAACTGCTCGAACGGAACAGCGGCATGCCCGAAGGCGTCCAGGTCGACCTGCCTGATCCGGTCGAGCAGATCGGTGAACGGTTCATCGAGATCGATGAATGTCCGTAATACCAGGGTGTTGACGAACATGCCGATCACGTCGTCCAGCGCGGCTGCACCACGCCCGGCGATCGGCGTGCCGATCGGAATGTCGCTGCTACCGCTCAACCGGGCGAGCAGGACCGCCAGCGTGCCGTGGATCACCATGAAGAACGACGAGCTATGTTGCTGCGCAAACTCTTTCAATTCTCCGACCATCCCGGCGCGCAACGAAAAACTCGCAGTGGTACCCCGATTCGACATCACCACCGGCCGCGGCCTGTCGATCGGCAGACGAAGCTCATCGGGAACTCCGTCCAGAGTTTCGGCCCAGTATCGGATCTGCTGGGCGCACAACGATTCCGGGTCGTCGGGCGAGCCGAGGCAGGCTCGTTGCCATAGTGCGTAGTCCGCATACTGGACAGGCAATGGTGTCCACGACGGGGCCTCACCGCGAATCCGTGCGGTGTACGCAGTTGTCACGTCGCGAGCCAGGGGTGTCATCGAGAAGCCATCCGCGGCGATGTGATGCACCACGACGGCCAATATGTATTCGGGTTCCTTGCTGCCGAGCGCAGCGAACAATCGGGCACGCACCGGCACCTGGGCGCTCACGTCGAAGCCCTCGATGACGAATTCGGTTACCGTTGCGATCAACTGGCTCGGCAGAACCGGTACCGGAGTCAGTTCGTGTTCGACGTCGTCGGCGGGTTCGATCAGCTGGATCAGTACTCCATCGTGGTCCGGGTACCGCGTTCGCAAAGACTCGTGCCTGCGCAGCACGTCGACCATGGCCAATCGCAGGGCCTCGACGTTCACCTCGCCGCGTAGCCGAATGGCGATCGGCAGGTTGTATGCCCCGGAGCCGGGTTCGTACTGATTGAGGAACCACATCCGTTGCTGGGCCGGTGCCAACGGCACGAGCGCAGGGCGTGGCCCAGCGATCAGCGGCGGGCCGCGCCCCGTGCCGGCATCCCGCTCTACACGAGCTGCGAGTGCCGCGGCCGTGGACGCCTCGAACAACAGTCGCACGGGAATCTCGGTATCGAGCGCGGCCCCGAGCCGCGCGGCAATCCGCGTCGCTACCAAGCTGTCCCCGCCGAGGGCGAAGAAGGAATCGTCCACACCGACCCTGTCGACACCCAGAATATCTGCGAAACACCGGGCGACGATCCGCTCGGTCGACGTCCCAGGCGCCCGGAAAGGCCTGTCACCAGCGAACACCGGCTTCGGCAGCGCCTGACGATCCACCTTCCCCGCCGGCGTCAACGGAAAACGATCCAGCACCGTGATCGACGCCGGAACCATATACGACGGCAACCGATCACCCAGATCCTCGGCCAGCACCGCCGTATCGATCGAACACCCCGGCGCCGCAACGACATACGAAACCAACAACTGCGCCCCCGCATGACCACGACAACCGACAGTCGTCGCATATCCCACAGCATCATGAGCCATCAGCGCCGAATCGATCTCCCCCGGCTCGATACGCAGACCTCGAATCTTCACCTGAAAATCCGAACGACCCACATACTCGACCGCCCCCTCGTCCGTCCACCGAGCCAGGTCCCCGGTCCGGTACATCCGCTCACCCGGCGCCCAAGGACAAGCGACGAAGCGCTCCGCCGTCGTACCCGCCCGAGCGCGATACCCACGAGCCAGCAAACTGCCCGCAACATATAGTTCACCCGCGACACCGACCGGCACAGGCTCCAACCGCGAATCCAGAATCCACTCCGACACACCACGAATCGGACCACCGATCGTCACCGCACCACCCACGATCAGCGGGGTGCTTTGGTTCGTCATGATCGTGGTCTCGGTCGGACCGTAAGCATTGAAGACCTCACGACCATCGCCGGCCCAGCGCTGTACCAGCTCCGGCGGGCACACCTCACCGGCCACGACGACGACTCGCAGAGCATCGAGCCCGGCCGGATCCACCGACATCAACACGGTCGGCATAACCACCGCGTGCGTCACTCGCTCGCGGCGCAGCAGATCAGCCAACTCGGCGCCTCCGTAGGTGCTGGGCGGGGCGATCACCATCGTCGCCCCGGCGCCTACCGCAAGCAGCAACTCCCAGACCGAGGCGTCGTAACTCGGCGATGCGAAATGCAGGGTCCGCGAAACCTCCGTTGTCCCATAGCATTCCCGCTGTTCGCAACTGAGCGCGGCCAACCCCGCATGCGTCACTGTCACCCCCTTCGGTACACCGGTGGAGCCCGAGGTGTAGATCAGGTATGCCGGATGCTCCGGGCGAAGTACGGCTGTCCGTTCCCTGTCGGAGATCGGCTGAGCACCCGAGGCTTCGTCGAGGTTGTCCGAAATCAGCCAATCGATATCATCTGGCAACTGCGCGCGCACAGCTGCCACGGTCACGCCCACAACCGCCCCGGAATCGGCCACCATGTGAGCGATCCGCTGCCTCGGATAACCCGGATCGACCGGCACGAAAGCCGCCCCCGACTTCGCAACGGCCCAGACCGCCACCACTGAATCCACACAACGCGGACAACCCACCGCAACCACGTCCTCGGGGCCCACACCGCGCCGAACGAGTAACCGGGCCAACCGATTCGAACGCTCGTCCAACTCCCGATAACTCAACCGCCGCCCATCGAACACGACCGCCGAACCATCAGGGTTCCGCCCCACCGCCGCAGCCAACAGCTCCGGCAACGTCATCACCGGCACGGCGGCGGCACTCGAATGCGACAACAGGTCGGCTCGCTCGGCAGGCTCGAGCATCTCGACAGCGCCGACCGGAATCGTCGGGTCGGTGGCTACCGATCGGAGTATCCGCATCCATCGCTGCGTGAGGGAGTTGACCGTTGCCTCATCGAACAAGTCGGTGGCGTACGCGATCGTGGCTGTCGAGTCACCGCCGTCGTGGTCCTGCGAGAGTATGAATTGTAGGTCGCAGCAGGATATTTCGCTGGAGAGTCCGAGCGCCGGCAGTTCGAGGTCGAGTAGTCCCGGTTGGACCGGTTCCAGGTTCCGGAAGGCCAGCATCACTTGATACATGGCGTGTCGCGACCGGGATGGCGGGTCCACCGCTTGTTCCAACGGAACATCGGCATGATCGAACGCATCCAGATCAACCCGCCGAACCCGACCGAGCAAATCGACGAATGACTCGCCCGGATCAATCTCCGTCCGCAACACCAACGTATTGCCGATCCTGTCGTCGAGCGCCCCCACACCACGCCCCGCAACCGGCGTACCAACCGCAATATCAGCGCTGCCACTCATCCGGGCGAGCAACACCGCCAACGCACCATGAACCACCGTGAACAACGAAGAATCATGCTGCCCGGCAACATCTTCCAATGCCCGAACCAGTCCGGCGCCGAACGAATGGACGACGGTGGCGCCCCGATTCGACATCACCACCGGCCGCGGCCTGTCCACCGGCAAGCAAAGTTCCTCGGGAAGATGCGCAAGCGCAGCCCGCCAGAACACCAGGTTCTCGCGGCGGCGGCGGATCCCGGCGCTGTCGGCGGCGCTACCGGGGTCGACCTGTCCGAGCTCGGTGTCCGATGTGGCGGCAGTGAACTCGTCGAGGAACTCCACGAATCCGGTGCGGTGCGCCGACAGTTCGAGGTCGGTGTAGAGGTTGGGATTGGCCAAGAACTGGAGGATCGTCCGCGGCGGATCCCCGGTCTGATACACATCGACCAGCAAATCCTCGACCGGGCCGGAGCTGAGGATGTGGAATTCCCCGGTCACCGACCCGAACTGGAGCTTCCGGGCGAAAAGCATGACGTTCACCACCGGGCCCGCGAAGCGCCGCTGTGTGGCACGGGTCCCGGTGGCGGCGCGGATGTCGGCGAGGCCGCACCTCTGGTGCCGCAACACACCCACCAGATCGGACTGCACCCGCAGGGCCAGCGTCGCGACGGTGTCCCCTGGATCGAGGACGATCGGAAGCGGTGCGATATTGACGAACACCCCCGCGGACCGCCGCAGCACGGCGGTCGTGCGGCCCGACACAGGAATGTTGACCAGGACCTCGTCCCGGCCGGTTTTCCTGGCCAGGTAACAGCCGAATGCGGCGATCACCACCGCGGCCGGGCTCGCGCCCAACGCTTTCGCCGAATGATCGATCCGCCCCACCGTCTCCGCCGACAGTTCGGTGATCGCGACAACACTGTCCGCGCACGCGGGGGCGTGCCCGGCAGCCAGGCCGAGTTCCTCGCCGACGCCGGCGAGTCTGTTCACCCAATAGGTCTGGTCGTCGGTGAACCGCTTCGACTCCCGGTAGCTGCGGTCGGCCTCGTACAGGGCGCGGATATCAGCCGCCCGGTTGGGCTCTGCCGTGCTGCCCTGCACCGCCGCCGTATACAGCGCCGCAATCCGATTCACGATCATCATCGCGCCGTAGCCGTCCATTGCGACGTGGTGGCTCCGGCAATACAGCAGATAATGCCGATCCCCGACCCGCACGATCGCCGTGGCGACCAACCAGTCCCGGGTCATATCCAACGGCGCGGTGTACTCCCGGCGCATCCACTCCAAGCCTGCCGCGACGGGATCCGGTGCACTACGCACATCGATCACCGGTCCCGCCACCTGCAGTGATGGGTCGTAAAACTGAGACGGCTCCCCCTCGGTCTCTACCAGTTGTAGATACCCCGACTGGAACTCGTGGCCGGCTCGAATCGCCGTCTTACGCAGCAGATCGACGTCGAGGTCGCCCTGGAACTCGACGTACTGCGCCTCGGATATCGGCACATCCGGACTCAATTTCTGCGCCAGCCACAACCCCCGCTGCCCGGCAGACAGCGGTATCGACTGCACGGCCGACGCGTCCGGCTCGGTATTTCCGTTCGATCCGAGGTCGAGCTGCGGTCGCGGAGCAGTCATCATTCCTTCTCACCCCGACCTCGGCAATCATAACGCGAACGACGTTCGGGTACAAAGCCGGATGCTGAGACAGTTTCCATATCCATGGCCGAACAGCAGAAACTTGGCGACTTTCGACCTTCGATTAGACGGCGGAATATTCTTTCGGTTTCGGCATTTGTGCACTTCGTCGGCCGCCGGTGGTGAATACACACCCGAATTCGCATGTAGTAGTACCACATTCGGCGATGATGGCCCGACTCCTTCGGATCGTGAATCCCACGGTCCCGGCCGCTGGAATCGGGAGTCGGCCCACGGCTCCGACAGACAGGTCGGATTGTCCATTCCGTCCGATTTATGCAATGGCTATACTTTTGCCATAAGAATGTCGTGGAAAAGTAACGGCGACGCGATGCCTACGAGTATCGCAACAGACCGCGACCACCGAGATCTTCAGCGTTAACCAGCCCGGACTACACTTCCGCTCCGGTCGTCAGCGCTGGAACCTATGTTCCAGGAAGCGCTGGACCTGGTCACGGTGGATGGCGGACCAGGCTTGCACCCGAACTGCCCACCACGGGGCCACGTCGCGGGGTTTGGCGGTAACAGCGTGCGCGATGAGGTCGGAGGCCTCGTCGACGGTCAGACCGGGGATACGGCGGAAGTCTGCAAGGTGCACTACGCAAAGCCGCACAGTGACACGGTCGCGGCAGCGATCAGCGAGCGCGACGGGGTCCTAACGCAGGCAGCTGACGACGCCATCGTGGACGTAGGTGACCTGGCCTCCCCGCCTCCTGCACCCCGACGTAACAAAATTCGATGCATGAAACAAATTTGGAAATATTCGGCTTCGATCTTGCCGGTTCCATCGGATTCATATCGCGAATTCCACCAGTGTCTTTCTCCGGCTCGGCCGTTGAGCGGCTTCGCTGCGGATTCCGCGCGATCCAGTGTGGTTACCTCTCCGCTCTCCGGGACGGGTTTGCGCTGGTCAGTCAGGTACGACTCATAGCACGGAACTGGATAAAGCGGACACTATGAGGGATGGTCGCGGCCGATTATCACCACGACAGTTCGGCACGGTCGTATACTCCTGTTATGGCGGATGGGCAGTCCCCCACAGAATTCTCCGAATCGCCGGTTCTTGTGGTGCAGACGCGAGAACGCGTCTATCGACTACGCGCCGGGGGTGCATACAACGTCGGCCGCGATCCGGGCGCCGACATTGTTGTCACCGATCCGCGCGTCTCGAGCGTGCACGCGGTGCTGGAGCAGGGGTCGCACGGTTGGGAGATCGAGGACGCGCACAGCCTCAACGGCACCTTTTTCGACGGTCACCGCGTCGAGCGGATGGTGATCGACCACGACGAGACCTTCCAGCTCGGTCATGCCAAAGACGGTGCGCAGTTGTCCTGCTCGCTGGAAACATCACCCGGCCTCGAGCCCGAGACCGATGGCGATAGAGGTGGGGACACGATGGTCGTCCCGGATCCCGGCTATGACCTCGACGATGACGCCACGATCACCAAGTTCGAGCCGGGCCTGCCCCGGCGAGTGTCGCGGTCCTCGCCTCCGGCCGCCCATCCCAGCGCGGTAGTACAGATCAGCTCGGACACGCTGCGGATCGGGCGCGCCGCCGATAACGACATCGTTGTGCCCGACCTCATGGTCTCTCGCCATCACGCCGAACTGCAGGTGATCGCCGAAGGCAGGTATCGAGTCGTCGACCTCGACAGCCACAACGGCACCTACGTCAACGGACACCGGGTCGACGCCGCGGACCTATCCGAATCCGATCTGATCGGCATGGGCCACACCACCTACCGACTCGTCGGCAACGAACTGCGCGAGTCCGTCGACACCGGTGACATCTCGGTCTGCGTGCAAAACCTCATCGTGCGGACACCGGAAGGCAAAGTTCTCCTCGACGATGTGACCTTCCCTATCCCGCAGCACTCGCTCGTCGGGGTCATCGGACCCAGCGGAGCGGGCAAGTCGACCTTGTTGGGCGCGGTCACCGGGCTGCGGCCCGCGACCGAGGGGACCGTCCGCTACGACGGACGCGACCTGTACACCAATTACGACGAACTCCGGCACCGGATCGGGCTCGTTCCGCAGGAGGACATCCTGCACAACCAGCTCCCGACCCGACGCGCCCTGCTCTACGCGGCCGAACTGCGCTTCCCCGGTGACACACGCAGTGAGGAGCGCGAACAGCGGGTCGACGAGGTCCTCGACGAGCTCGGTTTGACGCGACACGCCGACACTCGCATCGATCGACTCTCCGGCGGGCAACGCAAACGGGTGAGCGTCGCACTCGAGTTGCTGACCAAACCGTCCCTGTTGTTCCTCGACGAGCCGACCTCCGGCCTGGACCCAGGCCTGGACAAGACGGTCATGGAAATGCTGTCCGAACTGGCGCACGACGGACGGACCGTCATCGTCGTCACCCACAGCGTGGCGAATCTCGATTCGTGTGACCGCCTGCTGGTCCTGGTGCCCGGCGGCAGGCTGGCCTATTACGGACCGCCCGCAGAGGGGTTGCAGGAATTCGGGCAGCGCACCTGGGCCGAGGTGTTCCAAGCATTCGATCGGGAGGAGGACCGCGACTGGGCCAGTGAATTCCGGGACTCCCCGCGCTACGAGAACTACGTCGATGTCGGGCCGATCGACGACGTCGGACAGGCGGAAGTGCAGCGCCCACCGGCACCGCCGCCCGCGCCGCAGTCCAAGCTCAGCCAGCTCAGCACACTGTGCAGGCGCTACTTGGCGGTGATCGCCTCGGACCGCAGCTATTTGGTGTTGCTCGGCGTAATGCCGCTGCTGCTGGGCGGTTTGATCGCTGCGATCCCGTCGGGCGAGGGGTTCACCGGGGCACCGGGAACCAACACCGACGCCCCGACCAAGCTCATGATCTTGATATTCGGTGCCTGCTTCGTCGGCACCGGCAACGCGATCCGCGAGATCGTCAAGGAACAGACGATCTACCGCAGAGAACGCGCGGCGGGCCTGTCGGCCGGAGTCTATTTGATGTCGAAACTGCTGGTCTTGGGCGTGATCACCATCCTTCAGGCGGTGGTGTTGTTCTTGATCGGCACTATCGGTGAGAGTTTCCCGCCGAAAGGGATATTCACCTCGGTCGAGGTGGAATTGATCTTGGCGATGGCGATGCTCGGCATCGCGTCGCTGGCGATGGGCTTGCTGGTGTCGGTCTCGGTGAACACCTCGGAAAAGACACTGCCGCTGCTGATCGTGCTGTCGATGGCACAACTCGTGCTCACCGGCGGTCTGGTGCGGCTGCCCGGCACGCCCGTTCTGCAACAGCTGTCCTACCTGTCACCGTCCCGCTGGGGCTACGGCGCTGGAGCGGCCAGTCTCGACCTGGACACCCTCTCACCGCACGATGGTGGACCCGACCCGCTGTGGAAACACACCCTCGGCACGTGGCTGCTCGACATGGGAGTCGTCGCCGCTCTAGCGGCCGTCTTCCTCACACTGGCCTGGTATCGCCTGTACCAGATGCGGCCACGGCGGCGCGGTGCCCGCCCTGCGCGGATTTGACACGACAAGCACAGAGCAGCCTGTGTACCAGGATCCAGGCACCGATGACGGGCGCAGGTCAGCGGCAGCAGTTCGGGTCGAGCACGCCGCACAGCGCCGCGAAAGTGTCTCGGCGGCCACCAGCCCAGCCTTACGGAGCCGGCCGAAGTGATGACTGACCGTCGACTCCGACAGACCGGTGGATTCGAGCAGCGCGGTGAGCAGGGCCAGGCCGACCCGTGGCCGCGGTGTTCGCCGAGATGGCGCGGGTGCTGGTGCGGGGCGGGCGGATCGGGATATCCGACGTCGTCGCCGAGGACGCCCTGAACCCGGCCGATCGTGGCGTAGACCGATTGAGAGGATCTGAACCTTGAGCGATCTTTCTCGCCGTGACCTGCTCAGGACGTCGGCGGCCGCTGGCGTCGGAGCAGTCGTTGTCTCGGGCCTTTCGGCCGCAGACACGCCGGGTATTGCGGACACAAGCGCCCCGGGAATTGTGGCCGCGGACCACCCGAGTAAAAGCCCGGGATGCCCGCCCGCGACGCTGACCGGCCACATCGTCCACCCGGGTGACGCGTCGTACACGGAGGCGCGACTCGGCTGGGACCAGCTCTTTTCTCACTATCCGCTGGTCATCGTCTTCGCGCAGGAAACCCAGGACGTGGTGAACGCCCTGACGTGGGCGCGGCAGCACGACATCGCGTTGCGGGTGCGGAGTGGCCGCCACGCCCTCGAAGGCTGGTCGAATGTCGACAACGGCATCGTCATCGACGTCAGCCAGCTGAAATCGGTCCAGATCGACCCTGGCGCTCGTATCGCGACGGTCGGCGCCGGGCTGAACCAACTGGAAGGGGTGACGACGCTCGCGAAGCAGAACTTTGCCGTCACAACCGGAAGCGAGGGCAGCGTCAGCCTGTGTGGTGCGACGCTCGGCGGTGGCCTCGGGCCCCTCAACCGCTGGCTCGGCATGGCCTGTGACAGCCTGGTGGCGGCCGAGGTCGTCGTCCCGGCGGGTCACGACTGCGCCACGGTGATCAACGCGGACTTGGAGCACCACTCGGACCTGCTCTGGGCGCTCCGCGGGGCGGGAAACGGCAACTTCGGGATCGTCACACAACTCACCTATAAGGTGTATCCGCTCGAGCATCTCGCCTATGTACAGGCGACCTGGGATGGACTTGGGGACCTTTACGGGGTATTCGAGGCGTGGCAGCGTGCGGTACCGTCCGCCGACAGCCGTCTGGGATCCGAGCTCGAGATCCACAAGTCCCAGATCCTGCTGACCGCGTGGCTTGTGGACGGGGCAGCGGCACAGGCCAGAGAGATGCTGGCTCCGATCCTGTCGGTCGGCACGCCCGATGTCACGGTGCAGGTCGGTAACTGGGGCGACATCTATGCGCGAGCCCAGCTCCCGCTCGCGCAAGAGCCCGCGAACTGGAAGTTCTTCTCGGAGTTCGTCAAAGAGCGGTTCCCGAAGAAGGCGATCGACATCATCGGCGACTTCCTGCGAAACGCTCCCACAGAGGAGAGCAACTACTTCGTCGATGCCTTCGGCGGGGCGATCAAGAGGGAGCCCCCCGGCGGCACGGCGTTCGCGCATCGTGACGCGCTTTTCTACGGCGAGATCGGCGCAGCCTGGGGAACTCGTTCAACACAACCAGGCGTCGGCGACCCGCTGACCTCACAGGCCCAGGCCTGGACCGCTGAGTTCAGCCAGGCGCTGCGGCCCTACGCGGACGGCGCCTACGTCAACGTGCCGAACGTCGGAATGCAAGAGTGGGAGACCGCCTACTGGGGGAGCCAGCGATTCGAGCGGCTGCGCGAAATCAAGGCGAAGTACGACCCCCACAACGTCTTCCAGTACGAGCAGGGCATCCCGCCCGCGTCACACTGATCGACCACTGATAATCGGCTTCGATCGAGCCGATAATGCGCGGCGATGCTGTCGGTGAACGACAGTCCGTCAGCCACGGTGGCGCTCCGGTCCAAATGAATCCCTGAGATTTCGTGACGACCAACTGCCGTGGTGGTGCTAGCACTATCACGGCACGCCAGCAGACAGTACCCAGCATTCGGGTGCGCGCGGCATGGGCGCGAGGACTCCCGATTCCTAGGCTCGAATCGTCGGGGACGCACCCATGCCTTCCGGCTCGAACAGGAGGAAGACACTGCTCATGAACCCATTTCGGCGCAACTCCGGTAAAGCGGCCCTTTCGGTTGTAGTGGTGGGCGCGGTGCTCGCCGCGGCCGCGTGCGGTGAGGCATCGGTGGGCGCACCGGAAGAGGCGGCGAAGACGCCACCGCCCGCGGTGGCCACCGCAATGGAAAAGCTGGTGCGCCAAGGGTTTCCCGGTGTGCAGGTCGTAATCGACGGACCCGCCGGACATCGGACGTTCACCGCGGGGGTCGGCGACCTGAACACTCGCGCACCGTTCCCGGACGACGCGCGCGTCCGGATCGGCAGCAACACGAAGACCTACGTGGCGACGGTGATCATGCAGCTGGTCGCCGAGGGCAAGGTCGACCTGGACGCGTCGATCGAGCGCTACCTGCCCGGTCTGGTGCAGGGCAACGGCAATGACGGCAACCGGATCACGGTGCGGCAAGTGTTGCAGCACACCAGCGGAGTGCCGGACTATCTCGGTCGTAGCTCCGGCGACGGCATCACAACCCAGAATTCCGAACAGATCGACCCAGACGAGGAAACGCTCCGGTGGCAGCACTTCGAGATGACCGAGCTGGTCCGCCGGGCGATGACGACGACGCCGCAGTTCGAACCGGGCGCGAAATCAACCTACACGAACACCAATTACCTGCTGGCCGGTCTGCTGATCGAGCGGGTGACCGGCAATCCGGCCGCCGACGAGATCGGGCGCCGGATCCTCGAGCCGATCGGCCTGCGCGATACCTATGTGCCCGCTGCCCGCGACACCATCATCCGTGGCCCGCACGCCCGCGGGTATCACCGGATCGACGGTAAGCCAGTCGATTTCACTGACTTCGACCCGTCCTGGGCCGCCACCGCGGGTGACATGGTCGCCACCGCGACCGACATGAACCGGTTCTTCGCCGCACTGCTCGCCGGAAAGCTGTTGCCCCCTGCGCAATTGGCCGAGATGAAACGCACCGTGCCGTTCGACCGCATGCCGGGCGCGGATTACGGCCTCGCCCTGATCCACCGGACCGCGCCGTGCGGCAAAGAGGTCTGGGGGCACGGCGGCAGCATTCCCGGCTTCGAGACACGCAACGGCGTGACGGCCGAAGGCACCGCGGTGACCGTCACGGTCAACCAGCTGCCGACCACCGAGGAGGAGGCCGATGCCGTCAACGGTGTACTGGACGCCGCCCTGTGCGCCTCGTGATCGCCCCGCCCACCAGCAACCATGGCCCCCATATTGCTGGCGGCCGAACAACTTCCGAGGAGAGACAGTGCAACGCACAAGAAGGCTGACGGTCGCCTTGACCGGCCTGGTGGCCTGTGCCGGACTGATCGGCTGTGCCGGTCCCGAGGACGAGGCGAAGCCGCACACCGCGGTGCATGACCGGCTCGCCAGTCAGCAGTTGGATTGGAAAGACTGCGGGGTTCCGAAATTGGATGAGGCCGGGGCACAGTGCGCCGACGTCACTGTGCCGGTGAATTACGCCGACCCACAGGGGCCTACGCTCACGGTGGCGATCTCCCGGATCGCCGGCACCGATCCCACACCGCAGCGCGGCGTCATGCTGTCCAACTCCGGCGGTCCCGGCGGCGAAGGCCTGGACTTCATGGTCGATGTCGGCAAGGCGATGACGCCCGAGGTACGGGCACGCTACGACCTGATCGGCATGGATCCGCGTGGCGTCGGGCGCTCGTCCGCCGTCGACTGCCGGTGGCCGATCGGCTTCGGGCTGCATTCGGCGGGCCTCGACGCGGCAGGCTTCGCGGAATCCGTTGCGATACAAGGGGACCTGGCCGCCCGCTGCGCCGCTGCCGAAGCGGCTCGACTGCCCCACATCACCACCCGTAACACCGCGCGGGACATGGACGTCATCCGCGGCATTCTCGGCGCGGAGAAGATCAGCTACTTCGGCACCTCGTACGGCACCTACCTCGGTGCGGTGTACATGCAGATGTTCCCCGAACGCAGCGACCGGATGGTGTTGGACAGCGCGGCCGACCCGGACGCCTACGGGACGGTCGACATGATGCAGGCAATGGGTCCGGCCAACGAGGCCGCGCTCGACCTGTGGGCGGATTGGGTCGCGACACGCGACGGTGAGTACCACTTCGGCACCAGCCGGGCCCAGGTTCGCGGCGCTGTCCAGGACCTGATCGAACAGGCTGCGGACAAGCCGATCCGGTTGGGCGAATATGAGATCGACGAACATTGGCTCCCGGTGGTGCTGTTCGTCGGGCTGGACAGCCCGGACCAGTACGGGATGCTCGCCGGTCAGATCCGTACCATCGCCGATGCTGCCGCCGGCAAACCCGCCCAGCCCGACGAAACATTGAATGCCACACTCGGATTCGCGTTGAAAGCACGGCCGAACGACAATTCGGCACAGATGGCCATCATGTGCGGTGACGTTGCCGCACCGCGGGATCCGGGATTCTATTGGCGCAACATCGAGGCTGCCCGCGCCACCGAACCCGTATTCGCCGGATTCACCAACAACATCACACCGTGCGCGTTCTGGGCCCCGCCCACCGAACCGACCACGGTGGTGCGCAACGCGGTGCCCGCCATGATCGTGCAATCCACCGGTGACACCAGGACCGCGTACAGCGGAGCGGTCGCCCTGCACAACGATTTGAGCGCGTCCCGCATGGTCACCCTCCAGGATGTGCCGATCCACTGGATCTTCGGGCGCTACCAGAACTCCTGCGTGTATTCGGCGGTGAACACCTACTTCCGCGACGGCACGCTGCCGGCCGGCGATATGACCTGTCGAGTCGGCTGACCGGAGCCTTCACGCGTTCAAGTAGGTCAAGACGGCGAGCACCCGACGATGGCCGACCTCCTCGGTGGAGAGCCCGAGCTTCGCGAAAATGCTCCGAATGTGTTTGTGCACAGCGCCTTCGCTGACCACCAGCCGCTCCGCGATGGTGGCGTTGTTGTGGCCCTCGGCCATCAGCGCGAGCACCTCGCGCTCGCGGGCGGTCAGCGTGGCCAGCGGGTCATCGGCCTTACGCCGCACCAGCAGTTGCGAGATCACCTCGGGGTCCATCGCAGTGCCGCCCGCCGCGACCCGGCGCAGCGAATCGAGGAAGCGATCCACCTTGCCGACCCGCTCCTTGAGCAGATAGCCGACACCGCCCATGCCGTCACCGAGCAGTTCCGCGGCGTAGCTGTCCTCCACCCAGGACGACAGCACCAGCACCGGCAGGCCGGGGTGCAGCTTGCGCGCACTGACGGCCGCGCGTAAACCGTCGTCGGTGAACGTCGGCGGCAGGCGCACATCGACGACGACCGCGTCCGGCCGATCCGCGGCCACCGCCGTGAGGAAGTCGTCCGCGTTGTCCACGGCGGCCACCACCTCGATGCCCGCCGTGCTCAGCAGCAGCACCAGGCCCTCCCGCAGCAAGGCATTGTCCTCGGCGATCATGACCCGCACGGCAACTCCACCCGCAATACAGTAGGGCCACCGGGTGGACTGGTCAGCGCCACCCGGCCGTCGAGCGCCTCGGCCCTGCGCCGAATACCGGCCAGCCCGCCGTCGTAGGTCTCCACGGCGCCGCCCACCCCGTCGTCGTGGATCTCGATCGTCAACAGCTCGGACGCACCGCCGAGCACCAGGGAGATGCCCGTGGCGCCGGAGTGCTTGGTGGCGTTGGTGAGTGCCTCGGTGATGACGAAGTACGCCGCCGCCTCCACCGCGGCGGGACGCCTGCCCACCTCACCGAGATCGAGCACACAGGGGATCGGGTTGCGGGCGGCCACCGCCGAGATGGCACTCGCCAGGCCACGATCGGTGAGCACCGGCGGGTATACGTTGCGCACCACATCACGCAGCTCGGCCAGTGCGGCCGTCGCGGTGTCCTGCGCCTTGCGCACGAGACCCTGCGCCGTTTCCGGATCCTGGTCGCGCAGTTGGTCGGCCAGTCCGAGCTGCATGATCACCGCCGCGAGCCGGGCCTGCGCGCCGTCGTGCAGGTCACGCTCGATCCGGCGCAGCTCGGCACCGTGCGCGTCCAGCGCGGCGGCCCGGGTCGCGGTGAGGGCCGCGACCCGATCGGCCAGCATGGCGCCCTCGGTCGGTTTCAGCAGGGCACGGGTGGCCATTGCCTGCCAGCGCGCGGCGACCGGAAGCTGCAGAGTCACCAGGGCCACCGGGAATGCGAGGAAGAAGCTCAGTATCGCCTTCGGCCACGAGTCGACCACGAAACCGAAACTGGCGAACTCCTCCCCCGCCGGCATCAACTGCCAGAATCCCGGGATCGCCAGCTGAACGAAGGTGCTGATCGGCAGCGCGATGGCGAACACCGCGAGATAGATGCCGGTCAGCGCGTGTGCGACCAGCCAGCCGAAGTCCCGGCGGTTCGCCGGATCGGTGAACACCGTCGCGACCCGCTGCCGCAAGCCGCCGGTGAACGGCTGATAGGCCTGCACCGCCTGTTCACCGAGATAACGTGCCGCCCTTTGCCGATCGAACGACACCAACGGCCGGGCCAGCCGAATCACCTCGGGCAGCGCCGGTATCCCTACGCCGATCAGGCAGAAAGCGCAGACGATCAGCAGGCCGACCACCGCGAACAGCGCGAACAGCGCGGTGACACCGCCGACCGCCAGGTACGAGACAGCGCCCGGCAGCCGCCGTGCTTTGTCTCGCGCGGAGCGCAGAGCCTTGATCACGCTCGTCATGCTGTCAGAACAGGACGCGACCGCGTCCGGCCGGTGCTGTCATCGCCACGACATGGGCCGCCCAGCACTGCTGGCAGCGGCCCATGCCCTGGCGCCTCGCACCGCGTCGGGCAATTGCCCATCAACTCACCTGCCGACGCAGACCGCGGGGGACGACGAGACGGCGGGTTCAGCCGGCGGAATGGCCGTCCCACGAGACGAGCTTCCAGCCCTTCGCCGGGGTGCCCTTCACGACCACCCGGCCGGTGTTGTGCAGCGGATCGGACTGCAGCTTGCTCATGTCAGGATCGGAGACGGACATGAGCGCCCAGAACATGATGGCACCGCCATGGGAGAAGATCACCGCACGCTTGCTGCCGCGGTCCTGGATGTCCTGGATGGAGTCGTCCATGCGCTTCTTGAACTCGTGGCCGTTGATCGAGCCGGGGATCCGGGCATCGAGGTTGCCCTGCAGCCACTGGATCGGTGCGGCCAAGTAGCCCTCACGCGCGTCCTTCTCCGGCGTGCCCTCGTAGATGCCTGCCTCGATCTCGTGCAGTCCCGGTTCGACGACTGTCGAATGACCACACAGCTTCGAGGTCGGCTCTGCCGTCTGCTGGGTCCGAACCATCGTCGACGCGTAGACGCCGTCGAACTTGCAATCGTCGAGCAGCTCCGCCACCGCAGCGGCTTGCACCCATCCCTTCTCGGTCAGGCCGGGTCCGGGGACGGAAGTGTCGATCAGACCGGAAGTATTGCCTGCCGATTGGCCGTGGCGGACAAAGGTGAGGAACATTTCACCGGTTTGCGGCGCTGCGGCCGCGCCACCTGCTCCGGTTGCCATGAGCGCCACCGCCGCGATGATCGCTGCGATCATCGCGAACAGGCGAGACTTCATCAGATTCATAGAGACTCCCTCATAAATATGGTGCAGGCCACACTGAAACGTTCCAGTGGCCGGAGTCACATTAGGATCGACACGACAGGCCCCCAAGAACGTCTCCCGGTGGACGGGAACCTTCGGCCACGTTCTTATCCGCCCGCACCGCGGTGCGGCCGGATGTCCGGGCACAGTCCGTGGAGAACGTCCATGCAGCGAGGACGAATCCTCACAGATCAGGAGTCAACCAAGGCTCCGCAGGGTCGGGCGTCATCGCGAAGCCGGGGCCCTACTTCGCGATAACGAATGAGGCCGCGGCGGCATAGATTCCGTGGCCAGTGGTTCCAGCGACGGCTGAATAGTCGGCGTGTGGGCGTTCGGAAACGGTCTTCCGAACCGGCCTGCAGCAATGGTGAGGTAGGTTGTGGCGGCCATGAGGAGTCGCGATGAGGTCACGCACCGAATCGATCAGGTGTTCACGGGCTCGCTGCCGCTCACCGAGGACGAACTTGCACCGCCGAGCATCGACGCGCCGTACGTCATCGCACATTTTCACGGCCGCTCGCGGGCGGAGATCGACCGCTCGAGCTTTCTGCCCGGCCTGCACATGGAAGACTTCACGTACATGACCGCGCAGGCCGTCGAGTACTACCTCCCGGCGGTGCTGAAGCTGATGCTGATCCAACCGTACGACTTCGAACTCTGGATCTATCTCAGCAGCTTTCTCGGCAGTGCGCGACGCGACGACGAGACGACCCTGCGCGGCCTCCGCCCCGCACAGCACGCGGCGATCGCGGACTGGCTCGAGCTCCTGTCCCGCGAGATCGACGAGGGGATCGGATTCGATCGCAAGAACGCCGCGAAGCTGGCGCGGCTCTATCGGCAGCTCGCGAACGCTGCGGCGTAGACAGGCGCTCGCGCGCCCGTGTTCGGCGGATGGTCTTGGTCTCAACCGGTCAGCGCATCGTTAGCTGTCAGAATAGCGGTCGATAACCTCCACGATTGAGTGTGATCGGCGCGATTGGCTACATCGGCGAATCCTGACGTCGTTCAGCGGTGAGTCTCGACGGCGGTCACAGCGAGTCAGATGCCCTATCGGCGAAATCGACGTCACGATCGGACTTGACATCCACTGTGGTCGTTTCGAACCGCGCGATATGCGGCACTGTCGGATGTTTCGCCTCGCTCCGCCCGGCGCCACACTATCGGAACGCTAGCCTCCCCAGAAGCCTATGAGGTCTTTGTCGGCTGCCTTGGATTCGCGAAGCCACGCAACGACCCAACTGCCGAGATCATTCGGGTCGTCGGGTGTGTAGCCTGCGTACTCCTCAAGTTCCTCGGCGCAGTCTTTCTTGCTCATGTGGCCCCACCCGTTCCACTCGGCGGCGTTGATGCTGGCCGCCAAGCCCGGGGTGTCCGGAAAGGGGTCCTCGCCCATCATGCTTGTGGCCAGGTCTTCGATGACGAATGGCAGATACTTGTCTCCGAACCGGAACTGCACATCGCCGCCGTCCGAGGCCAGCTCGTCGCAGATCAATTCCAGCGCTTCGACGTAGTGCTCTGCGAGCTGCTCCTCGAAAAGCCCACCCGCCAATATCGCCCGAAGCGCATCCTTGTTCCGCTCGACATGACCATCCTGATCCTCCGAGGGCAGGGTTACCAGCAGATGGTCACGTCCTCTCGCCAGGATCCGATTGAGAAGCTTCTCGTCCTCTGATCCGATGACGGCCTGGAGCTCGGCCAAATCGAGGGAGTAGACATGCAAGATCTGTGACACGCCGCGAAGCCTAGTCAGCCGCTACGACAGTCGAGTCCTCACACTGCTGTGGTCAAAATGCCCTCAACCCGGTAGGAGCGTGCGTTCACCGAACAGGTCTTCGGACACGCTCGTCCATGACGTCAGACTTCATCGATACCAACGGATCTCAGCTGCGCCGGCGCTACCGACCCACCAGCGGCAGCTGCGCGCGCGGCCACGAACCTTTCGGCGGGTGTGGCCCAGTCGAGCACCCGCCGGGGCCCGATGGTTGAGTTTCTCGGCGATCTCGTCGAGGTCGTGCTGCGTAAACGCAGACAGGTCAGCATTCTTGTGCAGGTACTGACGTAAGAGACGGTTCGTGTTCTCGTTGGTGCCGCGCTGCCAAGGATGATGAGGATCGCAGAAGTACACCGGCATCGCCAACTCCTCGGTGATCACGGCGTGAGCGGCCATTTCTCTACCTCGATCCCAGGTCAGCGACCTGCACTTGGACCCAGGTAGCCCGCCCATGCACTCGACCAGCGCCCTGGCGACCGCATCGGCTTTGTACCCGTCGGGCAGTGCAACAACCAGTGCGTAACGCGTGGCGCGATCCACCAGCGTCGCCACCGCCGAGGGACGTCTCCCGAACACCAAGTCCCCCTCCCAATGCCCAGCCAACTCGCGCGTATCCGCTTCGACGGGACGGTTATGAATGGAGACCATGTTCCGGATCCGGCCGCGCCCTTGCGAGCTGGCTTTGCGACGTGGCCGCCGAAACGGGCGGTCGCTACGGAGGCGATGAAACATGTTGTGGTCGAACACGTTCCGTGACGGAATGTACAAGTCGCGGTAGATCGATTCGTGCGGGACCTGTGGCACCGCATCGCCGTGATGGCAGTGTCGCAGCCACCCCGCGATCTGCTGCGGCGACCAATCCTCGCCCAGCTTCGCGGCGACCATCTCTCGCAGCACCGGATTGGTGGCGAGCTTGCTAGGTTTCGGTCGCAACGCGCGTTCGTAGGCGGCCGCATCGGCGACCGCGGCCCGGTACACCTCTCGACCGCCGTTGCGGGTGATCTCCCGCGACACCGTCGATGATGCCCTCCCGATCTGATCGGCGATCGTTCGGGCCGAGCGGCCTGCGGCGATGCCACGTGAGATCTCCTCACGCTCACCAAGAGACAGATGACCCGCACGCCGACACCGAGACGCCGGGCGGATCCCGCCACTCACACGCAGAAACCGTGAGACACGCGGATGGTTGCTACCTACTACACCGGCGATAACCCCGAGCGATTCCCCGCCGCGCCAACCGTCCCAAATCCGCTCTCGCTGTTCAACACTGAACCCACTACCCACCACACGCACCATCGCCTCCACAACCGGACATCATTCACCAGCGGTGATGCATTGACCGGTTGAGACCAAGGTCGTTTATCGAAGACTGACCTACACCTGAGGATTCGGACGATCGCGCAGTGACCGGGCCGCGGGGACACCGCCATCGGCCCCGATCTGCTCGCGCAGGATGTCACCGTGGCCGGCATGTCGGGCGAACTCGACGGTCATGGACATATAGATCCGGCGAAGGCTCCCATGCGTGGATGCTCGCGGGTCTCGTCCAGGGGAATCCCCGCTGTGATGGAACTGGCTCGGGCGCTCGCGCGTTCGAACTCCGAGATCACCTCAGCCACGGTCTCCTCATCGCCCACGCGGGAACTGCCATGTGCCCGCAGCGGGCCGTCGTAGTCGGCATCGATGAGCTGTCCGAGCGTGCGCTAAAACCACATTCGCTCGGCGAACGCGGCGTGTTTGACCAGGGGTATGTGGCGGGCGTACCGCTCCAGGGAGCCGACCGAGGCATGGCGGGAGCGGGCCGGCAGCATTGGCGACTACAGAGAGCTACTTGTCGCTTGGCTCGCCGTTCGCCAACGGTGCCCCTAGTTGGGCAAGAATCGACGAGCCCAGTCGGCGAACTGCTGCCCGAACTCCGCCTGTGCCGTAGCGACAACCGCCTCCGGATTTTCCGCCACCGGCAGGCCGAAGTGCTGTGCGAGCCAGGCCGTGTACTCGGCGTGGCCCGTGCTGTGCGGTTCGTCCGACTCGCGCCAGAATGAGACTTCGTCCCAGCCCACCATGATCTCCGAATCGAAGCCGATGAGCTGGAAGAGCTCCTGCGTATTGCGTGCGACCACGTGAAGTCCACCCTCGTCCCCGAAAACCACAACAGGCAAGGCAGCGAGTTCCGCCTGGTCGTCGTACCCCCAGAGCGCATAGAACGAACCAGAACCATTGGCCTGCGCGAAGGGAACCAACCGGGCGGTGAACTCCGGGTTCTCCGACCAAGCCTCGAGCTCGGAGGTACTCCCGTACTCGAGCAACCCGAATCCGTTGGCGTAGTTCTCGAAGCCGATCCTGTCCTGCAGGTCCTTCAACAGGTTGAGCTCCATAACAGGGGAGTACACGGTACCCATTACCTCTCCATGCGGAGATCCTGCGGGGGTACCTGCCGGCCTCCAGCGAAGCCGCCAGCGCCTCCAGGGATCACTGTCCGATCATCGTAGCTAGACGAGAATAGGGACCGGCCAGCCGGACTGGACCGGGCTCGCCGCCGAGTAGTCCGCTGAGCCCGGCCGATCAGCGACTCGGCGGCTAGTTGTTGGCGCGTTGGATGGAGCGTCGGACCAGGCTGCGGATGCCGGGGAGCTGGATTGCACGGAGCATTAGTTCACCCGCCCACACATGTGTGCGTGACGGCGGGGCGAATCGGCTGATTCCCTTCCGCGCCAGCGCCTGTCGCTTGTTCACCTCCGGCCGCAACGCCGTCTCCCAGGTGTCGAGGGCGGCGGGAATGTCGTCGCCGTGTGCCGCTAGCGCGGTGCCGAGCCGGTCGGCGCCGTCGAGGGCGAGGGCGGCGCCGTAACCGGCGAATACCGTGACGCACCAGGCCGCGTCGCCGAGCAGGACGACTCGGCCCTGGCTCCAGCGGTCCATCACGATCTGGCCGACCGAATCGAAGTAGGCGGTGCCTGGCTCGGCGTCGAGCTGGCGGAGTGCGTCGGCGACACCGCCGCCGAGATCACCGAACGCTCGGGTGAGGGCGGGTGCGACGCCGAGAGCGAGTTCGGTGTCAGGGGCGAGGCAGCGGTAGGCGAAGAACGCCGAGGACCTTTCCGGTCCCAGGTTCATCACCGCGGCCGTACGTCCGGGACCGATGTACGTGGTGCCGAGACCATCTGGCATGTGGGCGGAAGGTGATTCCAGCGGAAATGCGCCGACCATATGGCCCAGGTCCACGAAATACTCGGACTCGGCACCGAATACGAGCTCTCGAACCCGGGAGTGCACGCCGTCGGCGCCGACGAGGAGTTCGGTGTGGAGGTGGGTGTCGTCGCTGAGGGTGACTTCGACCTCCCCCGGGGTCTGGGTAATGGCCCGCACCGTGGTGCCGAAACGGATATCGGCGAATTCGGCGACGGCGTCGTACAGTGCCGACTCCACATCGCCGCGGAACAAGCTCAAGGCCCGGTTCCCGACAGCGGCCTCGGTGACAGCGGCGGGAATTCTGAATTTCTCACGGCCGTCGGCGTGGACGAGGACCGAGGTGAAGAATCCGATGTCGCGCGGGGTCAACGCCGGTAGCAGCCCGAGCCGCTCGGTAGCGGCATATCCGGGTCCGTGCAGGTTCACCAGGTAACCACTACTGCGGCGACTCGGCGCGCGTTCGACCACGACGACGTCCCAGCCCTGCTGACGCAATCGCAACGCGGCAGCCAAGCCGGCGATCCCTGCGCCGACGACCGTCGCCCGCCTGCCCGATGACTCGGCTTGCTGGCGCGCAGCGCTTTCGAAGGCTTCCATTGCGACTCCTCGGTTCGATGTGCTGTCGGCGAAAACCACTCACGAACTATCGCCATGCGTCAACTAGTAGTTGACGCACCGCGCATCGTCAACTACTAGTTGACGCATGGTTCGGCAGGTACCCCTGGGCGATGCAATAGCCGCGATCGAGCACGCCCACCCTGATCGCTGCTTGGATCGATTAGCAGCAGGGGCGATGGTCGCCGCACAGTGGTTGTAGCTGGCCGATCAGTTGCTGGACCGTCTCGTCGATCAGGCCCGGCATGCTGGCATGTCCTGGACGGAAACCGGCACCCGCCCCGCCGCGTCCACCCGCGGCGGCGAGAAGTACTCGACTGCTCGCCAGTACCTGAGGATTCGCGCCTGTCGTTCCTGCTCTCGCATGATCAACCCCACCTCCGCGCCGCCACCCGCAAAGGTTCACCGGTATCGCAATTGGCTACGAAAGCGGCTGTGTCGAAGGCTATTTCAGGCTATCGGCATTGCCGTGCGGGGCTGTCACCGGCGCAGTCGAAATGCTGCGGTCGGTGCTTCGGTCGGACCACGTAGCTCGGCACCACTCGCGGCGCACACCATGGCACCGTGCCCATGGTGTGCGCCGCGCCGGTGTTGTCGCGGCCGAAAACGGTGGGCACAGCCGGAGATTCCGAGTGTGTGAGGGAAGCCATGAGAATTCGGTCCGCTCTCGTCCTGTCCGCCGTGATGTTCCTCGTGGCCGCGTTCTTGTCGTTCACGGCGGGATTCGGTGCCGCGGCGCCGCCGGCCGATTCCGACAACTGCGCGCCGAGTCAAGCGGGCTGCGAGGTGGAGCAGCCGGATTTGCCACCGCCGACGTCGACGCGGATACCGGGTACGTTGGTCCAGCCGACCATCACGTCGCAGCTGCCGCCGATAACATCGCTGAGATTGCCGCCGACATTCACCCTCCCGCCGGTGACCACGTCTGGAGTCCCACCGACCACGACGACGGTTCCACCGACAACCACCTCCGGCGTCCCGCCGACCACGACCTCGGGGCCGGAGGTCACCGGAACTACGACGACGACGGGCTCCGAACCCACGACCTCGGCGGAAACCACTCCGCCGACAACGACCCCGAAGCCGAAGCCGGAGTGCCGCACCGAAGGTGGATACCTGATCTGCGTCACCGGCGATCTCCTCGTCATCGTCCCCGAGATCCCGTCGTACTACGACAAGAAGTGCGGTTGCCACGTCTACACCTATCGAGCACCTTCCGGTCGCCTGTGCACCGGCTATCAGAACGGCAAGGACATCGTCTTCACCGGCTACTACCCGGAGAAGGTCAAGACCGTCGAGCAAGCGAAGGTAGCTCAGGAGGCCGGCGAAGTGATCCTGGAGACCCCACCGGCCGAGATCGTGACCGGCCGTGATCCGGGCTCGGAAGGCAGCACTGTCTCGGGCTGGTGGTGGATCACCGCCGGTGTCGGTGCCGCGCTGCTGGTCACCGCTGGTGTGTCGCTGCTGGTTCGCCGCGCCCGATAATGGCCATGTCGACCCTGGCCAAGGTGGCACTGTTCGGCGGGACGCTGTTGATCGGTGTGTCCGCCGCACAGGCAAGCGGGTTGCTGCAGAGTGTGCTGACGCCCGGCGTGGTCCAGACGGAGACATCGGCGCCGGAGACCACCCGACCGGCCAGTACTCGGCCGGTCAGGCAGGTCCGCCAGTCGGCGCCGATCTGGATCGCGATCGAACCGGGGGTGCTGGGGCGGACCACGTTGAACCCGGCCGGGATCAAAGCTGTGAACGGCCGGGTGGAACCGGTCGACAACCGGCCGGTCTTCCGCACCGACAGCAACCGGCCTGGAACCGATTCCAAGGGAACATCGTTCATCGTCGGCCACAACTTCGACGACGGGTCCGGCACCGAGGTACCTTTCGCTGCGCTGGAGCGGGTGCGGGTCGGGCACACCGTCACGGTGGGCACCGCCAACGGCACCCTCTCCTATACGGTCCAGGAGGTCTTCCGGGTGCCCAAACGTGAGATATCCCGGCGCACAGACCTGTTGGTGAACGTGCCGGGCCGGCTGATCCTCGAGACGTGCGACACCACGCCCGAAGGTGACGACACATTCGACAACCTGGTGATCATCACCCAGCTGTCGGGGGCGCAGTGAACGGCCTATCCGCGCAGCGCAACGGCGAGCTCGTTCCTGGACCGGATACCGAGTTTGAGATAGGCGCTGGACAGGTGCATCTCCACCGTCCGCAAGGTGACGAACAGCGACTGGGCGATCTCCTTGTTCGAACTGCCGCGCGCGGCAAGTTCGGCGACCCGGTGTTCGCGGCTGGTCAGGGCTTCGACACCGGCGCCTGCGCGACGGCGGGGACGTCCACCCGCGGCCCGTAGTTCCCCGCTCGCCCGCTCCGCCAGCCCCGCGGCGCCGCACCGGTGCCCCAGCTCCATGGCCTGACGCAGTGGCGGGCGGGCGGCCGTTGTCCGGCCGGATCGGCGCAGGGCGCTGCCGTAGTCGAGCAGAGCCTCGGCCCGCCATACCAGGGAGGGTGAGTCGGCGAGGATCTCGGCGGCGCGGTGAAGCAGGTCGAGGCCCTCGGCGGCGTTGCGGAGCAGCCCGGACACCCGTAGCGCGCCACCGATCGCGCGCCGTGACTGCGCGGCGGTGGCCGCGGCGAGCGCGGCGTCGGCCAGTTCCCGCGCGCCGCGATCGTCGCCGAGCGCGGCCAGCACGGGGACGAGGGCGATTCGGGTGTCGTGGTCCCCGGGCAGCAGTCCACGTGCCGCGGTCAGCCGGTGCAGGGCGTCGACGAGATCGTTGTGGGCGGAAGCGAATTCGCCCCGCGCGGCGCGTAGCCGACCGCGCACGATCTGTGAGGTGATCGACGTCGGCTCCGGGTCGAACTCTCCGTCGAGTCCGTTGCCGGTCAGCAGCGCGGCGGCCTCGTCGAGCCGACCCTGATCGATGAGGACATCGATCAGCGGGAAGATGACCATGTACTGGAAGTGGGTGTGGGTCAGGCCCTGCGCGTCGACGGCGGCCCGCAGATCGGTTTCGGCGCCCCGCAGGTCACCGCACCGATGGCGGGTGAGCCCGCGCAACCACAGCACCCGCGCGGTCCACTGCGGCGAACCGGTGCGTTCGGCATGACGTGCGGCCCGGGTGAGCAGATCCACGGCGATGCCGTAGCGCTCGGCCGCGATCAGGCAGAACGTGATGTTAATGCGCCACAAAGGATGTCCACCGTGACTGGTCAGCGCCGGATGCGCCGCCGACTGCTCGGCCAGGTCACCCGCCTCGGCCACCGGCCCGCCCGTGGCCAGTGCGCGCCGGGCCACGAACGACAACAGCAGGCATTCGGCCGCCGACTGCGCGGGTAGCGTACCGAAGCGCGCCGCTTCGTCCTCGAATCTGGTCGGCAGGCCCGGATTACCCAGCAAGGCACCGAGTTTGGCAGCTTCCAGGTGGAGAGCGAGCTCGCGATCGTGGTCACCGACATCGTCGGCCGCGCGTTCGTAGAGGGCGATCTGGTCACGCTGACACGACGGATCGGCGTGGGTCGTCCAGGCCAGCGCGATGACGGCGCGGGCCCGGTCGACCGGGTCGACCGCGGTCTCGCCTGCCAGGCGCAGATGCAGGGAGGCGTCGCCGGCGCCGATCTCGTGCTCAGCGGTGCCGAGTTCGAACAGCAGCTGTGGGCGGTCCACCGCGGCGGGTGGTTCGTCGAGCGCGCGGCGCAGCAGGGTGGCGGCGGCGTCCGGTGCTCCCGCCGCGGCGGCCCGCTGGGCGGCGCCTCTCAGTAGCGTCACCACGTGTTGGTCACCGGACGGACTGGTGACCAGCAGATGCGCGGCGACGGCCGTGGGGTCGGCGCCCTGCGCAGCCAGCAGGCCGGCCGCACGGGCATGCAGGGCAGCGCGCTCGGCACCGGGGATATCGCCGTAGATGGCTGCGCGCACGACCGGATGCACGAACCGCAACGGTTCGCCGCGCTCGAGCACCGCGACAGCGGCCAGCGTGTCGGCCAGCGCACCTGCCGCGGTCGGGTCGAGCCCGACGAGGCGCGCGCAGTCCTCGACACGGGCGCTGTCGCCGAGCACAGCGAGGGCCCGCGCGAATCCCGGTGCCGCTGCATCGATCCGGCTCACCCGGGCCAGCACCGCTGCCGCGACCCGCCGGGGCGCCAGCGTCGCCACCGCCGACGGATCGACCGCACCGGCGTCGTCGCGCCGGTGCAGCGCGCCGAGCAGCTCGGTGAGCAGGAACGGATTGCCCCCGGTCGCCGCTAGGCACGCCCGCGCCAGGTCTGGCTGATCCTGCGCACCGAGCCTGTCCCGCAGCAGCGTCGCGACAGCGGGCAGCGACATCGGCAGCGGACGCAGCACCGCAGGCCGCGCTTCGAGCAGAAACTCCTCGACATCGCGGCGGTGGCGCTCACCACCGGGGCCTGCGGTCACCACGATGAGCGCAGGCAACCCGTCCAGACGCAAGGCCAGATGCCGCAGGAATCGCAGGGAAGGCTCATCGATCCAGCCGAGGTCGTCGATGGCAATCAGCACCGGCGATCGTTCGGCGATGTTGGCCACCAGCCAGTACAGGCCGTGCAGGGTTGCGAAGGCGATGTCACCGCCTGCCGCGGGGTCCACCGAGGTGAACACCGCCTCGGCCAGACTCGCCGCACCCGACAGCAACCGGGCACGTTCGCGGGGTTCGGCACGAGAAAGTCCGGCCTCGAGCAGCTGACGAACCACACCGAACCCGAAGCCACGCTCGAGCTCGCCGCCGCGCGCCGAACGCACCTCCCACCCCTTGACCTGCGCGCGCCTGCGCAGCTCGTCGAGCACGGTCGTCTTGCCGATACCCGCCGGTCCCTCGAGGAGCACGACGTGCCCCGCACCGGCACCCGCCTCGTCCAGACACAACTCCAGCCAGGACAGTTCATCGGTCCGGTCGACGAGAACGGGCGCACGGAAGAACAATTCAGCAGTCACTTCGGCGCCACCCCTGTCGCGAGCCGGTGAACACTACGATGATCACATGTGATCGCTGCGCCTCGGCCGCTTTTTCGTTGCGCCACACGGGGTCATGCCACTATTTCGTGGCAATTCAGTGCAGGAACAGCTCTTCCCGCCCAGTGGGACATCGTGCGGCAGCCCGACGACTCCGAGGCCACCGCCGGGGCACGCCGAGCGCAGCGCCTGATTCATCGACTCGCTGGTCCCCACACATTCGAGGACCGCATCCGCTCCGATGCCGTCGCTGAGGTCGGTGATCAGGGCGGCGCCGAGTTCCCCCGCCGCCGGCACCGCGCGCAGACCGACAGCTCCGTCGCCGACGACTGCCACCGTCGAGCCGGGCCGCACGCCGGCGGCGACCGCGGCGTACCAGCCAGTGACCATCACATCGACAGCGCGAGCAGGCTGGGGATATGGCGAGGTTCGGGAGTGTCTGCGATGACGACGACTCGAACCAGAACCCTGCCGGTTGACATTCTGAACATTGACAGCCGTCTGGCCCTCGGCGGGTGAAGTGTGGGGGCGGGGAGATTCGTCGTAGCGGTGGGACGGGGCCCATCAAGGTGCCGGACGGGTGAGGCCGCCGAGAAACAACGAGTATCCCTGACCTGTGGTGATGGGCTTCGGCGATGGTGAGGCCGCGGGGTGCGCGGGCGGACACTGTGATCATTCGGTGATGGCTGCCCCTGCGCCACAGTGAAGTTATGCACCTAAGGTATCAATGGGCGGATGGCCCGCCCGCGAGATCTGGAGGTGAACGATGAACGAGACACTGAACATCGAGCCCGCCGAGGTCTATGAAATCCCGCTGCTGGCCGAGGCCGGCGACTTCGCCGACCTCACCCAGGGCGGAGTACGAGGCGCTACCGAGGGAGAGCACTCGTACCTGCATCTCTAGCAGTTGAGTGATGTGAGGCACCCGTCGACCCCGGCGGACTCTCTGGACCGGAATCGGCGTCGGGGCTCGGCCGACGGGCCGGATAGGTCCGTTGATCGAAGTCGCGGGCGAGGTGCCCGATGTCAGGAGCTGACTGCCAGGTGAGCGATATGTCGGCGTGCTGGTTCGTGATGGTCCCGGACCGGGCGGCGCTACCCCCCGTGCTGGCCCAGCTACTGGCACGGGCCACCAGCGTGGTGTCCTACCCGTCGGGGCGGCCGTGGCTGCTGGGTTCCTGGCCGCCTCACGAGATAGTCCTGGCGTCGGCGGGCGAGCGGATGCTGGCGGTGGTGGGCACCTCCTCGACAACCACCGCAGACCTGACAGCCCGCCTGAAACGCGTGCACACGGTCGCGAACCTGGAAGCGGCGCTACACAGTATCCACGGCAGCTTCCACGTCGCCGCCACCCTGGACCGACACCTGTACCTACGTGGCAGCGCCTCCGGGGCCCGCCGCGTGTACCGGGCCGATATCGACGGGGTGACGGTGTGCGCGGACCGGGCGCACACCGTAGCTTGGCTCACCGGCGCCGAGCCGGATACCGCCCAGCTCGCGGCCCGCCTCGCCGTGGGATTGCCACACCCGTTGGCAGATACGGCGATGTGGCGCGGCGTGGATACCGTCACGCCCGGTGAGGCACTGCACCTGGACACAGACGGGGCCTGCCGCACCATCGAGTGGTGGCACCCGCCGGCTGCGGAACTGCCCCTGGCGCAAGCGGCCAGTCTCCTGCGTGAGGCCCTGCGTAAGGCGGTCGCGCTGCGGGCGCGCCCCGGCCGGGTGCTGGCCGTCGACCTATCCGGTGGCATGGACTCCACCTCCCTGTGCTTCCTGGCCGCCGAAGCCGGGGCTTCGCTGGTCACCGCGACCCTGCACTGGAGCGCCCCCGGCAACCAGGACCACCACTACGCCCGCTACGCCGCCAACCACCTACCCCGCATCGAACATCTGACCTTCCCCTCTGCCGAGTTGCCCGCCTGCTTCAGCGGCCTGGACCGGCGACACGACCCCCTCGGCGAACCCTCGGCCTTACTGCGCGACAGGGAGATCCGGCGCCACCTCGCTCACGCGATGCGCGCCCGGGGAGCCACACTGCGGCTGTCCGGTCACGGCGGCGACCACGTCGTCTCGCCCCCCGCCTCCTACCTCCACGGCTTGGCGCGCCGCAGCCCCCGGCTCGCACTGCGCCATACCGCCGGCTTCATGGCCCACCGCCGGTGGCCGCTGGGCGCGACCGCCCGGATGCTGTTGGGCGGTGGCTCCTACCCGGCCTGGCTCACCGCGGCCGCCGGCCGACTCCGCGAACCCGCCGTGTCCGCATCCGCGCCCGAGACGTGGGGACCGCAGACAGTCCTTCCAGCGTGGTCGAGTACGGGGGCCGACGACCAGCTCGCCGGGTTGCTGCTCTGCGCCGCCGAACAGGACGGGCCGCTCGCCGCCGACTTCGGCCGCCACGCCTGGATCCATCAGATGAGGGAAGCCGGAAGGTTGGCCGGACTCATCAAAGACGCCGGCACAGCCGCAGGGCTGCCCGTCGACAGCCCGTTCTGCGACGACGCCGTCCTGACTGCTTGCCTGTCGGTGCGACCCGAGGAAGCGGGCCACCCCTGGTCCTACAAACCACTGCTGGCCGCCGCGATGGAGGGCTTGGTGCCCGAACACCTCCTGGCACGCACCACCAAGGACCACTGCGGCCACGAATGGCACGAGGGCCTGAAAGCCCACTCCCGCCAACTCGCAGACTGGGCCGACACCTCGCACCTGGTGGCCGCGGGCCTGGTCCAGGAAAGCGGGCTACGCCGCGTCCTGCTCAGCCCGGGCCTGCACATCGGCGGCGCCCCGCAGTTGGAGAACACCCTGGGCACCGAGGAGTGGCTGCGTGACCTGGCCGCCCATCCGGTCCCCGACTACCTCACCCACCACCAGCCGCACAAGGAGCATCCCGTTGACACAGCTACGCACTGACGTCTCCTGCTGCCCCACCCAGGACGGCATGGTCCTACTCGACGAACGCGACGGCCGCTACTGGCAGCTCAACACCACCGGTGCCGCCGTCGTCTCGGCGCTGCTCGACGGCGCCACCCCCGCACAGGTCGCCGACCGGCTCGCAGCCACCCGCCCCGTCGACCACGACCGCGCCGCAGCCGATGTCGCGGCCCTGCTCGACCACCTCACCCGCGCCGGCCTGTTGGCGAGCGCCCTGTGAGCCAGATCCTCGACACCGGCCAAACCCGCCCACCGCTGGGCCGCCGCATCGCCGCACGCACCGCCGTCGGCGCCGCACGGCTGCTGGCCCGCCTCCCACCCCGGCGCCTACGCGCCGTCTTGCACGTGGCACGCCGTGGATCGGTGCCCGCCGACTACGCCACGGCGCTGCGGGCCCGCCAGGACGTGACCGCCGTGAGCGTCATGTGCTCCGGCCGGTACTGCCTGCAGCGTTCCCTGGCCACCACCCTGCTGTGCCGACTCGGCGGCACCTGGCCCACCTGGTGCACCGGAGTACGCACCTCACCCTTCGCCGCCCACGCCTGGGTCGAAGCCGAAGGACGCCGCGTCGGCGAACCCGAGGACACCGCCACCTATCGCACCCTGCTCACCGTTCCCCCACGCTGAACTCGACCTTCCCTCTACAGGTTTCGGGCGGAACCGGGCGTTCTGCGGCGTTTGCCGCGCGCTTGACCGGAGTCAGCTTTGTGGTGGCCGAGTCGCGACCGCGTGCCAGCCGGGCAGATTGCCGGGAGCATTTCAGTGCTGGATCAAACCGCCGACCGGAGTGGGCGTGATGTGACCGGTTGCCGGAAGGATCTGGGCCAGAGCCAAGCCGTGATCGACAAGCGATGCTCGGCGCAGAGAAGCCACCTCCCCGATCAGAGTCCAGGTCGGCTCGACAGTTGCCCCGTTCAGTTCTGCTCGAAGCCGACCGCCGGTGATGCGTACGCTGTAGAAGATTCCAACATTCTGATGCTCGACTCCCGCACGAGCAACGGCCGCGGGGATCACCCTCGAATCCACGCCCAGCAAGCGTTCGACAACCCCGTCGTAGCCGGTCTCTTCAGAGAGCTCCCGGGTCACCGCATCGTAGGGATCCTCCGCATGCTCGACCCCACCGCCTGGAAGTGTCCATGTGGTCTCGCCGCATGCGGCGACGTGACGGGTGAGCAGCACCTGGCCCTGTTCGAGGCAGACGGCGTAGGTCGCGATTCTGAAACTCACCCACTGAACCTTAACCCGTCGCCAGGGTTGCTTGGATGATCGTCACAGCGAACCTCGAACTATTGCGGAAGGTTCCCCGGCCACTGACCTGTGAAGGCCAGCTTTACGGCCCTGGATAGGTTCGAGGACGTCCTTTTGTGGACACCGTTCAGCTGTCTGGAGTTGCGTGGCCGGCGTCGTTGTCGACGCCGAACCACTCACCACATGGTGAGCATGGCCCAGCGCCCCCGCGGCCGGGCGCCCAAAGCTTGCGTCGGCCACGATCAGCGTCGCTCCGGTGCGGCTTTTCAGCGGCGCGGTTGGAGGGTGGGGGTCAGTAGTCGGTGCAGGGCGGTGGGGGTGTGGCCCAGGTGTTCGCGGACGGTGCGGGTCAGGTGTGCCTGGTCGGCGAAGCCGAGGTGTGCGGCGAGGTCGGCGAGGCTGGTTTCTCCGTCGGTGATCCGGTCGAGGGCCTGCCCGACTCGTATCCGGTTGCGGTAGCGGGTCAGCGACACTCCCATGTGCTGTGAGAACACCCGGCTCAGCCGATACGGCGAAACCTTCAGCAATACGGCCAAAGAGCGCAGCCCGGCCGACTCCGGCGCCCCGTCGATGATCGCCTCGCGGGCCGCCGTGACCAGCATTCGATCGGCGGGCCGCGGCCGTGGGACCGGCCGTCCGGCGGCGAGTGCGACGAGCCGGACCAGTTCCTCGGTCACCGCGTAGTCGATATCGCCGCCCGCGGCAGCGGTGAGCATTCGGCGGTGCGCGAGCTCGATACGGGCATCGACGTAGACCGCGCGCGGGCTCACCGCTCCTTCCAGGAGGCTGGGCTCGATGGTCACCGCGGTGCAGACGTCACCGCCGGCGGGGTGGGCGAACCCTTCCTCTTCGCTCGGTGTGCCGAGGTAGCCGACAGTGCGGTCCAGATATACGAGGTCACCGTCGGCTTGTCGCTGGAACCGGCCCTGGCGCACGAGCACGAGCCGATGGTCGTCGCGGACCTCCGGAGCCGAGAAGCGGGTGTGATCGGAGCGGCAGTTCACGGTGGTCACAGTGAACTCCGGCCGGGAGGCGAGGATCGTGGCGGACAGCACCCACGGACCGTACGCCCAGAGTACGACAAGAAAATGCCCGCAAAAATCTTCAAGACCTGTGGGGGGCCGGGCATGGATGCTGAGACGGCAACACCGACTACACCAGGGAGATAACGAGATATGACCATCCACGCGAGCCTCGCCTCGATCACCCTCGACTGCGCTTCACCGAAGGTGATGGCGGAGTTCTACCGCGAGGTCACCGGCTGGAAGATCACCCATCTCGATGACGATTCCGCCTATCTGGGTGAGGGCCCGATCCAGCTCGCGTTCCAACGAGTCGAGGGATACCAGGGTCCTGGCTGGCCCGATACCGGTAAGCACGCCCACCTCGACTTCACGGTCGCCGATGTACCGGCCGAAACCGAGCGGCTGCGCACGTTGGGCGCGACCGCGCCCGATTTCCAGCCGGGGCAGGGTCAGTGGACGGTTCTCGCCGATCCCGAAGGCCATCTGTTCTGCCTCGCTGCGGCCTGACCAGGAGAATTCCATGGCATCCATTCACAAAGAATTCGTCGTCGACGCCACCCCGGAGCAGGTCTGGGATGTTCTCGCTGATTTCGGCGCGGTGCATGAGCGTCTCGCCCCGGGCTTCGTCACCGATACTCGCCTCGACGCCGACACCCGCACAGTCACGTTCGCCGACGGCACGATCGTCGCTGAACGCCTCGTCGACCTCGACCCGGCGAGCAGGCGGGTGGCCTATTCGGTCGTCGGCGGGCACCTTCATCCCGCCCACCACCACGCCTCGATGCAGGCTCTGCCCGCCGAGAACGGCAAAACTCTGTTCGTCTGGCACACCGATGTCCTGCCCAACGCTCTCGCCACACCGATTGCCGAGTTCGTCGACCAGGGATCGACCGTCATACATCGGGCACTGGAGACGGCAGCAATCGCAGACAAACGATAGCGGCGTGGCCGGCATCATCACCTCTTCGCAGACACCGGGAGTCGTTGGGATCTTTCTGCATGGTGAGAATCGGCCTCGCGACACCGGACGATCTGGCCTTCGTACGAGTCGCGGGTCATTCGGCTGCGTCGGCGCATCAGCACGGCTACACCGCGTCCAAGGGCCGGATCCGGGAGGATGTGGTGAAAGACGTACCGGATGTTCGCCAGACTGCTCCAGATGATCCATGAGCGGCTGAAACTGGTTGTGCTTGACGAGGTTCGAGAATTCTACAGCGTGGGCTGCGATGACTCCGGCCGCGGCATCGTCAACGAGGACGCCTACCAGCGCAACGTGCTGGCTCTGGCGCCGAAGAACAAGTTTCGGGCCTCGCTGCTCTGGCTGGTCAAGTCCGAAGCCATCGCCATGGCGCAGGCGGATCGGCTGAACGATATCTACGACCATCGGCACGAGGGCCCCACGAACTCATCAAGTACATCGTCGATCCGGACGAGCGGCTCGACACCGATCTGATTGTCGAGGCAGTGGAGACCCTGAAGGCCATCAAGCGGTTTTGGACAGGCATCGTGGTCTACACGACGATCGACAACCCGGCGGAAGTCGATCGAGATGAGGTTTTCACGCTCGACATGTCCCAGTCGGGCAGGGCGATCTGCTGGATCTGCGCCCACCAGGCCAGGTTCGGGCCAACCTGGTGGTGCTTGATCAGCCATTCGCGCCACCCCTCGAGACATGGCCGACCGCAGCGGCGGGACGCCATGTCGTAGCCCTCGATGTAGGTGAGGACTCCACGCATCGGTGTAGCCGATGTACATCCCGGTCCTCTTGGCGAACAAGGCGAAGAACTCGCGGTCGGTCAGTACGCGTCGGCGGCGCCCGGCAGCCCCGAGAACAAATGGGCCGCAAACCCTCAGCCGTTCTGCGGGTCGATCCCGAACCCGCCCCACCAGGTCCACTGCACGTCCGGCCGTCGGCGATCGCGGCGGTCGCTCTCGGTGGCTTGATCGGCGCTCCCACCCGCTACGGACTCGGTGTCGCATTCCCCCACACCCCACCCGGACATTGGCCGGTGACCACGTTCGCCATCAACATCGTCGGCGCGTTCATCTTGGGTGGGCTGCTGGAAGCGTTGGCCCGCCTGGGCCCGGATACAGGGTGGCGGCAACGAGCGCGCCAGTGCGTCGGCACCGGGATGATCGGTTCGTTCACCACCTACAGCACCCTCGCGGTAGACACCGACCTGCTGTTGCGTGGCCATCACCCGTGGGCGGCGATCAGCTACGCCCTCGGCACCGTGATCGTCGGGATGGTCGCGACCGCGGTCGGGATCGCCACCGGTGCGTGGATGACGTCGCGACGAGGCGAGGAACAGCGATGATGGTGTTGTGGGTGTCGTTGGCCGGCAGCGCAGGTGCGGTAGCACGGTTCGTTCTCGACGGGATGATCCGGTCGAGACGGGCCTCGGAATTCCCGTGGGCGACGGTCATCATCAACGTGACCGGGTCGCTGCTGCTGGGGATCCTGACCGGGCTGGTCCTGTTCCACGCGACGCCAGGTTCGGTGCAGGTGATCGTGGGGATCGGGTTCTGTGGTGGGTACACCACCTTCAGTACCGCCAGTTTCGAAACAGTGCGTTTGATCCAACGCCAGAACTATCGCGCCGCAGCGGCGAACGCGTTCGGCACGTTGGCGCTGACCGTCCTAGCCGGCGCGGTGGGACTGGCCGTGGCCGGATGGTGAGGAGAAGGCGATGAGCGATTCCGAGCCTCAGCCCGGCGTCCGGGACTGGCGAGACCCGCTACGTGTGGACGGCCCGCCCGGACCGACCACACCGGCCACGCACCTGGTGGTCGGGTTCGACCGGCACAACGCCAGCCACGTCGCGCTCGACTACGCGATCGGGTTGGCCAGTGCACTGAACGCGCACCTACATGTCGTCCATGTCATCGACACCGACGACCTGCCCATCGATCCCGACGCCGCCGACTGGGACCGCGCGATCAGCGAGGTCGTCGAGCGCGAACGCGCCTCTGCGTGCTCGATGCTGGGCGCACTGCCCGGCAACTGGTCCTACCACGCACACCGCGGCAACCCTGCGCATCTGCTCAGCTCGATCGCCGACGCCAACGACGCGTCGATGATCGTGCTCGGTGCGCCCCGCCACGGCCGGGCATCGCTAGTCGACCGCCTCCTCGGAGAGTCGGTCTCGGCCCAATTGATCCATCACGGACACCGGCCCGTGTTGCTGGTCCCCGAACACAGCCCAGCCTCAGCTCGACTGTCGCGGACCGCCGAGTAAACCGCCTGACCGGCCAATTCCGTCGACGAACTCGAGCATCTCCGATCCGGGTCGTTCACCGCGAGGTCTCGCCACCCCTCGGCCACCGCCACCTGATGACTGAATCGTGCATTAGATGCTTAAATCTGGGCAACAGCGCAGATAGATCGGCATCCACCACAACCCGCCAGGTATCGTGGCTGCCCTGGCTATCTGCCGAATTGGTCAACTTGATCGTGCATTCGATGCAATTCTTCGCAGAAGACCGCGCCGACGATGATCGCCTCGGTCGTGAGTCTCAGGACCACTTTCGTCCAGGCCGACGAGCGGCATCCCGGCTCGTAGATCGAGTCGGCCTTCTTGCAGACGATGCCCTCCAGCCCGGTACCGGCCGCGGTGTGCAGCAGCTGCTCGGCGTCGTGGTCGTCCAGTGACCAGTTCGGTGGAACCCGCACGCGGGCGCCACCGAGCACGAGAATCGCATCGGCGCGCCGCGGCTCGTCGACCTGCGGCCGCACCTACACCGGCCACAGCGCGAGCACGAACAGCAGCGCTGCGACCAGGCCACCGACCAGCAGATCGCGGCGCATCCGCCGATAGTACGTCCGACGCCGTCACCCCAGTCCGCGAGCATCGCACGCGGACGCACCACCACTGGCCGAGCGACGCGATCACGGCTAGGTTGGGCGGACGATCGAACATGTTGCTGCACAGCAGCATTGGTAGCTTTCGGGGGGATTTCATGGGAACAGAGCTGCGCGGACTGCAAGAACGCGAACCGGTACCGTCCGCGATCGAAGAACTTGCGGCACAACACGACCTCGGTCGGCTACGCGAGGTCTTCGGACCTTATCAACGCTGGGTCTTCACCCGAAACAACACAGCCCGCCTGTACGTGTACGAGGCCGGACTCGCCTTCACCGGCGAGCACATGCCGGTCGCCTTCGCCTGGCGCTCGACGTCGGTATGGAACTATCGAGAGACGATCAACGGAGGCCTCTCCGCCGACCGTTGGATCCTCGTCGGTCCCAACCGTCGAGCCTTCTCGATCGGACGCGGTGCGCACATCCGCACCCCCCGTCTGGACGGACAGCGCGTGACCGATATCCGCCGCGGCGCACCATTCGTCTTCGAAGGCGTGTGGGGACCGGTGATGCAGGAAGGCATCACCCGCGCCCAGCTTCCCGACGCCTTGGCGGCCCTGCAGCGCGGCGAGACTCTGGACTTCGACAAAATCGCCATCAGCGCTACGGAACTGCGTGTCGACTCGGCTTCATTGAAGTGGTCCGAGCTGAATACCGTCAGCGCCGCCTACGGCATGCTGCACTTTCCGAACACCGCAGGAAAGCGTATGCCGACGCCGACCCCGGACCGGGTCCGCAACCTCGGCCTGGTCTTGACCCTCATCGAGGCTCTGCGAAAGCACCACCAAGCCCGCTGATCATTCATTGCGGTGGGCCGCGCGGGATGTTCGGAAAACGACCTTGGGCTCAAGGGATCACTGCATCACCGCGTGGATGATCATGTCGGCGTGGAGGTTTGGGTGCGGGAATACGGGATGTCTGCTGCTCGTCAGGACGAGGTGTGGAGCCGGTGGCGGGCTGGCGGGTCATTCAGCGCGATTGCCCGGTCGCTCGGGCTGCCGTTGCAGCAGGCAGGTGCCAGACAATCCAGACCACACCGCTGACAAAGGCCAGCGACCAGAATCCCCATGACGCGGCCCGGGTCGCCAGCCAGCCGCGCCAGCCGAACTCTTCGCCGATAGCGAAAACCGACTGCATGAGGAAGACCGGAATGACCCATACCGTCGCCGCCAATATCTGGTCGAGCGGGTTGAGCGGCCAGATCCCGAATGCCAGCGCGATGGCGGCCTGGACGGCGGCGATCGCGGTGATGAGGTCGACGGTCGCTGCGAGCAGCGGGGTCAGTTGCAGGATCTGTTTCGGTCTCCGGATCCCGGAAAGACCCGGAAGTTCACCCTGAGAGGCCCCTGCCCGACATTCTGCGCCGATGAATCAGCCGCCGAAAGTAGACAACTGACACGTGGTTGACAACCGGTTGCCGGTTGCAAGCCGCGACGAGATTTCAACAAGATCATCCGCCGTGGACTCCACAGCCTGAGCGCTGCCCACTGGACGCCGAAGCAACCCGGCACGTGACCAGCACGGCCGAACTCTCCCACCGGCACCCGCTAATCGGCTCTCACGCGTCTGGTGTCGTATGCCCACATCGCGATCTCGACGCGGTTGCGGGCGCCGAGCTTGCTCATCAACGATGCGACGTGGGTCTTGACCGTGCTCAGGCCGACGAAGAGCTCGATGGCGATCTCGGCGTTGGTCCGGCCCCGTGCCACCAGCGCGAGGACCTCCTCCTCGCGCTCGGTGAGCGGGTCGATGGGCTGGACCGGTACCACCGGCGCCTGGTCGGCGAAGGTCGCCAGCAGCCGGCGGGTGACGTTGGGGGCGATCAGCGCGTGCCCGTTGGCCGCCGCGTGGATGGCCTGCACGAGGAGCTCCGGCCCGGCGTCTTTGAGCAGGAAGCCGCGGGCGCCGGCGCGCAGGGCGCCGAGGACGTACTCATCGAGGTCGAAGGTGGTGATCACGACGACCGCCATCGGGTCCGTGACACCTGGCCCGGCAAGGCGTCGCGTCACCTCGACGCCGTCGAGCCCGGGCATCCGGATGTCGACCAGGAGGACATCGGGACGCAGCCGGGTCGCCAGGTCGAGCGCTGCGAGCCCGTCTGCCGCCTCCCCCACGACCTCGAGGTCGGGTTGCGCGCCGAGGATCATCACCAGCCCGGTCCGGACCAAGTCCTGGTCGTCGGCTACGACCACACGAATGCTCATGCCAGCTCATCCACGGGCAGCACCGCCTCAACCACCCAACCACCCTCGGGCCCCGGCCCCGCGGACAGCGATCCGCCGAGGAGCTGGGCGCGTTCGGCCATGCCCAGCAGGCCGAATCCAGGCTTCGGGACCGGCCCCGGCTCGGTCTGTCCATCGTCGCTGACCCGCAGCCTGACGGTGTCGCCCTCCCGGCATACGTCGATCCCGACGCGGGTCGCGCTGCGGGCGTGCCGTACGGCGTTGGTCAGCGACTCCTGCGCGAGCCGGTAGAGCGCGGCGTCCACGGGTCGTGCCAGCCGGGTCAACGAACCGTCCAGCGAGACCTCGACGGTGGGCGTCGCGTCGGCGCGCGCCAGAGCAGGCAGGTCCGCGACACCCAGTTGCGGTGAGTAGGCGACGGCTTCCTCCTCACGCAGCACCCGCACCATGGATCTCATCTCTGCCAGGGTTCGCGACGCTTCGGACTCTATCGCGGCCAGGACCTCGGCGGCCTTCTCAGGCTGGATGGCGGCGACCACGCCACCGGCCTGCGCCTGCACCGCGATGGCCGAGACGTGGTGGGCCACGGTGTCGTGCAGCTCGCGCGCCAGCGCCACCCGTTCCTGATTGCGGATCTCGCGCCGTTGGCGATGCCAGAGGTCCGCGCGGTAGCGGAACACCGCCGCCAGGGCGACGAACAACAGCAAGAGGACGCTTCCGCCGAAAACGTCGGCCCAGCCCGCGGAGGAGGCGTACATCCCCAGCGCGACGACGACTGCCACGAACGCCATCCCCACGACGATCTCCCGTCCCGAACCCCACCGCACCAGGGAGTAGAGCAGGATCAAGTCGGCCATCATGGAGTAGAGGCCGAGGTCCCCGGCCTGCGCGGTCAGCTGCAGGACCGAGAGCAGCCCAGCGACGCCCCACCCGACCAGGGCGGCCATCAGGGGGCGGCTTCGCCGCCAGAGCAGGGCAGGTATTAGTGCCAAGGCGAGCACCGCCACCAGGGGGCGCCAGGCCAAGCCCGGCCGAAGGATGCTCTCGACCAAGGTGGCGGCCGCGAACACGCCCACCAGCAGCCAGTCGAGACGACCGATGGGTGGGGCGTCACCAGGCCGCGGCTCGTGCCAGAGGGAGCGCCGGACAGTGACCACGGCTTCAGCATAGGGATCGGCGCGCCTCGGCGTACCCGCCGAAAGTACGAGAGAGAGATCATGCCATCGGCCAGGCGAACTCCAGCCTCCGGGCCGGTGTGCCCGCCGCCGGGCTCAGCGATCGTGGACCTACCGATCCGCCCCACAACGGAGCCCATGATGAGAACACGTCAACCCACCACCACCCTGGAAGACCAGCCGATGCCGGTGCGAGCCAAGCTCGCCGCCGCGTGGACGAGCTTCATGTTCCTGTACGCCTACGTGGACATTCTCAACTTCTTCACGCCCGGCGTCGTCGAGGACATCCTCGACGGCAGGGTCTTCGAGTTCGCTCTCTCCCAGACCTTTTCGACCGCGGCGCTGACCCTCATGGCCGTCCCGATCTTCATGGTCATACTGTCGATGACGCTGCCCGCCGGAGTGAACCGCATCGCGAACCTCATCGTGGCGTCGCTCTACGTCCCCGTCACGGTATTCAACGTGGTGGGCGCGTCCTGGCTGTACTTCTACGGCCTCGGCATCGTATTGGAAGTGTTCCTTCTCGCCCTCATCCTGCGGTACGCCTGGACCTGGCCCCGCACCGCACCTTCGGCGACCATGGCGACCAGCCCGGACCCCGAAACCGTTCGCGCGCAGCAGCAAGCGTGAACCAAGAGCAGTCCCCGTCCTGTTCGGAAACAGCTGCCTCGGTGTTGCAATGGCTTTCGCGACTTCATGCACATCAGGAGCATGAAGTCGCGAGATCAGCAGAACTATCCGGAGTGGTTACCCCGGAACCCTCTCGCCGTGAAGCGTCCGGTCGATCCATGCGATGACGTCGGCCAGGATGACCGGCCCCTCGGGTTCATCCTCCAACCCGTGGTAGACGCCCGGACAGGTCCGCAGTGTCGCCGACGGCACGAGGTCGACCACCTGGCGGCTGGCGGAGACCGGATTGATCAGATCGGCGTCTCCGTGAACCACGAGTAGTGGTACAGCGACTCGGGTGGCAGCCGATGCCACGCGATCCATCTGTGCCAGGACGTCGATCGCGAAGCGTGCGGTCGCTCGCCCATGGACCAAGGGATCGGCGTATCGTTCGGCGACGACGTCGGGGTCGCGATTGACACGCTCGAACCGCAGCCCGTTCGGCAATGTCAGGGTGGCGAAGGCGCGGCCGAGGCTCCTGACCACGGCCACCTTGAGACGCTGGTTCCGCAGCTCCGAGTCGAAAGCGGGTCCGGTCACCACCACCGCGGCCACGTCCGTCCCCGGCCGGTCTGCTGCGTAGAGGAACGCGTAGAGCCCGCCCAGGCTGTGGCCGTACAGCACGACCGGTGCGCCGCCCGTTCGCGCACGCTCGTGTGCGATGAGATGGTCCACGGCCCGCGCCGTCGACTGGTATCGGACGTCGCCGCGGCGTCCTTCGGATCGCCCGAATCCTTCGTAGTCCATGGCAAGCACGGAGAAACCCGCCGCGGTGAACAACCGAGCCGTGCTGTCGTAGCGGGCGGCGTGCTCGCCGAGACCGTGCATGATGACGACACTGGCCCGCGCAGGCCCGCTCGGGACCCAGTGAAGTGAGGTGAGTCGGGGGCCGCCGCCGTCCGGTGTGAAGGAGTCGAAGAGGGGTGATGTGTTCACGAGCAGTTCCTTTCGGTCTGCTCGAGCCTCGCCCCTTCCCCTGCGTCCAGGATTGGACCAACCTGCTAGGTCGGCAGGATCTCCCAACTGATCGTGCTGAACGCGGTGGGCGGGCCGCCGAAGGTTCGGCGACACGTCCTCGTGAGATGGGAGCTGTCGGTGAACCCCGCCAGATGAGCCGCATCGGTGAGCGTCCGGCCCTGCGCGACCGCTGCGGTCGCCCGGAGCAGCCGGAGCCATCTGACGTAAGCCCGGAAGGTGATTCCGAGGTCCTGGGCGAAGAGATGGGACAGCCGGCTCTCCGACAGATGAACGGTCGCGGCGAGGTCGCGAAGCCGGATGGGTCGTGAGTCCAGCTCGGTCTGAAGGCGGGTGCGTGCGGCGGCGACTCCCGGATGAAGCGGGTGCGAGGTGTTTCCGGGAGAGCGCAGGCGCCCTTCCACGTACGCACTGTGACCCTTTGTCAGGGTCTGTCCCGCGTGATGCCAGGCGCGAACGTGGGACGGATCGTCGACCAGCGCGATCAGCTCGGCACCCAGGGCAGACTCGGGCTCGACGTGCGCCACGACGCCCCAGGCGCCGGCCGCGCTGAACGCGTGCGTCTGATCGGCGGGAACGATCGCCGCGTTCGTACGTCGCTGACGACCCTGGAAATCCTCGATGACGAACGTGCCCCGGTGGGCGACGGCCACCTGCACGGAGTGGTGAGAATGCCCCGGCAGACTTCCCAGCGGACCCTCGATCTCGAGCACACCGGGACGCAAGCGCCCTATGCCAGACCACCGCGAGATCAATGGCTGTCGCTCGTCCGACGCGTGCATCGGCTGAAATATACGCGGCACGGGAGCGCTGCGACACCGCCGCGAAACAGTGGCCCCTGAATCGTCACCGTGGATGGCCATTCGAGATGGATGGCCATCTGGTCGGGATGGATGACGGGTCCGGCAGCAAAGCGACCCACTACCCCGCAGAACGCCGAACACCCTCGCTCGCAAGGAGTTCAGGGCGTCCGTGATCGGGTAATCAGCCTCGCACAGCCCTGACACAGGCTAAGTGGTTGGCGTTCAACAGCGTAAGGACCTGGCCCGAGTAGCTTCCAGTAGGCGATGTCCAGTTCCCGCACAATCCGCTGTGCGCGCTCACATGTGCGCGCTCACATCGTGGACCCAAAGCCCTCAGACGGACCCCTGCCCTCACCGCCCTATGGCTACCGACTCGCCGACGCGAGCCCACACCCGCACCCGGGCAAGGCTTCTGAAGGCAAGCATCTTCACCGGCTCGAGGCCGATCCTGTCGCCGCGCCCGTGGTTCAACGGATCTTCCGAAGCTACCTGTCCGGTGTCGGATCTTCGCCATCGCACAGCAACTGACAGCCGATGACATCGCCAGCCCATCGGCCCACGACCCCGCCCATAACCGTCACCGATCAGGAATCGCGTGGTCCAAGAGCGCGGTCCGAGCGATTCTGACCAATCCTCGCTACACCGGCTACGAGGAAGAGATCGGTAGTCTCATCGGATCCCTGGGCGGACTAGTCGACGCCCTCCGACGAGCCGATCCAGCTGACAAACATCTGGTGTTGCGGGGGCTCGGCCTGAAACTGACCTATAACGACAACACCCGGGTGGTGGTCGCCGAAGCGATTCCATCCGTGTGCGTAAAGAACGTGTCCGGAGGGGGACACACTCGCTATCCACAGACATCGCACTCAGACGACATCGCTGATTCAAACTTTGTTGCAGCCCAGTGCTCTTCACTTTCATCTCGATCGACACCGCCATCCCAGCGGGCAAACCTAGGCGCACCTGCCGACCGCTGCAACCGCGTGCAAGCTGCACGCACGCGGTTGCACATCCCAGCCCGCGCGGGGACACCCGCTATCGAACGGGTAGCGGGTCGAGGATTCCCGAGCGGTGGCGGTTGCGGCGTAGGGCGCCAACGTCGTACGCAACCCGGGTCGCCGGAGCGGCGGCCGTCATCTCACCGTGTGAGGGGCAGCACGGTCGCCAGGGTGCGCAGGGCCGCGAGGTAGTCCTCGTTCAAGACCTGGATCGCGACGTGGCCTGCCCCCGCAGACAAGTGCTCGGCCAACCCCGCAGCGACCCTGCCGGGTTCGCCATTGAGCGCGAGCACGTCGACGAGCCGATCACTGCCCGGAGCCGCCAGGTCCTCCTCGGTGAAGCCGAGCCGGCGCAGATTGCTGACATAGTTCACCAACCCCAGATACATCGGGACCATCTGCCGGGCGACAGCTCGTGCCCGGTCGGGGTCACCGTCGAGGACCACCTTCTGCTCTGCGACAAGAAGTGCGTCCGCACCGACGATCTCGTGGGCGATTCGGGTGTGCTCCGGCGGGGCGAGATAAGGCAGCGCACCGGCGGTCCGGTCGCGTGCCAGTTCCAGCACTCGCGGCCCGAGTGCCGCCAGCGCCCTGCCACCCTTCGGCACCCCCGCCGCGTCGAGTTCGTCCAGATAGCTCACCAGGGCGTCATACGGCTTGATCGCCTCAGCACCATTGGCCTCGCGATGACCGACTCCGATGCCGAGCAGGAACCGACCGGGAAACCTCTGTTCGATCCGATGGAAGGACTCCGCCACCTCATCGGCCCGCGCTGTCCAGATGTTGACGATGCTGGTGCCGACGATCAGCGATTCCGTCGATTCCAGCAGCGATTCGGCTGCCGACAGATCCGCCGGCGGCGAGCCTCCCAGCCACAGCGCCCCGAATCCCAGCTCTTCGATCTCCCGCGCGGCCTGCGGGGTGAACCCCTTGTATCCGCGCCACACACCGTATTCTCCGGCAACCTTTGTCATGCCGGACGCAACCGTCCGCCCGCCCCGTCCTATTCCCACTACATCGACGAGTGGAGTACCAGCCGCGTCTCGCGCGAAGTCGGGTGCGGCCGCTCGGCGGCCGGCCGGATCCTGCGACGCCGAATGGCTGCGTGCGCAAGGCTATGTCGACCCCTCTCATGCGGCAATGTCGTTCAGGTGCAACGGATCTACTCGCCGAACTACGGCCAGCCGAGCGACGGCCGGTGCGGAGGCCAAGCGGCCGGCCACCAGAGAGACGGCTACACCAGGAGCCCTCGTCGCATCCCGTAACCACGCCTACAACGCCTCCTGCCTCCGCCAGGGGCGGTGCGCTCCTACCGGAGAGTGGAAGGCTGTCACAGGGTTACGGAGCGTGCTGCGGCGAGAACGATGGCGACAGCGGTGAGGACGGCTGCAGGGAGGGCTCCCTTGTAGTCACCGACACGCAGGTGTGTGGCGACTGCACCGATGAAGTAGAGCGCCAAGCCGACGGCAGCGGCGATGCCGACAGGCTCCCACCAGAGTCCGATGATCAGACCACCGCCGCCGGCTATCTGGGCGAGGCCCAGGAACGGCAGCACGCTGTACGGCAGGCCGAGGGTGGACACCTGGTCGACGAGCCGCTGAGGCCGGGTGAATTTGGCTCCGGCGGAAGCCAGGAGCACCACTGACATCAGAGCGGCGATGATGGCATAGACGATGAACATGGTGAAACCTCAATTGTTGAACGAGCGGAGTGGGGACATGCGCCGACCTGGCACGTTTCGCCGGTCAGGCACTTTCGAACAGCCGGGTACAGAGTTCCGCGGGCTGGGAGATCACGGCGTCGTGGTCGGCGGTCCGAGTGTGGACACGGAACGGTTCGGTCCGCCGTTGAACTCGGGTTTCAGGATCGGCCGAAGCGCAAGGTCCTCGACTCCGACGTCTTCGAACGTGGTGTGCTGCATACGTTTGAAGGTAGGCATCCGTTAGGCACCAAAAGGTACCCTTCGGCTTGTGAGCCTCCGCCCCGGAACCGTGTTCCTCGCCGACTGCCCTGCCCGCATGGCCATCGAGATCATCTCCAGCAAATGGGCCGTGGTCACACTCTTCGCTCTGAGCGACGGCCCCCTGCGCCACGGTGAGCTGGTCGAACTGATCGGTGGTGTCTCGCGCAAGGTGCTGACACAGACACTGCGCCGCCTACAGGACAACGGGCTCATCGAACGGCGCGCGTACGCCGAAGCGCCACCCCGAGTGGAGTACAGCATGACCGAGCTCGGGCGCACCCTGGAGGAGCCCATCAGAAAGCTCACCGAGTGGGCGAGAATCAACGGTGAGGCGGTCGTCGCCTTTCACGAGGCCGCCAAGGAGAGGCGGCTGTCAGCGACGTCGATCGGTCCGTGATCAGCCGTGGCGGCCGGGCGGTGTCGGCGTCGCACCGGCCCACCGCCTCAGCCGACCGCCGAAATGACTGCGGTGTCACTGATTTCGAGCAAGCGACGACGCGCCTTCGGATCGTCGGCTTGTGAATGTGGCCGGCGCGATATAGCTGCCGACGTAGCCGCACATCCCTGCCAGCGGCGGACTCCGTCCGGCGCCGGCGAACAATTCGAAAGCTTTCCGGAATTAACTATTCGGAGTAAATATCTAATCGCGAATAATGATAATCCCGACATGTTCGGATTCACGATTTCGGCCACAGAAAGCGCAGCGCGGGCTATATTTTTTGAACACCCATTTGCGGCTCGACATCCCGTCACACCGCTGCTCGATATTTCTGGAGATCGCCATGAGATCGACCTCTTCCCTCTTTCGCGCCGGATTTCTCGCTCCGGTGGCCGTCGTAACCGTATTCTGCTTGGCCGCACCGGTAAATGCCGCCCCCGTCAGCGTGAATTGGAGCTGCCGGGGCACCATCTTCGGTATCGGCCAAACCTCGAGCATGAACACATCGGTCACCGGCACCGCGCCGAGCTCTGCGGTGTCGGGTTCCGCGGTGGCCATCACGATCACGCCGGGCGCCTCGTCGGTTCCCAGTTCGGCGTCCGGCTTCACCGTGAACAACATCAGCAACCTGAAGATGACCATTCCGACTCCCGCGAATTCGACCTTGGTCTCGGCGACCGCCTCCGGGGGTACCGTGGCCGGCTCGGTAGCGACGTCGGGTGGGAATGTCGTGCTGACCGTGCCGGGTCCGATCGCGGGCGGCACCAGCTTCACTCCCCCCGCGGTGACCATCAACGTCACCGCCGGTGTCGCCGGAACGCCGATCACCAGCAAGTACGCGGGGACCAGCTACGCCAGTCCCGGTATGACGATGACGACCAACGTCTCCTTCGTCGGCAACGTCGCGACCTCGTGCTACCCGAACCCATCCCCGACCCTCACCACCACCAACGTGACCTGAGCCCGCGCACGAGCGCCGGCGTGCACACGTCCGGCCTGCGGCGAACACCTCCGGACCGGGTTGCGCAAGCAACCCGGTCCGACCTCACCCGACCCGCACCTGGCGACTACGGTTTCCCGATAGTGCTTGCCCCACTTGGCGTTTGGTGCACAGCAGTCACTTCGACCGAATATTTCGATGCGCGGTGTCGCATCCCCGGCCATGTCGTACAGTGCATGTCCGACACCGCCACGAACGCTCCGACGGCCGGAGCGGGTGCCGCTTTCGTGATGTTCGTCAGCCACGGGTCCGAGCTGCCGGTCGATCGATTGACAGGAGCCACCATGCCCGATTCACACCCCGACTCCGCCGGCCGGAATCGGACGCCCGGCGATCGAGCACGCCCTGATCGGTGAGTTCTGGTGAGCGGTTCTAGGTTTCACGTGATCGATGGAAAGCCTGTGTGCCCGACAACAAGCGAACCCGCCAGGATCCCGGTCGAGCTGAAAAGGGCGCTGGAGTTCTATCACGGATCCGTCGAGGATCTGATCCGCGAGGTGATCAGAGTGCTCGGCGTGAACGAGACCGATCGGCGCGCACTGGAGATCGTCTTGCTGGAAGACGAGAAATCCACGACGCCCGGAATGCTTGCCGGACGGCTCGGACTCACCTCCGCCGGTGTCACGATCATGCTCAACCGGCTGGAGAAGCAAGGCTATATCGCCCGCTCGCTGCACCCGACCGATCGTCGTCGCGTGATCGTGATGGCCACCGAACTCGCGGCCCATCGCGTACAGGAACTCGTCGTACCGATGATCGTCGAGAGCTACAAGATGTTGCTGAGCTATTACGACACCGCCGAACTCGAAACAATCGCCGACTTTCTCACCCGCGCCGGCGAGTTGCAGCGAATACACCGGCAACGGCTGCGTGAGGTCGATCCCTACTCGAATCCCTGACACATGCCCACGCCGACCGCGATATGTGCCGTCGTCGATAATCACGGTCGGCACAGTTCCAGGGAGAAAGCAGGAGCTGGATGCCCAACGTCGACAACACCGAAGAACCGGTGACGGAGCCGGACAGCGACCCGACAATTCTCCGGCGACACGACCGGCCTGCCACGACGTCAGCAGCCGACCGGCTTCGACGACAGCTGACGCGCGCGGGCGTGGCGGCGGCGTTGGTGGCCACGGCCATCGGGACGACGCTCGCCGTCCGAGCCGACTCGGGCCCGCCGGTCCGGGCGAACGAGGCGAAGACCTTCTCGTGCGAACCCGCCGTAGCCACGTCGGATCCCAGCGTGGCCGGAAGCGAGGCTGCCGTGCTGCCCCCGAGCGCGGCCTCCGACATACCGAGCGAGGCCGTCGCCCCGGGCGACATCGCCGGCGGCGACACACCGACCACCGACCCTGCCCCCGCGAGCACAGTCAGTTCGACGGAAACACCGACGGTCGCGCCGACCGAAACCGCCCCGGGGAACTCGACGGTGATCTCGGTGAGTGCGAGTTTCTCTGCCACGGCGAGCATTTCGCTCGAGAGCACATCCAGTGTGCAGGACCCGGGCGCGATTCCCACGACCTCGACATCCACGGTGACTGTCCCCCTGACCCCGACGGACACGGTCACCCCCGGCCCGAGCACGGTGACGGCCGATCCCTCGACCATCACCGTCACCGCCACGACCGCGGTGCCGACCACCACGAAGCCCGCGCCGTCCAGCACCACGACGATCACGATCCCGGCCGGTTCTGCCACGACGTCGGCGTTGCCGACGTTCTCCACGCCATCACCGACGCCGGCAAGCACCTCGGCACGGCCCCCGGCGACTCCGACGACGACCATGCCGCGGCTGTCGCCGAAGCCCCCACCACCGACGACATCGCGATCGATTCCGTCCATCGCGCGCCCACCGGCCCGGTCGCCCCAGGCGACGCCGACGGGGTAGACAGCTCGTCGGACCTTGCGGTGGTGTCGATATCGACGTGCCCTCAGTACCGGGTGGGGCTACAGGGATTGGACGACCCCGCGCCGACTGCCAGGTCGCACACGCCTCCGGTGACCATCTGGATCGGGGTGATCGCCATCAGCACGATGAATCCGATGAGATCACCCCGCTGAGCGAGTTCGACCGCGGATTGCGCGGCCCTGGAGGCGGAGTCGACGACCGACGAACCGGTGCCGGCGTCGGCGACGGGACCGGCCGGCTGAGCTGTCGCGTTCGGTGCGGCGCCGAGAACGGCCACCGATGTGAGTACGGCACCGGCGAGAAAGAGCGATGGACGCATCGTGCGTCTCCTTACTTCGGGGGATCGGAACAGCGGGATAGGACACGGTTTCAGCGGTGCGGCCTGCTCATGTCGCGGTTCATCGTTGGGATCTCGATGCTGATCGGCATGCGCAGTTCGGCCAGGTAGATCAGGGCCGCCTTGCGCAGGAACTCGTCGAGCAGCCAGTACGGATCGCCGATCGGCGGGACTGCGGTGAGCAGGCCCTCGCGCACAGCGATGAACGGACCCCAGGAGACACGCAGCAACGGATCCCAGACGGGTTCGCGGGGAATGGCCAGCCCGTCGGCGATGGTGTCACCGAGCAGGAAGCGGGTGAACGCGCCGAGGACCGGCTTGCTCAGGATGGCGAAGTCGATGTTGGCGCCCAGCCCCAGCAGCCGGTCGGCGAGTTTGACGCCTTCGGGAGTCACCGCGAGGATCGGGTCGAGAACCTGCGCGGCTTGACCGTTCGCCTCCGGCCAGGAGTTCGGGATGTACTCGTCACGGACGCCGAGCAGATGCGCGGCCACCTGCCAGGAGTGCAGAAAGCCCTCGGACTCGTTCGCCGGGATCGGCACGTTCCACGAGAGCAGGTACTTCATCACCGTGGTGGCCAGGCTGTGCCAGGTGACCATGATGTCGTTCTGGCTGATCGGTATGTCCTCCTCGGCGGAGTGCACCCAGTGCGACGACTGCGGCAGCAGGTGCCGCACCGCGGCGTGCACCAGGCGGGTCTTGACGCACGTGACGATCATTTCCCCGTCGGCGGCATACGAATTCGCGGTGCCGATGTCGTAGCCGAGCTTGGCGGTCTTGGTGATGCGGTCCTTGAGATCGTGCCCGCCCTTGGAGTAGTAGACCGCCTTGGCCTCCTTGGGAATGACGGTGCTCATCATGCCGCTGGCGAATCCGTACAGCACCCCGAGGTAGAGGCCCCGCTTCTTGTTGAATTGGATCGCCGCGTCGAGCTTGCCGGGGTCGGTCCAGGGCGGCAACCTGCGCGCGTTTTCCATGAAATCCCGGAGATCGGCGGGCAATCCGGCCGGTAGTGGTTGCCCGTTGGTCTTCCACGTCCGTAGCAGTTCGTTGACCCGGGGGACGTCGCCCCGGTCGATCAGCCCGGGGACCAGGGCATCGGCTTCGGGATCCCACACCGTCATCGGATCCGCGCCCGAGCCCGAGCCCGCGATGGATCCCTCCGGTGACCAGCTCCACGGTTCCGAGCGTGCGGGCGTGGCGAAGGCGAAGGCGCCCACCACCCCCAGCATCCCGCCGAATTTCATTGCATTGCGCCTGTTCAGTGCGTCCATGGCGCCACTCCTCGTTGAGTATCAAGCCGACCGCCGTAGCACGATGAGCTTCCACCCATCACGCAACGACGGAATAGAGATTAACTTAACACCGCAGACTGACACAGGAGCGCGTTCCGATTCACACCCTTCAACAGCCGAACTATTGCCATATTCACAGGAGAAGACCGGAGATTTTCTGGCAGACCGCCCGTTGACCCGTCCTCCCATCACCCATGCAAACCCTCGTTCAATCTCGAAACGAGAAGTAACTTATAACGCGGTAGTCCTCAGAACACGCACTAGCGCTGTCGGACGCGCTCCCCCACTGGCCAACTCGTGCCGCCGTCGATCCGCGCCTATCTTCGATCGAACCAAGGCTGTCCCCGGCGCATCGGCCGAGCGGCTACCGTCACGAGTGCGCTGACGCGTCGCTCCATCGAGACCGAGAACTCGGTCCCGCGCTGTCGGGCGCCCGCGACGGACCGATCGATCTCGGCGGCAAGCAGGTGATGGTTGATCGCCACGGCCGATGCACCCGCACGGCACGCGCCTGTCGAGGTCAGGCGCGGCGGAGGGCGAGGACAGGGATGGTGCGGATCCCGGCGGTCTTCTCCGCGTAGCCGGCGAATCCTGGATAGCGGTGGGCTTGTTCCGCAAAGATGCGGTCACGGTCAGCGCCGGTGATCTCGGCGACGGTGACCGGGTATGTGTCAGTACCGATCTCGATGTCGGCGGCGCCTGCCGTGGTGAGGTTGTAATACCAGGCGGGGTTGGTGGGTGCGCCGGCCTTGCTGGCGAAGACGTAGATGGTGCCGGGGTCGTGCTCGTCTGCCAGATACATCATCGGGCTGATGAGTTCGCGGCCGGTTTTGCGGCCGCGGTGATGGACCAGCACCATCGGGGCGCCTTCGAAGTTGCCGCCGACGCGACCCTGGTTGGCACGGAACTCGGCGATGATCTCGGTGTTCCAGTCCTCGGGTGTGCTCATGGTCCGGATTCTCCCGTCGGGTACCTCCATGACCTCGGACCCGCTGCGGCGCGGCGACGAAAGTGCTGGGCCGTCGCGTCAGAAGCCGCCACCGCAGGAGGAGAAGCCGTCGTAGCCGGAGTGGCCGCCGTAGCTGGAGTGGCCGCCGATATATGGGCCGGAACGGGTCGGCGGGCGGGCCGGGATGCGCCGGAAATCGGTCCAGTGGCCGGGAGCAACTACGGCCCACCAGATTGTGAAATCCGCGCCGCTGACCCGCTCGATCTCGGCGCGATCGGCGACGGCCCAGTGCACGGTGTAGCCGGTGAGATGGTGGGTGGGGCGCTGGAGCTCGTCGATCAGTTCACCGGTGGTCAGGGTCGAGTCGTCGGCGCGGAAGACGTGAACGGTTCGATCTGATTCCGTGACGCGGTAGCTCCATCGAGTCTGGACGGCCAGCACGATGAAGCGGTCATCGCGTTTTTCCCGCTCGCGCTGGGCTTTCCAGAGTCGCGCCTGTTCTTCCTGCGCGCGTGCGTCGGCCTCCCGCACGCGGCGCCCGATCTGCTCGTGGACGGGGCGATAGCGCACGGCGATGTCGTGCAGCCGCTGTTCGAGTCCGTCGAATGCCTGCCGTGACGCGCCCCGGCTGCGGCGGCGGGCCGCCGCCCAGCCCGAATCACGCCGCAGTCCGGGTGAAAAGCCGCCCTCGATCCGCATGCCGAGCTCATGGACGAGCTGCTGTTCGGCGATCCACAGCGCATCCAGCGCCTCGGTCTGGGCCCGGATCCACGCGGCGGAGTCCCCGGCGGTGGCCTCGACCCCGATACTCCGCGTCGTCGTTCTCCGGTCCAGACAGGTCCACCCGCGCTCGTCGCGGCCTTCGGGCGTGTCGACGGCATAGATCTCGACGAATGCCCGGCCCGGGTCGAAACCCGCCATCTGCCGGTCGTTCAGGGCATAGCGGAAATTGAACGAATAGCGGTACAGCGTCACCGATACCATCGTGTTCCTCCCCCACAGGTACCTCCACGGTAGCGCCGGTGCGGTCAGGACGGGTGGGCTTCGCAGGTGAGCCTGCCAGAGGCATGGCGGGCGCGCCCAGCCTCCGGTCGTCCCCGCTGCATTCGCGGCCGCGACTCGACTTCCTATTTCCGGCACGCCGGATTCCGGCGATGTGCAGGGGGCGAAGCCGTCGGCACACCGCCACAGTCAGAACAGAGTGTCGCGCACCCGCAGTACGACAGCGCCGAAAACCCAGCCCTACCAGCCGACTACGGCACATCCGCCCCGCCACACGCTGGAGACCGCGTCGGCCTGGTGACACTGGAACAGGTGAGGCGCGTGCACATTCATGTCGCCGTCGTAGCCTCTCGTACTCTGCGGAATCCCGTACCGAGCAGGCATGCCATCGTCACGAATGTGTAAGGTAGGCAAAGTAATTCGGATCCGCCGTTCCCAGGGACTCGAATCTACGGCGGGTATCGCCGGATCGAGCTTGCCGACGTGTGCGGCATGGGCGTGTGTCGGGAAGCTACTTGGTGACGGTTGGGTCGGCTTGTGCGTCGTTGACGGTGTTGGCGTAGTCGATCTCGGCCATATGATCCTCGGCCCAGGTGCGCAGTGCCGCCAAGGGGACCTCCAGGGACAAGCCCAGTTCGGTGAGCCGATAGTGCACGCGCGGTGGCACTGTCGGCTCCACCCGGCGGGTGACCAGACCGTCCCGGACCAGATTGTGCAGGGTCACCGACAGCATCTTCTGGGACACACCGGGCATTCGCCGCCGCAGCTCGGCAAACCGAACCTCGCCCGGAGCGGCCTGCGCGAGCACCTTGACCGCCATCGATGTCCATTTCGTGCCGATGCGGTCCAGCAATTGACGTGTCGGGCATTGGCAATCGAACAGATCGCCGCGAACCGGCGTCTTCGCCTGCGCTGCTCGAGTAGTCACCTAGACCTCACCACCTGTAGTCGAAGTGCCTTCTTGGCAGCGCAACCGACGTTACCTACCGTTTCCTGGTAACTAATAGTAACCATACGGAGGGTTCCATGGCCCACACGCCACCGGTCCACACCGCCCCTATCGAGCTGCGCCAGATCGAGACCAACGGCATCCGTGCCAACGTCGCCCTGGCAGGCTCCGGCCCCGCGATCGTTCTGCTGCACGGTTTTCCGCACACCTGGCGACTGTGGAGCGAGATCATCGGCCCGTTGTCCGCGCACTGCCGGATCATCGCCCCGGACCTGCGCGGGTTCGGCGCCACCACCCGTGCGTCGGACGGCTACGACGCCGGCACGCTGGCCGCCGATATCGCCGGGATCCTCGATGCCCTCGGCGAACCCACCGCGGACGTGGTCGCGATCGATGCCGGCACCCCGGTCGCAGTCCTGCTCGCCCTGCGCCACCCCGACCGGGTACGACGGCTGGTGGTCATGGAGGCACTACTGGGCAGGCTCCCCGGTGCCGAGGACTTCCTCGCCGCGGGTCCCCCGTGGTGGTTCGGATTCCACGCCGTCCCCGGTCTCGCCGAAACGGTCCTGCTCGGCAACGAGGCGCGGTATGTCGATTGGTTTCTCACCACCGGTACTCGGGGCCGGGGTGTGCGGGCAGATATCCACGATGCGTTCGTCGATGCCTACACCGGAGACGACGCCCTCCGGTGCGCCTTCTCCTATTACCGCGCACTGCCGACCAGCGCCCACCAGCTCGATCTCGCCGTGGCGGCCCACCGGCTCACCACACCCACGCTGGCGATCGGTGCCCACCCCGTCGGCGACGCGCTGGAGCGGCAGCTTCGACCCATCACCGACGACCTTGTAGGACAGGTCATTCCGGATTGCGGTCACATCATCCCGCTGGACAGGCCGCGCGAACTGCTCGACCTCATGATGCCCTTCCTCGCCACAGAACGACCCACCTGACCATCGCCATTTCCACCGGAATGCCAGCTTTCGCCGCCGTGCTCGAGTGCTGAACGCGGCCGCCACGCCCGTCAACCATCGTCCCGGTGGTGGAAGCCGGAATCGGCCGCGCGCTCGATGGTTTCCATCACCGAGGACGCGCGTGGGTAGCCGATGTAGGTAGCCAGCAGTGTCATCAAAGCGGTGAGCCCGTCGTGGCTGATGCCGTGCGCGCCGGCCTGTCTCAGGTGGGTGGTGAGCCGGTCACCGGAGATACCTTGGGCGGCCGGCGCCGTGATGATCGCTATGCTGCGATCGCGACCGGTCAAACCGGGCTGGGTCCAGGCCGCTCCCCCGGCGGCGACAAATGCCTCCGCGGCGAAGACCGGCCCGACCCGGGCAGACATGACCGAGGCCACGTCGTGCTCGGGAACCTCGAAGATCCGGGAATACACCCCGATGCCGCGTCGGCGTCTCAACTCCGTCGAGTTGTCGGCGCCCTGGTTATTGTCGTTGTCGTCCATGGCGTCGGCCTCAGTCGGCCGAGCCGGGCACGGTGTTCGCCGGCGCGTGGTGTCGTGCGTGTTCGGCGCACAGGCAACCAACACCGCGCTCGATCCACTCCCGCATCGTCCAGTCCGGGTGCCGTTCGATCATCAGCGAGCGGACCTCCTCGGTGATGTCTTGCTCGCTCATCGCCGAGTCGCGTCGCCGCCAGGTCTCGTCCCGCAGCTCACGCAGGTAGTCGCGCACGTCTGCCAGGAGCTGGGCATCGCCGATCGCACCATGTCCTGGCACTACCACCCGAGGTGCTTCGGCGGCGAGTCGCTCCATCACCTCGATCCAGGCCACCCCGGAGACGTCGGTGTCGTACGGCGGGAACCACGGGAAGATCGCGAACTGGCCGGCTTCGGCCAGGTCACCGGTGAACAGCACGCCGGCATCGGGGACAGCCACGACCTGATCGCCGCTGCTGTGCGCGCGCCCGGTCGGGCGCAACTGCACGATTCGCCCGCCCAGGTCCAATTCGAAGGCGCCGTCGTACACCCGGTCCGGCGCAGGGAGATCCACCCCTTCGAGCTCCCGAGCCACCGGTTCTCCGAGCTGCCGGAACATCGCGAGATAGCTCTCACCCTTGTGCGCGAGGTCTTCGGCCTGGGCCCGGTTGACCAGGTAGGTCGCCTCCCCGGCGAATACCTGTGCGCCGAACGCGTGCTCGGGATGGAAATGCGTGGTCGTCAGATAGAGTTTGCGGCCCTTGGCTTGCTCGGCGGCGAAGGCGAGCACCTTCTCGGCGTTGCGCGGGCCCATCCCGGTGTCGACCACCAGCACCGAATGCGTGCCGCCGATCACGCCTATGTTCGGTACGAGATCGACGCCGCGATTCGGAATCGCGAGCACATCGCGTGCCAGGTCCTGCACATCGGCGATCTCGACGACAGGGTCTGGATGGTTGTCAGTAGGCATGGTCAACTCCGATGCTGGGCGGGGGCAGTCCCTCGAACGATCGCTGCCTGATGGCCGATCCGATCACTTCCACTCCAGCACCAGCTCGCGCCTGCCGTCCAAGACCGATTGAGCACGACCGATACCGTGCGGGTATCGACCATGCTTACGCCCGGAATGGGCTAGGCGAGGGAGAGCGGGCACTATTGGCGCCACTGTGTGGTCTCGTGATGATTCGGGTACCGGACAGCAAGTCGGGCCGGCATCGGCGCCGGGCAGGATGGCGTCGGCGACGATGTCGAAAACGTGCGCAGTGGGCGGGCTGATCGGCGATCGTCTGCGGTTCAGGCGGTCATCGCGACACGTCATGGATGGCGTGCGGAATCCGAGGGCTTGTTCCCTACCGGCGTGAAGGCAGGGCCCAGGCCAACCTGACCGAGGGCCGTCTCGGCCTGGGGCACAACATCTTCCACGGCCGCAAGGATGAGATCGCCCACGCCTGTCTCGACGGCATCGAGAACCAGCTCTCCGCCCTCGGGCTGATCCTCAACTGCGTCGTGCTGTGGAACTCGGTGTACCTGGATCGCGCTCGACGCGCCCAGGACTACCCGGTCCGCGACGAAGACGCCGCCCGGCTGTCGGCGTTCATTCGCAAACACATTCGGCTGCAACGCCACTACAGCTTCCACCTGCCCGACCTGGGCGGTGCCCACCCGGCCACTGCGCGACCCGGACACCCCCGACGAGGACGACTGACATCGGCGGTTCGAAGACAGCGAGCGGTTCTAGTCCGAGTGACTCGATGACACCCTGCGCACCTCTGAAGCTATCCGGCACCGTCGTCGTCCCCCGCCAGAGCTACCGCCATCGCCCCCTCCAGCGTGATGTCACGGTGGGCTCCGGCTGCCTACTGTCGGTTGCGCCGTCCGTGGCCATTGCGAAAACCTCCAGCAGACAGGGATCGGAATCATGAGACCCATAGATCGTGCGGGCAGCGCGCTCTCACACGCTGAACTGTCCACCGGCCGGCGCCGGTTGCGCAGGTTCCGGTTCCCCGTCCTGGTGCTGGTGTTGCTCAGCGTGATCGCGGCGTTCGCCGGGATCGACCGGCTCGTCGCGCCCGTTCCGGCGCTCGCGCTGCCGGTGGGGATCGGTCTGGCCGGCGCCGGGGTGGTCGGCTACCGCTGGCTGTCGCGAACCGTCGAGTCACGCCCGAGCGTCCCCGAACTCGCGACCGCGGGCACGTGGTCCTGGTTGTGGCGTGGGATGTTGCTGGGGTCCGGCCTGTTCACCGCGGTGATGCTGCTCATCGCGGCGTTCGGTGGCTGGCAGGGCCTGTCCTGGGGCTCGGTCGGCGGGTTCCTCGCGACCGCTGGCGCGATGGCGGCCGTTGCGGTCGCCGAGGAGACCCTGTTCCGCGGGATCGTGTTCCGCATCGTGGAGGAACGTACCGGCACCGTGGTGGCGCTGGTCGTGTCCGCGCTGCTGTTCGGCGCGGCACACCTGGTCAATGTCGACGCCACGCTGCTGGGCACACTCTCGATCGCCGTGACCGGCGGAACCCTGACCGCCGCCGCCTACGTCGCGACCCGCTCACTGTGGCTGCCGATCGGCCTGCACTTCGGCTGGAACTTCATCCAGGCCGGTGTCTTCGGTGTCACGGTGTCCGGCTCGGGCACCGCGTCCCATGGCCTGCTGCACACCACACTGTCCGGGTCCTCCCTGCTGACCGGCGGCGCATTCGGGCCGGAGGCCAGCCTGTTCGCGCTGCTGGTCTGCCTGGTGCCCACCGCCGTCCTGCTGCGTCGGGCCGCCCGCACCGGACAGATCCGGCACCGCCCACGAGGCACTTCGGCGCGCGGCAGCAGCTCGCGCCCGAGCAGTCGCGTGATGTTGAACCCGATTTCCGATTGACCGTGCGTATCAACGCAATTCGCTCCCCAGCGCCGTTCCGGTGCCATGACGAATCGCGCCGTCGACCATCACGTGCACCTCGGAGGCGGGGCAGTCGGGAAGCCGGGAGGGATGACCAACTTTAGATCGACCCGACGGCGCGACCGGCAGTCAGCGGCCTCGTGCGGTGCGCTCGGCGCGGTGGGACAGGTCGGCGAACGCGTCGCGCAGTGTTTGCGGGCCGATGACCTCGATGTCGGTGTCGAACCGCATCAACGTGGCTGCGAGCCCGGCCCACGACCAGGACCCGATCAGCAGTCGAGTGCGGGCGGGCCCGAGTTCCTCGACGACGCCGTCACCGGCGAACGGTGCCACGCGAGCGGCGGCGAGATCGAGGATCACCTCGCCGCAGCACGGCCAATTGTCCGCGCCCTCGGAGCCTTTGAACCGGGCGGATACGAAGGCGGCAACGTCGCCACCCGGCAGCTGCCGGGGTGTGAAGCGCGGCCCGTGGGGGGTGCGCAACCTCATCCGGTCGACGCGGTAGATGCGCCAGTCCCCGCGCTCTGGATTCCATCCGATCAGGTACCAGCGTCCGCCCTGGATCACCAGGTGGTGGGGCTGCACTCGCCGCGGCGGCTGCAGGCCGGTTTCTGCTGCCGGTGTCGGCGACACGTAGTCGAACCGCAGCTCCTCGGCGGCTCGAATGGCCGCGCTCAGCGCGAGCAGGACTTCGGTGTCGACTCGGGGTCCGGCGCCGCGCCCGGCAGATTCGACCGCGGTGATCTCGAGGGCGTCGATGCGCTGACGCAGCCGTGCCGGCAGAACCTGGCGGACCGTCGCCAGCGCTCGCGTCGCGGCCTCCTCGATACCCGCCCCCGCCCCGACCGCGATCCGCAATGCCACGGCCAGCGCGATCGCCTGTTCGTCGTCGAACAGCAGCGGTGGCAGCTCGCTACCTGCGTCGAGCCGGTAGCCGCCCTCGGGTCCCTTGACAGCATGGACGAGGTACCCGAGCTCGCGGAGGCGATCGACGTCGCGGCGCACGGTGCGGTCGCTGACACCGAGCCGCTGGGCGAGTAGGCCGCCGGGCCAGTCGCGGCGGACCTGTAGCAGCGACAACAACGAGAGCAGGCGACGGGAGGTTGCTGTCGAGGTGGCGGTCGGCATGGTGGCCAGATTGCCATGAATAGCGGACATTCCCTGTCCTGTACTGCTGCGAGAGTGAATTCCGTTGCCGGAAGCCTCCGGCTGCGAAACCATGTGTGAAAGGACCAGGCCATCATGTCGATCAACGCAGTTGCCCACCTGAATTTCCACGGGCAGGCTCGTGCGGCTCTGGAGTTCTATCAGTCGGTGTTCGGTGGGCACATCTCGATTGCCACCTACGGCGACTTCGGGATGCCCGCGGAGGTGCCGGGTGCAAGCAATGTGGTGTTCGGCCAGGTTGTCGCCGACAACGGGTTCCGGGTCATGGCATACGACGTGCCCGGCCCGGACGCACCGGTCGCCGAGGACGCGCCGACCACCCGCCGCGAAAACGGCACCACCATCACCACGGACCCGTTCTTCCTGTCCGTACGCGGCGACACCGTCGAGGAAGTCGGCGCGTTGTGGAAGCTCCTCGTAGACGGTGCGACGGTCATCGAGGAATTCGCCGCAGCCCAATGGACGCCCGGTTTCGGCATGCTGCGCGATCGTTTCGGCGTCACCTGGATCCTCGACGTCACGGTCGACTACGCCCAGGCCTGACGGCATTTCGTCCCGCCTTCCCTGCGGGGTGCGACCGGATTCGGTCGCACCCCGCTCGGTCGGCCCGACCGAGCGTCGGACGCGAGAACACAGGAGCCCCATGCGCACTCGCCCACTCGGTCGGACCGGCATCCAGGTCAGCCCATATGCGTTGGGCACCATGAAGCACCGGTCATCTGGACGCGCCGTGTGCCCGACCACCGGCCTGGCCCATCGACCAGGTGCGGGCCGACGACCATCTGCGGGTCGACCCCCGCTTCGATCGCGGCGAGGTGGCGTTCGATCGTGGCTCGGGCGTCGCGGTGTAGCGCTTACGGGGCATCGCGACGAACCTCGGTCGAGGAGATCTCCCGGGTTCGGGTAAGGAAGTGGGCCACCGGGCAAGCCCTGAGCGTCGAGGACGTCGTGGTTGCGGCCGCGCGGCGAACTGGTCCAGATCTGCGGCAGGGTCTGTGAGCCGGAGCCCGCTGTTGGACATGCGGGGGTGGTGGGAATCGGGAAGAGTCCATCGGCAACCCCAGTAGCCCCGGGGAAGCTTCAGCCGGATGCCTATGCGAGCTGGCCAAGTGACGCCATGTGCTCGAACAGGATCCCTCAACCTCGGGCCTCCCGGGGCATTGCAGCCGACGTTGAGCGCGACCGCGGCCTGTGCCTCATCCGCCGGCTGGACGATGGGATCTGTCCTCGCGGAGCGGGGGTGCGGACTGCTCGGGCTCGACTTCTTGCGGTGGTAGATCGTTGTCGATAGCGTCACTGTCGAAGGGACTTGGGGAAATCGGGGAATCGTGGTCGGCGCCGCGGATGCGGAGTTCGGGGCGAGAGCGTTCCGGTGCAGAGGCAGGGGCGGGATCGTCATAGTGAGTGTCAGGGTGCGCATGGACGCAAAGGCGGCGCGAGGACTCGTTCTTCGGTGGGCGGTCACGGTATCGGTGATGATGACGCTCGCAGGATGTGGAGAACCCAGTAAAACCTCGGCCACAGCGGCCAGCGAACCCGCGGCCCCCACCGCGGTCCGAACACAGCCTCGCGGCATCGAGAGCATGAACCAACCGTGCCTTCCGCAACCGGGTTTCTATCCGGCGGCGGACGCTTTCGTCGGTCCCGCCCCGCATCCGGTGGCGGTATTCGACAGCGACAACGGCCCGATCTGGAATACCCCGCTCCAACCGCCCGAGTGGATGAACCAGTCAGACCCGCTGAGATATCAGCTCATCGTTTGCCTGGGGGTCAGCCAGGACGGTGGTGAGCTGATCCGGGCCTGCGAGTTCACCGGAATCGAGCCGATACGGTTGCCACTATTTCGTGGGCGCTACGCTGCCAGGATCTATGAGACGCGGACGGCAGAGCTGCTCGGAACCGAACAGATTCTCGGGCAGCCGGACCGCGGGTGCCCAACGGTGGTGCGGTTCGCACCGAACGAGCGACAATGGCTGTTCTCGAACCCCGACCTGATTGAATTGCAAAGGGTGCTGGGCAAATATGTCTACTGAGCCAGCCGTTACCGGTCTCCATTTTCGCGGAGTGACGGCTACTTGTCGTTGTCGGCGAGCAAGATGTTGGCGGCGGCCTCGTCGATTGCCCAGCACGGGAGCTGGGTAGGTTCGGCCTAAGGAATGTCCCGTAAGTCTGGGGTCGGTGACAATGATCGGTCCACCTAACAGGGAATCAGTAGGCGTGGGCGAGGTTGGCCAGAGCCGCTACCCCGGCCATCGCGACACCCACCCGCTCACCGCGTAAGCGGCAGTCGCGCAAGATCTTCCAGGTCTTCATCCGGGCAAAAACATGCTCGACACGGGCACGGACCTTACGGTGGGACTTGTTGTGGGCCTGTTTCCATTCCGGCCGCTCGACACCGGGCGAGCGGCGGTGCGGGATGATCCCAAACCGGTGCCCTGGTAGCCGCCATCAGCAATCACCACCGCGTTGCGGCAAGCATGGGAGGCACCGGAGTCGACCCAGGCCCGGCAGTCATTGCGGTTACCCGGCAACGGTTTTCCCAGCGCGACGACCAGTTCGGTGTCGGCGTCGATGACGACTTGGTGATTCGTCGAGTACCGGTAGTTCTTGCTCGGCGCGGCGACCTTGTGATCACGGGTCGGGACCAGGGCGCCGTCCACGCTCAACACCGCACCACGAGTGCTCCTGCACTGCAACCGGCACGAACAGCGGCTCAGCAACGCCGCCGATCGTCGGTCCGAAATCAGCGAGTTCGGCCAAGCGAGACCGCAGATTCGGATCTGACGCAGTTGCTGCCGCGTCTGCACTGGGTCTGGATTTCGTGCCCGAGCATCGGAACCCGTATTGGCATTCCGTGCAATGGTTCGACAGCCCCGACACGAACCGGAAACGTGAGGATTTCACCGGGTGTAGAGCCGCACTTGCGACTCACCGGTCCCATTCCTGATCGGGTCGGTGTACCTCGGAGCGATGACGAGGGTGTACTCGCCGTCGACCGGCAGGGCCGTGGTGTCGATGGAGCCGCTGCCGTCACTGCTGATGCATCCTGTAGCGATCTCCTTGCCGCCCGGCTCGCGCAGCGACAAGAAGCAGCCGGACGGCGTCAGGGTCGATAAGGCCACCTCGACGGATACCGTCTGCCCCTTGGTGCCGGCGAACCGGAACCGGCTCGCAGCACCGGGGGTGTCGAT
>NZ_JBHVHX010000007.1:0-87746 GCF_042799895.1 Nocardia sp. NPDC057663 | reverse complement strand
CCGGGGGTGTCGATCCTGCTGGTGACCGGAGTCCCGTCCGGGGAGATCGTCGCGTTCTGGTCGACGACATCGATCACGCGTACGGTGGCTTCGCCGACCCTGTCGTTCGACGGCTCCAACCTCACGGCGTACTCGCCGCTGGCCGGCAGGGCCGTGGTGTCGATGGAGCCGCCGCCATCGCTGATGCATCCTTCCGCGATCTCCTTGCCGACCGGGTCGCGCAACGACAACGGGAAGCAATGGTCGGGCAGGTTCGTCGAGGCCACCTCGACGAACACCTTCTGCCCCTTGGTGCCGGCGAATGACAACTCTTCTGTGCCACCGGGTTTGGCAATTTTGAGCGTCTTCTCCGCAATCCAGATATCGGGCTGTGGCCAAATTATGTATGCCACCGTGACGCCCACCCCGAGGGCCAGCAGAACGACTGCGATCGCTGCGGCGGTCGACCGCCTCCGCCACCAGGGCGTCGCCGGTTTCTGGCGCGGTGGCTGTCGCACCTCTACGACGGTGCGCTCACCACTCTTCTTGCTCAAAACCCTGAGGTTGTCCATGGCGCCTGGGTGCCCGGCGTCGGCGGCACGTCGGTACCAGATTTCGGCATCGGTGAACTCACAACTCTTTTCGCGCGAAACCCCGAGCTGGTACATGGCGGCAGCGTGCCCAGCCTCGGCGGCGTGGCGGTACAAGTCTTCAGCTTGGGGCAGATCACCGCTTTGGTGGGCTAGCCACCCGAGGTTGTATGTGGAGTAGGGACCATCAGTGGCGTGGTGAGATCGGGGATCGCCGATACTGCCGAACAGCTTGAGCTCGCCCGCAGTGTCGACCGCCCTGCGGCCCGGCCGAGGGTGCCCGTGCTGGATGAGGTGCTGTTCAGTGCCGCGGTAGAGCTCATCGAGAGTGAGGTCGAGGTTGTCAGCGGTCGCCAGCAGTGCAGAGGTGAAGGCAGTATTGCGGTCGCCGACAGGAGCGAACGAGGTTGCGTTGGCCGCCGAGGAAGTGATCGTATAGGTGCCACGAATGCTGGTCTCTGCGGCGATCACGGTGGCGGTGTCGGCCATCGCTTCGAACGCGCGCCCCGAGAAGCAGCAGTCCAGGATCAGGATGCGGGCCTCGGCAGGAGATTCAAGGATTTCTTCGCGCAGCGTCTGGAACGACACCGACGTCCAGGCAGGCCGGGTGGGGTCGGTTCCAGACACGGCCAGATGTAGCCTGCCGCGGTTGTCGAGGATGCCATGACCGGTGTAGTAGACGAGCAAGACACCAGTGGCTTCACCTGCGGCCAGGGCGATGGCATCCCCGATCTGAGAGCCGGATTGGGGATCGGTCAGGACGGTGCAGCGCTCGGGGTCGAAGGCGCCACCGGCTGCTGAGGTCAGGGTGCGCTGGAGGTCGAGGAGGTTGTTGGCGGCCGCGGGGATCGCGGTCAGATCGGGGTGAGTGTAGGTGGCGGTCCCGATAAGGACCGCGCGTGAACCCACTCGAAGAGAGGACGTAGTCACCGTGGGGTATCCGGCTCGGCGAGTAGATTCTGGATCTCACGCACGAACTCCGGGGCGTTGGCACGTTTGGCATCGAATTCGACCTCGACGCCGTTGCGTTTCAACATGACCCGGATGTCGGACCGGCGAGTGTTCAACCACGCCGACAACGACATCGCCAGTGCAGGTCCCAGCCCGCCGGCGCCCACCGCGACGACAAGCACGTCGGACAGGTCACCCATCTGGCCCTCGTATGTGCGCGTCGGTGGCAGGCTCACCCGTCCCCTCAACGCGTCATCGCCGCGGAACCACTCCAGCAGGCGAAACAACTCATTTGAGTCTCCGCTGGTCTGAATCGTCAATTTGCCACCCAGGTCCTGCATAGCGATATTTTGCCCTCTCTCCAGGCGACTGAGCGGACATTGCCGCACCGTGAGTCACCCCGGTGAGTGAATCATCGACTTTTGGGGGCAGCGGTTCAGCCTGTCACCGTGATGGTGAGGCTGTAGTCGGCATCTCCATCCTGGAATCTCTTCCTGAAGTCGAATGAACCGTTCGCCTTTGCTAGCCGCTTCTCCAGGACTTCGCGGGTGAAGACGACGGTCTGGGTCGCGATGTGGTCATCATCCATAAGGCCGATCAAGTACTTCACAACTTCGCCTGCAGCCTCCACGACTGCAACACTCCATGCAGGGGCCCCAGATACTTTCAATACCTTGGCCGCTCCCGCGAATGCTGCACTGACGTCCCTCCTGACCTTGTTCATATTGCCTTCGTCGTGTTCCCAAAGCTGAATCATCATGCCGATATCTCCGGAAGGTAGCTGTTCCGCAGATTGTGTGTTGTCGAACGGATCGGGAAATCCCCACAAAATGCCCTCGCCGACTTTGAATGTCCGCGATTCTCCGCCGTCGACCCCTTTGAATTCCTGACTCCGATGTGAATGAGATTTCCCACCAGCAGCTGTGGAGAAGATCCAGTACGGCTCGTTGGCCGGACCGAAGACGGAGTCGGTGGCTCGTTCTTTGCAGTGGAACGAGGTGGCCTTGATCTTGACCTTCGGGCGTGCGGCTTCGTGGGTGTCGAGGCTTGCCTCTTCATCGACAGCGACGAGCGTTTCGGATGCATGCTCACGCCGGATGCTGCCGGAAACGGGCGGGAAGTCCCGGAGAGTTCGCGCGCCACTATGGACGGCGTGTATGTCGATCGCATTCACCGTGGGGGCGGCCAGGACGGCCTTCACGATGTCGGGAGCATCCAGGTTCAGGTTCTCGAACGAGTACGCCTGCGTGGTGTCGAGCTTGGCGAACTTCTCGGGGAACAACTCGGCGCGCAACTGTCGAGGTATCTTCAGGCTGAGCCTACCTTGTTGCTTGATTTCCGCGTCACTGAACCCGTTGGCGCGGAACTCGGCGACCAGGGACTGCTCCAGATCTGTCAACTGGAGGCCCTTGTCGTACTTTGCGAAACTGTTCAACATCAGGGCAAGCAGCCAATTCTTTTCCTGGCCGGCTACGAGCTTCCGTCGAAGCTTCGCCCCTTTGCCCTTGTCATTTACGATCTCATCGAGTATCCGTTCGGCCGGTCGTGTCGTCATGGCGATCAACTCCCTTGTTGTCTTGGCTATTCAGTCGCGTGGATGGCGTCGATCGAGTGGACTGCGCCCGACCTCGCCCTGATTCCGTCCATCGTCGGCGCCGCGCCATCAGCCCACATGGGTAGTCGACTACTCGTTTTCCGCAGATACCCCGAAACTGCGGTCTCCTCATCCGGGTGCGGGATTCTTCATGATTCATCCCAGCAACCAAGAATCGCCAGGCTCGTGGTTATCCCCCTCCTAGCGCCTGGCGCGCATGGTGCGCTGGCCGATCCCCCGCATGCTCGTCAACGACGAGTTCTTCACGCTGCTGGCTGAGCAGATCAGTTTGCCGGCCCGGCCGCCGCCGGACTGTCGGTCACCGAGTCGCCACGGGACCACCATGTGCTCACCGAGCAGGCTCGGGCCGCACGTGAGCAGGTCGCGCAGCGCCTGGCCGACCTGCTTGCCGAGTAGCCGGTGCCCGAGGATGAACTTCTGCTGCATGGTGTACACAGACCCACAGCCTTCATAATCCAATACTGATTTTCATCCGTTTCACACACACTCGAGTAAACCGATTCGGTTTACTCGAGTGGCGCGTCCGGAAAGACGGACATCTCGGTGGCGAGCAGCGCGTGGAGCCAGACCAACGCCTCGACCAGTGTGGTCGCCCACACCGTCGGATATCGAGTTCCATTGCGGCGCAGAGCAGCACGTGGCGTTCGAACACCGAAGGACCCAACCGCCGGGTCAGCTGGACGAGCGGAGGTGGGAGGTCGAGGTTGTCGGCCACGGTGATCGCCGTCGGCAGGGCGCTGTTCCGCGCCCCAGAGGTGGCGACAGGCTCTTCGGCGAGGGATCCGCGGCCGCCGCGTACCCAGCGCCCGCGCTGATCGGGCCGGGTGCCCGTGCGGTGGATGTTTCGGCGGCCGACTCCATCAAACGTTCACGCAGCCACCCCACGTATTCGGCGAGGTAGTTGCCGTTGGCGGCGAGCCACCGCTGGTAGTCCTGTGGCTGCTGTCATGAGATCACCTGCTCGACGGTACGGGTTCGGTGGTATCAGCGACGATCAAACCGTCGAAGAATCCGAGTAGTGGACTACCCGCGTGATCATGGCCGCTGGTTACGACAATCAAACCCTCGAACAGTGGCCAGCCCGTTGTACCCGACGAAGCGAGGAGGCTTCCATGACCACCAGGCCCGTGCACAGCACATTCCGGGTTTCCTCGGGTTTTCGAACGCCGGAGCGCCCGGACCATGACGGTATCGATATCGCCGCGCCGGCCGGCACGCCGATCTTCGCACCGGTGGACGGTGTGGTCGTCGAGGGTGCGGAACGCCCGCCGGGGTCGGTGTCGGGATTCGGAAACTGGGTGTGGCTGGATGCACAGGACAACCGGGGTGTGGATCTGATCTTCGGGCATATGGGTCATGCCACCATCCTGGTGAAGCGGGGCGATCGGGTCCGGGAGGGCGAACAGATCGCGAGCGTGGGATCGGAGGGCCAATCCACCGGTCCTCATTTGCATTTCGAGGTGTGGGGCCCGCCCGGGCGCGTCGGCGGTGAACCGAGGAATCCGCAGGATTTCCTCCAGGGTGCGGTCGACCCCGGCACGCTGCCCGGCCCCGGCACGGACGGGTCCGGCCCGGAGGCCTTTCCGCTGCCGCGCGGGTTCTACTACGGGCCGCTGGAGGGCCCCGCCTCGTCGATCTCCGGCCGTCACGGCAGCGAACGCCCCGAATGGATCGCGGGCTTGAAGCGCTGGCAGCAGGCGCGAGGCCTGCCGCAGACCGGTGTTTACGACCAGGCCACCGCCGACGCGGCGCGTACGGTTCAGTTCGCGAACGGGTTGACCCCCGATGGACTGATCGGCCCGGCGACATGGCGCGCGGGATTCACCAGCGCCTTGCCCGAGGAGCGACCAACGAGGATGCAGCTGGTCGATCACGCCGCGGCGCGCCCCGGGGCCCAGGCAGTGAAGGCCGACGGCTACCACGGGGCTGTTCGCTACCTGGTGGACTCACCCGAACGCGGCCTGATCAACAAGAAACTCACTCCCGAGGAAGCCGCAGGGTATCTCGACCTGAAGATGCCCCTTGTCAGCAATTGGCAGAAGGGAAAGAACGCCACCGCCGATTGGCGCCGCGGGTTCGAGGGCGGTGTCGCCGACGCCGAGGCCGCCGACGCGTGGCACCGGCACTGCGGCGGCCCGGCCGAGGCGCCGATCTTCTTCTCCATCGACGACGATCTGTCGCTGTCGGAGTGGAACAGCATGGCCACCCAGTATCTGCGCGGCGCTGCGTCGGTTCTGGGCAAGGAGCGCGTCGGCGCGTATTGCAAGTATCTGGCGTGCGATTGGGCGGTCGAGGACGACGTCGTCGGCACGTGCCGCGACGGCAGCGGAAAACGGTTCCTGTGGCAACCCAACACTTGGCTGGGCGGTAGGCCGCTAGGCACGATCTCCGAGCACGCCTGCCTGTTCCAGCGGCTCATTCACCCGCGCGACAACGTCAAGGTCGCGGGGATCAACGTCGACGTCAACGACACCCTCACCGCCGACTTCGGGCAATGGCAATACGCCGCCCAACCTGTTACCCCGGACCCGGTCGTCGTCCCTGGCCCGATTTCTGTGCGGGAACCCGACGGCTACGACATCGCCTGGCACGCCGGGCCAGGCTCCCGCTCAGGGCATGGCCCGTACAAGCGGATCTACCTGCACACCACAGAGAATCAGGACTGGATCAGCCGCGCCGAAATCGTCGCCGACGGTCAAGCGGCCAGACGGGACGGGTCTTATCACTACATCGTCGACGACAACCACATCATCCAAACAGTCTCCACGAAGAACGCCTCTTGGAGCGTTCCGGTGCGCGGCGTGAACGACGAGAACCAGGTATCGGTGCATATCGCCCTTGTCGGGACCTCCGGCGCGATTCCACGGTGGACCACCAGTCCAAACCCCAATGTCGAATCGAACCCGAAGAAGCGCTCCGTGTGGCTCGAGCACGACAAGATGCTCGACATGGTGGCCTTCACCATCGCCAAAGTGTCCAAGGAACACCACATTCCGATCGAGCGGGTCGACATCGCCGGTGTCGGAGACGACATGCATGGCGTCTCCAGCCACAACAACTACACCTACGGTTCGGTGAAACTGAGGGGCTTCAAGGACGGCTCCCACTGGGACGTCCCCGACACCTTTCCCTACGATGTCGTCCTCGCCGCGGCAAAGCAGTACGCGGCCATCCCCGACGACCCGGACCGTTTCCCACTTCCTGACGGGCACTATTGGGGTCCGCTGTCGGGGCCGCAGGAGTCGTGGTCGAACAGGTTCGGCAACGAGCCGCAAGCATCGAAGGACGGCTTGCGGCGCTGGCAAGCCACCCTCGGAATCGCACAGACCAGCGTGTACGACGACGCCACCCGCGACGCTGCGACCGCGATGCAGCAGGCCAAGGGCTGGCCGGTCACCGGCCGCGTCTACGCCGGCGAGTGGTATGGCGTCATCAAGGACGGCTGGCGGTTGACTGTCCCCGCTGCCGTCCCCACCGGCGCACGCAAAATCACCAACGCGACAGGGCCCGGTCACACCGACCAGTTCGGCATGGCCGCAACCGATCTCGGGGTGATGACCCGCACACCCTCGGGCCGGATTCTCGCCGTCTTCGGCGACACCTTCCGCGGCCCGATGGTCGGCAGTGACGACTGGCGCGCGCCGGTCGCATTGTACTCGGACACAACGAATTTGGACAACGGAATCGTGTGGCACCAAGCCGCGGGACCGGATCCGAACTACGCCCAGCAACTGTGGCCCTACGACCATGTGGGAGGCACGACGGCGCTGCCCTCCGACATCATCACCGTCGGCCAGGACATCTACCTGCACGTGATGATCAACCAGGGCCTCGGCAACGTGGTGCGCACCGAGATCTGGACGTCGAGCGACAACGGAAAGTCCTGGCGGCCCACCGGTGCCCAGTTCGACGCCGGCCTGCACAACGGGTTCGCGCAGCTGTGGACCTGGGAACGCGACGACGACGGGTGGGTGTACGTCTTCTCCACCGGATTCCAACGCGACAAGGGGATCATCCTGCGCCGCGTCCGCCAGGACCGGATCACCGACCCCGGCGCCTACATCGGCTGGGGTTGGCGCGACGGCAGTTGGAACTGGGGTAACCCGCCGACACCGGTACTCGAAAGCCAGCCCTCCGCGGAAAAGTTCGGCGAGATGTGCCTACGCAAGGTCCAGAACAAATGGGTTCTGGTCAACTTCGACGCCTCCACCACCGGTGGCTACGACATCGACCTGCGCCTGCTCGACACTCCCACCGACAACCTCTACCTGGTACCGAAGACGACACCCATTCGTGGGTCGGCATGGGGAGAAGAGGGCAATGACAGGGTCGCGCAACTCTACGGCCCCTGCATCATCCCCGGATCCACCCTCGATACCGGCCTCCATCTGTTGGTGTCGCAATGGAAGACCGCCGACGGCTGGCCTTACCGTGCAATGCATTTCAAGGTTCCTGTCCCATAGATTTCCCGTCCGCTGAACTTTTCGGGATTGCCTGCCCAGGAGCTGGAACGAATTCTTGCCGATATAGGAGCTACGCAATGGACACGCAAACGCTAGCTAAGGCCATGGGCAACGGCCTGCCGATGACCGAGTACGAGAGGCTCGTAGGGCCGTTCAACGGGGCGCTCGCCGCCGCCGATTGCAACACCGTCGAGCGGGCGGCGATGTGGTGCGCGCAGGTCGGCCACGAGTCCGGCGGGCTGCGGCACATGGAGGAGCTCGCCGACGGCCACGCCTACGAGGGGCGGCTGGACCTGGGGAACACCCAGCCTGGCGACGGGCGCCGGTTCAAAGGCCGCGGGCCTATCCAGCTCACCGGCAGAGGCAATTACCGGCGGTTCGGCGAGTGGGCCCACCGCAAGGGCCACGCCCCGGCCGCTGACCAGTTCATTGCGAACCCCGCGCTGGTCGGCGAGCCGAGGTGGGGGTTCCTGGCGGCGACGTACTACTGGACGGTGGAACGGCCCCAGCTCAACGCACTCTCCGAAGCGCGCGACATCGAAGGCGCGACAAGAGCGGTCAACGGCGGCCTCAGAGGCCTGGCAGACCGCACCGACCGCTGGAACCGCTGCCTCGCCCTCGGGTCGGCCCTGCTGCCCGCCGGCAGCGAGATCGAGAAACGCCTTCCGTACCCACGCACCCAAGTCATCCAGGACACCGAATTCAACTGCGGCCCGGCATCGTCCCAGACGGTGATCCTCGCCCGCACCGGGGACTTGATCCTCGAGAGCGTCCTTGGGTCGGAGATGGGCACCGACCAAGAAGGAACGGACCATATCGGCCTGATCGCGCCCGTTCTCAACAGGTACCTTCCCGGGGCGGACTACCGAGTCTCGCAGATGCCGAATGACCCGGCGCTCCCCCAGCAGGCCCAGAAGCTGTGGGAGAACGTCAAGCAGAGCATCGACAGCGGCTACGGCGTCGTGGCCAACATCGTCGCCCCACCGGGCAACTACCCCCGCGGCGTCCGCGGGTCTACAAGCCCTCAGTATCGCGGCGGGACCGTCTTCCACTACATCGCGATCATGGGGTATGCCGATGGCGGCGGCCCCCGCGCGTTCTGGGTCGCCGACTCGGGTTTCGAGCCCTACGGCTACTGGTGCTCGTTCGAGCAGATGGCCACCCTGATCCCGCCCAAAGGCTACGCGGCCGCAGCAGGCAGCCCCTCGCCCGAGCTGGACGCGTTCCCGCTGCCGGCCGGCTACTACTACGGGCCGTTCGAGGGCCCGCGGGAGTCGATCTCCGGCCGTGCGGGAGAACCAGCCGCATGGATCGAGGGGCTCCGCCGCTGGCAACTGAAGGCGGGCGTGGCCGTCGACGGGGCATACGGGGAGCAGACCAGGCTCCGCGCCGTCGAGTACCAGCAGGCCGCGGGGCTGCGCCCCCACGGGCACATCGGCCCGATCACATGGGAACTGGCTTTCAAAGATCCCTACGGCGTGAAAGTAGGCACACCCGACATCTGGCACCAGCTCCTCGGCACCGACGGCAGAGGCTTGCCGCAGATCGGCGGGCGCACGCTCGTCGACGCCGTCGCCACCATCGGCCAGAACCTGGGTATCGCCGGGTTCGCGCCGCCTCCTGCGCACAACGACGTCCTCCAACGCACCGAAATCGAAGAGCGCCTCTCCGACATCTGGATCCAGCTCGTCGGCAACGAGGGCAGAGGCTGGACACAGATCGGCGGACGCACGCTCGTCGACGCCGTCGCCACCATCGGCCAGCACCTGGGCATCGCCGGGTTCGCGCCGCCTCCCGCGCACAACGACGTCCCCCAACGCACCAACACCAACGACCGCGTCCTCGACATCTGGATCCAGTTCCTCGGCTTCGATGGCAGAGGCTGGCCACAGATCGGTGGGCGCACGCTCGTCGACGCCGTCGCCATTATCGGCCAGCACCTGGGTATCGCCGGGTTCGCGCCGCCTCCCGCGCACAACGATGTCCGCCAACGCACCGAAATCGAAGAGCGTGTCACCGACATCTGGATCCAGCTCCTCGGCAACGACGGCAACGGCTGGCCGCAGATCGGCGGCCGCTCCCTGGTAGACGGGGTGGCGGAGGTCGGTCGCAAGCTCCAGATCCCCGGGTTCGGCCTATAGGCCGCCCGAGGGCCGACGGATCGGCGGCCTCTGCCGATCCGTCGGCACCCGCTCGCACCCGATCCTGTCAGCGCAGCGCCAGCCGCCATCGAAGGGGTAGCCATGAAGTCCGACGAGTCTCTTTCGAGGCCTCTTTCGCAGCACCTTGCGAAACTTCCTCCGAAGCTCAGGCGTAATCGGGCGTTGTTCCTGACCGGGCTGGCGGTGGTGCTGGCGACCGGATCCATCCTGGCGGTGCCCCTCTTCGAGGACGCAAGCCCGGACGACCTCGTCGAGATCCAGCTCAATGATGCTGCGAAAAGCGACCTTCCGGTCGGGCTCAGGGATGCGCTCTATGCCGATTTCGGCGTGACCGTCGGCTATACCGTGGTCCTTGCGGCGGCATCGCTCACCGCCTGGTTCCCGGCTTGGACGGCGTCTGGCAAGCGTCTGGCGGCCTTCGGTGTCGCAGCCACGATCATCGCGGCCCTCGCGGATGCGGCTGAGAACACGTTGCTGCTGATCGCGCTGCCGGACGCCGGCTCATCGTCGGTCTGGCGCATCAGCGCCGCGGTGGCCGCCACTGTGAAGTTCTGCGCGCTTGTTCCCGCGATTGTGGTCGCGGTGTGGGGGATCGGGACGGCGATCGTGCGTTGGGTGCAGTGGTCGTCCGTCAAGACCCCCGACCAGTGGAAGCCGGTAGTCGAACCCGGGCCACCCCAAGAAGAGCCGCCCCAAGAGGATCATCAGCAGGGCTGGCGAAACGGGTACCGCGTGCCCGGGGTCGACCCCCGGGAGGTCCGCGACAAGGCGGCCGACAAGCAGCAGCACACGATCGGTGTGTGCTTGTCCGGCGGGGGCGTGCGTTCGGCGTGCGTGGCTCTGGGCGCCATGCAGACCCTCGCTGAGAAGGATGTTCTGCGTCAGGCCGACTACGTGATCTCGGTATCCGGGGGCGGATACACCGCCGGGGCCTACATCCAATCGCTGCAACGCCCCGATCCCGAGTACTGCCAGGCGTCGTCCGCACCACCCGAGACCGAGCCCGGCTCTCCGCGAACGCCCGTGGCCGATCCGCCTCTGGCCTTGTCGGACATGTATACCGAGGGGCCGGTCGAGCTCGGCCGTCTGCGCCGCCACTCGAGCTACATTGCCAACTCGCCCGCCGCGATGATCACAGCGCTCGCCGTGGTGGCGCGGAACCTGGTCACATCGCTGCTCGCGCTCTTTGCGCCCGCGGTGGTGCTCGGCGTGATCGCCGGGTTCGCCTACAGCGAACTCCCCATTGTGGCCTTCACGCCTTCCCATACGGCCACCGCCGACACGCTGGAGGGCTGGTCGCCGCATCCGGTGCCGGTGTGGTGGGCTATCGGTCTGTGCGTTGGCGCTGCGGCGCTGGCGGGATGGGTCGTGATGTTGACCCAGATTGTCGGCGGCAGTACGAGTCGACGAGTCCGGTCCCTCCGGCGGTGGGCACGGATGTTCTTTCTGGCCTCGACGGTATTAGCCCTGCTGGTAGCCGCAGTGACGGTGGTTTTTCCTGGCGTTCTGTGGTTCAGCGATTGGCTCACGGCTCAGACGCGGAATGTCGTGGGCGGCGCGGCGGGGATCGTGGTGCTGAACTACCTCGCGGCGTTGGCGGCGATGGGATGGCGGAACAAGGGGCGGGTCCGCGCGCAGCTGAGCAGGATATCCAGCTTGGGCAAGCAGAGCACCGCTGCGCGAAAGGCGGTCCCGCGGGGCGTGCTTCAGCACCTGCTGGTGGTGATCAGCCTTCCTCACGCTGCTGCTGGCGTGGCTCGTGACGCTCGGCGGGGTAGCTGCGGACACGTTCGAAGCGTTCGTCGTCGGCGGCGGCATCCGCGGGCCGATGTTGGCATTGGCCGGGGCAGGCCTCGCCATGGCATTGCTCGCTTGTTCGGATGTCACGTCGATGAGCCTGCACCCGTTCTACCGGCGCAGGCTCGCGTGCGCGTTCGCCGTGCGCCGCGTGCAGGACCAGAACGGCTCCCCAGTCGCCGAGGCGTACCCGCCCGACGAGCCGACGAGGCTGCCGAAATACGGCCGCATCCCGGACGGTGGCGCCGGTCCGAGGTTCGTGTTCGCCGCAGCGGCGACAATGTCCGGCACCGACCGGCCCGCCCCCCGGCTTGAGCGCGGTGCCATACACGATGAGCGCGGACCACATCGGCAGCCCCGACCTCGGCTGAATGAAAACGAACGAGTTGTGTGAGGCCGCGACCGAGCGGATAAAGCGCGACCTGACAGTCCAGGCGGCGGTTGCGATCAGCGGAGCGGCGTTCGCGTCGGCGATGGGCCGCATGACCAACGGCTATCAAACGCTGTTGGCGGTGTCGGGCGCCCGGCTCGGTTCCTGGCTGCCGAACCCCTGGTTCGTCGAAGAATCCCAGAAGCATGCCGAGGAATGGACCTGGCCCCACGGATTGCAGAACATCCGCGGCCCCTACTCATACCTCCTCCGCGAATTGCTCGGTATAAACCCCAAAGCAGGACGCCTCGTTCAGGTGACCGATGGCGGGCACTACGAGAACCTGGGGCTCGTCGAAGCTCTCCGCCGCCGCTGCACGCTGATCTACTGCATCGACGCGACTGGCGACTACGGGCCTACCGCCGAAACGCTGGCGCAAGCACTGCGCCTCGCCGAGTTCGCACTCGGCGTGAAGATCACACTCCCGGATCCCAGGGGCCCCTACGCTCCAGAGGATCTTGCGCCGGGAACAGGAAAGGGGTTCGAGCCCGAGACGGCATTCGGAGCCCTCAACGCACGCCTGACAAAAGGCGCCGTCGTCGTGGGAGAAATCGAGTACCCGACCGCGAGCGAGCTCGACAACCATGGAGAACATCTCATCGGCCAGCTCATCGTCGCCAAAGCGGTGCTCTGGGACCAATGCGGCTACTGGCTCAGATCGTATGCGGCCGAAAACCCGGTATTCCCGCACGACAGCACCTCGGACCAATGGTTCGACGAGGGCCAATTCGCTGCCTACAGCGAACTCGGCCGACTCATAGGCGCCGCCGCAATAGCCGCCGCCGGCCAAGACGGCAAACCCCGATACGAGCCGCGCGCAGATAGCCCCGCACCACGTCCTGCATGAGTCCACCTTCTGATCGGTGTGTCTAACTTGAGTTTTAACCCTGGCGGCGTGGTCGCGGCCCGGCCGGGGTTGCTGTGCGAATGTTGCCATCGGTCTTGATGTGGACGTCATGGCGGGGTGCGGGGCCGTTGGTTGCGGCAGCCCGGTGGTCGGCCAGGTCCTGGGCGTGAGGGTTTCGGCGCACTGGCTGGACATGCAATGTTCGGGCGGAGGTGCCGAAACACCCGCCGGACACGCGCAGGTGTGAGCTGTTGCGGTGCAACAGGTTTCTCCCACGGGACGCCGCTGATCTCGCGCGAGTCTGCGGGCCAGGCGCAGCTGGGTGTATGCGGCCATCAGCAACCAGGTCCACCGGTCCGCGCTGGCGGGATCGCGGGGTTTCGGTGCGGTCCAGCCCAGGGATTGCTTGAACATGCGGAAGGTGTGCTCGATGTCGAACCGGCGCAGGAACGCTTGCCAGAGCAGATCGACCGTGCCCGCATCCAGACCAGTCCCCGAATGCCACAACCAAACCGGTTTCGGTGTCGCACCACTGGGCAGCCGGGCGACGTCGAGGCGGACCACCGTGCCCTCGATGACGGGCAGTTTCCCGGCCGCAGCGACCCAAGACGATCGGTGGGTGAGCCGGGGATGTAGCCGGTCCCACGACCGTGCGTGCGCGCGCCCGTAAAGCCTGGTCTCGGTCAGGGTCTCGGTTGCCGGATCACCCCAGGTAGCGGGGTCGCCGAACACGAACTCGCCGCCGTGGCGCGGCGCGGCGCAGGACGCGGTCGAACCGCATCCGGCCCAACGGCTGCACCGGCAGATCCGCGAGCAGGAACGCCATCCGGGGCGCGTCGTAGCCGGCGTCGGCGACGATCCAGATGCGGGATCGCCGTGCTGCCACTGCCCGGCAGCGATCAGGTTGCCGACCACGGCACGAAGCTGGGCCGCCGTAGCTGTGGCATCGTCGTCGCCGGGCGTCAACCGGAACGCGTCCAGTGGCGCGGTCCAGGAACTGCGACCGGTCTCGAGCGCGCAAACCACCGAGTACGGCCAGCCCGGAATCATCTGATGTGCGTTCTTGGCTCGCTCGTAGGTGTGACACAGCACCCGTTGCGGACAGGTATGAGCTTCGGGCCGCAGCCAGCAGGTGATATCGACCGCTAGCACCAGCCGACCGTCTCCAGCCGTGGGCAGCGGGACCGCGGCCAGCGCTCGCCGCAACCGCTCCACATCGATTCGGCCGCGATCTAGCGCCGCGTACACGCTGCCGTGGCCACGGCGATGCTCGGCGACCAGCGACAACTCCGGCAGCGACCGCACCGGCCCGTCCGCGCACAACACCGCGTCGACCAGCTCGAACACCGCATCCGTGCGCGCGGTCACACACTGATACAACTCCTGCCGGAACGCCGACAGTTCCCCGAACACGCTGGCGCCGCCAGTGTCGTGCACACTATTCACCGAAGCCCTTGGCGTGAGTTTCCCTCTGTCGCAACAAGAATCATCACCCAAGGGCTTATTTCAAGATCAACCAGGGGCTGCCTGACCGGGACCGAGGTTAAAACTCAAGTTAGCAGCGGGAACCCGCACGAGCAGCTGCGAGGAAGAACCTGGCAACGTTCCCACCAGACCGCGGCCGGACGACACACGGTCGACCCCCTGCTCATGCCACAAAGTCAACGCAGACAACGAGTTCGGCCATAGGCGAAACTCCTCCGGTCTGTGCGAGGAACCGTCGCACGTGTTGAAGCGGCAGCCCGAGTGACCGAGCGATCGCGCTGAACGACTCACCGACCCGCCACCGCAGCCACACTTCGTCCTGGCGAGCTGCAGACATCCCATAATCTCGCACCCAAACCTCCACGCCGACATGATCATCCACGCGGTGATGCAGTGATCCCTTGAGCCCAAGACCCGAATGAGAGACGCGCTCAATTCATAGGATCAGCCGATTAGTACCCGTGATTTCTCAACCCGCCCGCGCCCGAACCCTCAACGGGACGAATCCGAAAGCAGCCGTCAATCCACATACAGTGGAATTCTGATGTTTCTGGGCAATTTTGTGAATTCGACGAAGAAGCAATTGAGATCAATTGCGGGCACCTTGATGCAACCGATGGAGCTCGATGTCCGTGGGGAACCGCCGTGTATATAGAAATTGCCTCGCCTTACACTCGTTCCGGTGGTTGGGTCTGGCACCTTGACGTACCCCTCAATGCGTAATCTCCGCTTGCCCCACACGCTCTCCAGAGCTGGAGGTATATCCTGGATCCCCGACGCAGTCGCAACGTAGTGGCCAGAGACTGAAACCTTCAACTCTCGCGGCGTTGCGATCTTGTTGTGCACCCAGTATTTCCGCCGTCCTGGGATGGGGCCCTGACCTTCCTCCCACTCTGTGTGTCCAGTCCTACCGGAGTTGGCGAGGCCACTCCATACCTCTCGCTCCTGATGGACGATCTTCAGGGTTCCGGTTTGTCCGCCCGAATATTCGAGTCGGGTCGCACTTCTCGCCATGGATAGATACCTCCTGCCATCAGCGGAGAGCAACCACGAAACTGGACCGAATGCTCTCGACGGCGGGCGTCATGGCCGATGCACGAGCGAAGATCCTGTCGGATTTTCGCTCCACGGTCTGTTCCGATGTTCCCCGCCATCTCGCCTGTTCGATTGCCCCATGCGAACTCATTGCGCTGCTCCGTAGCAGGTTCGGCTACCTGCTGTGAACACGACGAGCAGTCCACGGTCGACCATCGCCGTGAGAAGTTTGCGCATCTGCGTGCTGGACACACCGACGACACTTCGTAGACGGGTGGCCGACTGCGGGCGGCTGGCGGCGTTGATCGCGTCGAGGATCTTGGCCTCGGCGGATCCTGGCTGGACTCCGCGATCCAGCGGTACAAGGGCGGGCAGCATTCGGAGTCGATCCATCGCCTCGACGTAGGGGACGAGCTGCCGGTGTACCTCCATCGCCAGATCGGCCACTCGTTGGAAGCGATCATCGAATTCATCGATGCCGTACTCGATCGCCCACATCCGTTGGCCGACCACTATTTCGGACATCCGTGTGTAGCTGCGGCTGCCCGCCTCGAAGCCGCCTTTGTTCAGCGCCGTGGCGAGGTGCTCGAGAGCTGCCTCGACTGCCCCGAGCGTGGAGCGGAGATTGTCGCGGCTCATGCGTTGTCCTCGGCGGGTCCCTCGGTGATCCCCAATTCCGCCAGGTCGAACAGTCGCTCGATTCCGATCGGCGTGGCCCCTTGGGCGATCGTGACGTCAACATCGACCGACATCGTCGCGGTCTTCCGCTCGCTCACTGTCGTCTTCTTGCGGATCAACCCGGTCAGGATCGAACGTTTGGTGGCATCGTCGGCCGCGGTGACAGTTACGACGTCATATGCCATGGACAAGGTCGCTTCCCTCACCGTGAGCGAGGGCACGTTGACCATGGCCAGCAAGGGCACCTCGACCTCGAAGTCCGCCAGCTCGCCGTTCTCGTCGCGCTTGCGGAATCGCAGGCTGACGGTGCGCAGCCTCTCCGGATTGCCGGACTCCGAAACCAGCCCTACATCCTCAACGAACGCGATCGACGCCCGTGCCGCCTGCGCCTGGGCGTCGACCACCGCACCCATCAGCGAGCCGAGCAGATCGCCGAGCTGGAGAGGTTCTACCCGCCGGATCGCCATGTCATCCCTCCTGATCGCCGAGGACCACGAGATCGAGCTCCTCACCGGTCACGGTGAGCTGAATCTCCTGGATTCGAAACGGTTCATCCGGCAGGTCCGCAGCGAGGACACCAACCTGGACTCTCGACGCCAGCACACCGGCGAGGAGCGCATCCCGGGCTTCCCGGGCGAGAAATCCTTCCAGTTCGGTTACAGCGGCGGCCTTGAGTTCGGCGCGAAACGCGACCTTTCCTCCCAGTCGGTGATGCAGCTCGACCGGAATATTCGGCCACGCCTCAAGTGCACTCTCGACCGTCGCATTGACAAGTTCTGCGGGGTTGCCCTGCAGCGCGTGTTCGGTGGCGCTCACGCTAGGGCGCTTGACCGAGATCACCTTCAGGGTCTGGTGGTCCTCATCGGTGATGTGCAGTTTGCGCAGCACGCTCGGAATGACCTTGTTCGTTGCCACCGTCTGCCATTTGATCCCGACCACCACGGGATCCGGCTTGGCGGGCTCGGGTTCCTCGATGTCCTGGATCGTGTAGCGCACGGTCACGGTGGCCTCCGACAACTTCACCCGGGGCACCGACATGCCCGAGAGGATAGGATCGTCCTCGTACTCGTCGACCAGTACACGCGTGAGCCGGTCGGCGACCACCCGTGCCTGCGTCAGCTCGGCCAAAATCCCGCCGACGACCGATCCGAGGCGTACCACGACTCACGCCGGTGTCGTCGTGGCTTTGGTGTCCTGGATCGCGTCCTCGAGAATGTCGAGGACCTTGGACAACCCGCCCGGCATCTCGTCCTGCACGGCTCGGACGTTGATGTCCAACCGGTACTCACGTTTCTGTGCCGACGCCTTCGAGGTTTGCTTGTTGTACGTGGAAGTCACACGAAATCTGAACTTGATCGGGGACCAGAACGCCGAGTATTTCCCCGTTTTTTCAACGTTGAGATTGAACGAAGTATCGGTCTTCTTCATGATCGCATCGGTCAGCTTGGCCGAGAAGTCGATGGTCATCTCGTCGATCCGGATGTACGGGATCGGGACGATGGCCAGCAGGGGTACCTTGAGGTGGAACGAGCCGACCTCGTCGTTTTCGTCCTTCTTCTCATAGGAAAAAGTGACACTCCGCAAGTCGCCGGCATCGGCATCCGCTGCGGTGTCGGTGAACAACATATCTGCCGGCTCGAAACCGCCGTCGGGGTTCTTGAAGCCCACCCTCTGGATGAAGTCGATGGTGGACTGGGCGGCGAGTGCTTGCGCCTCGATCGCGGCCGTCATCGGACCGCCGATGAGCTGCTCAAAGGGAATCTGTTCCAGTTCTTTAACTGCACGTGACATGGTATTCTCTCTTCTTCATCGACTGGAGCTGGCGGCGGTGCCGTTCTGCGAAAGTTTATTACGCCAGAGACTGCGCCTTGCTCGTCGACCGCTGCCGTATGTCGACGGCGTCGCCGAACGAAACTGTCGTTTCTCCTTCTCGATCGTCGTGCCGTCCGCCCTCGCACGGCATCAGGGGCATCGCGCTTGTCCCATGTATGATCGTGCTCCGCACCAGCTTTCACACGAGTAGTCGACTACTCGATTTCTGCGGGCTGGTCGCGAAAGTACCGCGCTGCTTCGCGTCGAAGCGTGGCCTGCCCCCTATCCCTACGATGTTGTCCGGGTTGGTGCACGCGGGCGAGCTAACGGAATGCCGGATTTTGCGAACACTTGCAAGCGTGATCTCCGTGCACGTGGCAAACCGTCCTGCCCAGGGTGAGAATCATTCATCCCTCGGGTCATTTCCTCGGCAAAGTATGAAGTAGCTCGACTCCCACGAAGCAGCGCATTCGACTTCTGAAAAATGGCCAGATCGATTGGTGGCCGGTCCCGACGGGTACCGTTCGGGTCGATTGCCCCCTCAGTCTGCCCGGCCCTGCCGACCCTGCGTCTTTCCACGCACACTCAAGTAAACCGATCCGGCTTATCCGGGTGGCGCGTCCGGAAAGGCCGACGTCTCGGCGTCGAGCAGCGCGTTGAGTTAGACCAACGCCTCGACCAGCATGGTCGCCCACACCTTCGGATCCGGTTCGCGTTCGACGGCTCCGAGTTGCACCCGGGCAACGGCTTTGCGTAGTAGCGGTGGAGTCAGGGTCGTGGTCCAGGGTTCGTGGCCGACCGGAGCGGTACGCGTCGCGCAGGCCTCGATCCCGTGGGCGTGGTAGCAGGCCCGCCAGCTGATCACCGTCTGCCGTGAGATCGCGAACCTTCGTGAGATCTCGGCGTGGGCCACACCGTCAGCGGCCAAATACAACGATCCGGGCTCGCAACACGAGTCCGGGTTTCATCGTCGTCGACTGAATCCAGGCCTGCAGGATCTCTCGTGGTTGCGTTCACCCTGGTGAAGGCAACCGAGCAGCGCACAGCCATCCGCATGTGCTGCCTACAGCGCCGGTCGGAACGGCCTTTGAGGCAACCGCCTCCCTAACCGTCGCCGCAATCAGTCTTGGCCCGGCGGATCCCGGCGCGGAATCCGCTGAGCCACCTCACGCGAGTCGGTGCCCTCATTACGGCGGTCGACTGTTCCATTGTCGGCGAGACGTCGGAAGTACCATTGCTCCCAGTGTTCGGCACAGATGTCCTCTACCGACGCCACCAGCGTGGCAGCATCCTCGGCTGCCCCGTACGGGGCAGCGCCGACGCAGAACAGGGCAACCTCGCGTTGGATCGCATAGACGACTCGCTTCCTGTTGGCCCAGTTCTCTTTCCAGCCGAACAGTTCCCGGCATCCGCTGAGAACGATGGCCACCGAGCCGAGGACCACGATCCATTTGGTTCCGACTCCGAATGCGGCAACTGCGGGTATCGCCGCGGTGACCACCAGACTGAGGATTTCCAGCGTCCCATACCGCAGTCGAGCCTGGTGCCCGGCGCGAACGTGCCGCGTCCACGCAGTCACCACCGACGGAGGGATCGGGGTGCCCTTCGGGGTTCTGGCCTGACGCAACCAGTCCATGGAGCCTGGTATCAGCACCTTGGCTGACATCGCGAGTCCGCCGTCTACTTTCGGTCCGTCCGCAATCGGGTGACCCGCACGCGGCGGTATTTCGTCGTGCGAGCTCATCGCTTCTCATTTCCGGCGGTGGTCGGGCTCAAGCCGGCGACGCCCACATCGAGCGGAGCTTGAAGTCGTCCGCCCACTGCATGGTCGGTCGATGCAGCCGAGGCTGCGTTGAGAATCTTCTGGCCTTCGTCTTTGCCGATCTTGCCCGAGGTCATCCGCTGGACCACTGTGTTGAGCAGCAGGAAGTCCTGCCGGAGTTGGGAGTAGGTTCGAATCTCCACGTCGTGGCGTGGGAAGAAAACGAATCGGTAGCCGGTTCCGACCAGGTCCCAATTGGCCGCCGTCACCAGCGCGCAGACCGCGGCTCGGATATGGGCGACGGTCCAGGATGGGACAGCACCGTGATCGACCGCGTAGATGGCGCGCACCCGCAGTTCCAGCTGTGGTTGGGGCTCGGCCTTCGGGAGTGCATCGTCGCTCGACTCGGGAAGGATCGGATCCTCTGTGGTTTTCGAGCCGGAGAAGCTTGCCAGCGAAGCGGCGGTGGACTGACCAAGTTCTGCCGCGCCTGTCGGTTCGACATGTCCACCGATCTCGATACCCAGTCCACCGGCTGCCTGGTAAGGCAGGGCGGCGTTTGCGCCGGGTGGTTTCGGTTGGGGATCGGCCGAGCAGGTCTTGCCTGCGCCGAAAAATGAGGTCGTTTCCATGAGGAGGCTTTTCAGTTTCGACACCCCCTGAGGTGTGCGTTGTGCAACCCTCGGCAAACTGTGTGACACGGCCGTTAGATGTGGCTCCATACCTGTACTCAATCTGGGGCGCACGTCGCGACGTGTCATGACGATCGATACGTATTCGTTGGCGCTCTGTTCACCCATCCTGTTCGCCGGGGTCGTTGTTGTCATGAGTGGTCGACTACCTGCCTTGCAGTCATTCGCCAAACGACCTGGGCCTAGTACTGCAACGGCACCTAGTTGAGGCGGCGTCCTCGTCGCCGGTAGTGGGATAAGCGGGCTTGGTACTGGCGTCGGCGTCGCCAGCTCGACCATGCCCAGACCCGTCGCGTGCTGCGTGCGGAAATCGAGGAGCAACGCGACGGTCAGGTGCCGGATCTCCGGTAAAGTGAGCGCGATCATGCCCTGCTCGTGATGGCTGGTTCCCCTTTTGCTGCAACGGATTTCGCTCCCGCGAGCCAGGCGTGAGCAAGCATCGACAAGGTGATGTGGGCATACCACGCCCGCCAGGAGCGGACCTGGTAGTGATCGAGCCCGGCCTCGTTCTTGGCCTGCTGGAAACACTCCTCGATCCGCCAGCGTGAACCCGCGATCCAGGCCAGATCGGCGATGGTCGATCGACGCGGCCCGAAGCAGACGTAGTAGGCGATCTCGGTCGGGTCGGCGATGCTGCGCCGGGCCAGCAGCCAATGCCCACGACCGGGCGCCCACCCGATCGGATCGGGACACGCGCCCAGTCGTAGTCACGGGGCCCCTGCGCCCCGGCCCCGGCCGAGACCCGCTGCCAAGCCCGCGCCGGCAACCCGGCCACGAGGTGATCAACGCGAGCCTGACCCATCCCGGTCGTGACCAGTGTGTCGTTGCGGCGGGTCGCCAGCACGTGGAAGACGTCGTGCTGTTCGAGCCAGAACCGCAGATACTTGACCTGACCATAAGCCTCGTCAGCGGTGAACCACCGAAACGGTGTCCCCGCGGCCAATACTCGTTCCAGCATCGCCATCACCAGCCGGGGTTTGGTGATGAACTCCACCTCGTCGCCGATCCCCGCCGCGCGGCAACGCACACGATCATCGGTCCAGGACTCGGGCAGATACAGTTCCCGGTCCACCAACGCATGCCCGTGGCGGGAGGCATAGGCCAAAACACTCCGATCTGGCAGTTCTCGGTGCGACCGGCCGTGCCGGAATACTGACGCTGCACTCCGGCCGATCGAAGGCCCTTCTTTAGGAAGCTGGTGTCATCGGCAATCAACACCGCGTCGCGGTCGCCGAGCCGGGTGGCCCACGTATTCACGCACATCGTCACGGACGCCGTCGACATCCCAGTCCGCCCGCCGCAGCAACCGCTGCATCCCGTCCGGACCCGCCTCACCAGCGGCCTCGGCCAGCGTCCACCCGTTCTTGCGTTCGAGACCAGCGATCAACCCGGTCACATACTCCCGGGCCCGCACCCGCGGTTCCGAACGCGTGAACCGTCCACCGATCCTGGCATGCAACCAATCAAGCTCTGCTGCAACGACATCCACCACCACGCAGGCAAACTACCCGAACCGAGTGCCGTTGCAGTACCAGGTCGTGTCTCCCAATCGGGTTCTTGGTTCTCGTCCGATAGGTCGTCGGGTCGGGCGTCATGTTCGCCGTGGCAGCGGCTGTTGGCGATCGGCATCGAGTTCTGACGGATAGCCAGTGGGAACTGCTCGATCTGTTGCTACCGCAATCCGATGGTCGTGTGGATCGCCGTGCCGAGGTTGCTTGGCGGCCCGCCGCGACGTAACCCGGATCGGGTCCTGGCCGACAAGGCGTATTCCTCGGCGGCGAATCGAGAGCTGATGCGAGGCAGGCGGATCAAGGCGGTGATCCCGCAACGGTCCGATCAGGTCGCCCACAGGAAACGTCGTGGACGTTCTGGTGGACGGGCTCCTCGGCTCCGGGGTCCGATCCACCGCGGTGACGCACGTCACGGTCACAGCGATGCTTCGGGAACTGCGAGCAAGGTTCGATGGAAATAGATCAGCAGATCCTCGAGATCGGGCAACTCGGCAATTCGCCCGACCCGCAGACAGCGTCGAACAGCATCGTTGGTAGCCACGATCGCGGCCAGGTACGCCTGTTCGGGAACAGGCGCCAAGTCGGGAAAAGCCAGCGCCCGCCAGCCTGCGGACGAGGCCGCAAACCACTGCTGGCAGTCTTCGAACGCCTGCTGCGCCGCCGGTCCCGCATGCTGGGTTTCCACGTAGAAGGCCTGGGCGAATGTCGGTTCGTCACGCAGGACCGCAAGATAGGCACGCAACGCCAACCGCAAGAACACAGACGGTTCGGACTGCCCGGCTACTGCCGCGACCTCGGCTTCGATCCGGGCCTTGATGAGATCGCGGCCGGTTTCGGCGGCGGCGAGGAAGCAAGCTTCCTTGTCTGCGAAATTCTCGTAGAACGTCTTTCGGGAAACCCCGGCGGACGCGGTGATATCGCCGATGGTCATCGCTTGGTATCCACGCTGACATGCCACCGCCGCGACCGCGTGCAGCAGCCGCTGGCGCTGCGCGCCGACCACCAGGGCCTTCGGCAAGCTGTGAGGTCCGCGAGGTAGATCGACCAGGATTGGACGCAGCAGCGTGTCGTGAGCCTGATTCCCCGTAGGCTCCGACGGGCTCACCGGTCCCTCCGCACTGACATTCGCCCATGATACGAGCAGTTGGCCCGCGGTCGCTCGAAGCCGCGGGCCAACCGGGTGGTGCACGAACCTCGATCAGGTCAGCACCGAGATCACACTCGCGATCAATCGAGCGGCCACCTCGACCAACCCTGTCGCCCATCCGGCGAAATTGAAGGTACCCATGACGGAATCTCCGTTCCTTGTCAGTCCGGGTACGGACCGATGTGATCGTCGGATCGCGTGAGCCCGCACGAGCTGTCGTCGGAGGTGTTGGCACCGTCGGAGACAATCGCGGAGAACTCCGCATTGCAGTTGTTCAAGCCCGCTCCGATGGTGTTGCGCGCGATCGTCGATCCGTCCAGATGGACGGTGGTCACGCTGATTCCGGCAGAGTCGGAGACCCCATCAGGAAGGGTGTCCAGATAGCCTGCGGCGATATTGAGGCCGCCGCCGTTGTCGCTGGCGAAGTTGTCGACGATCACGGTCCGGATCACGGTCACCGAACCGATTCCCTTGACGTCGATGCCACCACCGTGGCCGGCGAATCCGCCGGGGCGCCACCACTCGCCGGGATTCTCGGCGCGGTTGCCGCGGATGACCGAGTCGACGATGGTGCAGGTGCTGTCGCAGCGGATACCGCCGGCCGAGCCTGCGATGTTGCCTTCGACGACGCTGTCGGTCATGTGCATGTCGGAGGTCGGGATGTTGAACACACCCCCTCCGTAGCCTGCCCTGTTGCCCGCGATCCGTACACGGCTCAGCGTGAGATCAGCGTTGTTGGCGATCGCCCCACCGCCGGTGCTGTAGAAGGGGATCTCGTGTTGTGCCGAGACGCCGCCGGTCAGGGTCAGGTCGGTGATCTCGGCGTCGGCGGCGGTCAAGATCAGTCGATCCAGGCCGGTGCCTGCGATCGTCGTCTTGTCCCGTCCCGCACCATGAATCGTCGTCGGTGCGGTGATCGCGAGATCACCAGTTTGCGGGTCGATCAGTGGGCCGTTGGTGAGCCAGCCGTTCGGTGCGATGGTCAGGCGGTACACCCCCTCGGGGACGACGATCGTACTGCCGGGGCGGGCGTTGGCCGCTTGGACGGCAGCACGCAGAGTGCATACCCCCGAAGCGGTGCGGCATTCCCCGCTGAGCGGGTCCACCGCGGCAAGGTCCAGTGTGCTGGTGACGGTGATCTGTTGCCCGGGTGCGCCCGCAGCCGTGCCACCGGTCACGAAACCACCGGCCATCACCACCGAAAGCACACAGCCGAACACCATCCGTGCCGAGCTCATCTGCATCGAAACCTCACAAGCCTAGTTTATTGAAAACGAGAGTCATGTACTCGACCGTTTCTGGCCTGCGTCGAGTGTAAACTCGTCGATCCCGCCAGGTACGAGGTTTCGACGAAAACTACTCCGGCGCAGGCACACCCGAACCCCAGTGCCCCAGCAAAGCCTTGATCATCGCGCCGACCAGGCGCCGAGCGTTCGTTTCCCATCGTCGATGTGCCCGCTGAGGGCGCGCAACCGTCAGTGACCTGCATAAATTAGTGGGTCAGCGGTCGAACTGTCCTTGCATGGGAGTCGACTGCCCACCGATTTCGGGGCTGTCGGATCCTGCTCGTGAACGCGAATGTTGTTGATGCATATTTTCGGAGCAGCGAGGAACCCCCGCCACGTTCGGTTCGTCCTAGCCGAGCCCCGCGCCCCCAGGGGCATCGGCATCGGTGACGACCTGCCCCCATGGGGCCAGGTCGTTGCCCGGGCGTGTGATCCGAGTGCAGGGAACCCCAGCGCTGACGCTCGCACCCCGCCTTGTCTGAAAATGCTTGCAGCGGAAGAGATCGCGGCCCAACGGGCGCACTATGCGGCAGGCCCGACCTCCACCCGATCCCAAGTCCCGCGATCCGGCCAGCGTCCTTGGTGGCGTTTCGCTGCGCGTCGTTGAAGTAGGCGGGCACGGTGATCACCGCTTCTTTGACCCGCTCCCGCAGATACTTGCGCGTCGTCGACCAGTTTGCGCAGCACAGCGCGCTGATCTCCTCGGGCGCATACTTGTGCCCCGCACATCGAATCGGGCAACACCGCCTCGCCCTCGACGACGTCGAAGCTCACCGCCTTGGCTTCCGTCGAAATCTCGTCGAAGTGACGCCCGATGAATCGCTTCGCCGAATAGATTCGGCCTTCGGATTCAAGATCGACTGCCTGCGCGCGAGCTGACCGACGAGTCGCTCACCGGCCTCGGTGAAGGCGACCACCGATGGCGTGGTGGGCGCGCCCTCGGCATTGGCGATCACCGCCGGCTCCCCACCCCCACCAGCTCGCGATGACAGAGTTCGTAGTCTCCATATCGATTCCTACAGCAGTGGCCATTTCAATTCCTTCGGATCGGCGCGACCGCCCGGGCCGCCGGATACTCGACACCGCCAATCCTGCGACCACATCAGAGCCACAACACGGCCCGGCAAGGCCCGTCACGTTCGTTCCGAGCCACTCCGTTGCCCGTCGATGCGCCGACGCTGGCGGGCCCCGTACGCCGCCTCCCTGACCGCAGTGTCGTCCTCGAGACCGGACCCGAGCGCTCCGCCGATGGTCGCGATAGACGCCAGCAGCCAAGCAAGAGTGAGGTAGTCGGAGAAGTTCACCCCGTGCCTCAGAACGGAGGACAGTAGTTCTGGTGAAAGAGTCAGGCCCGCGGTGAACAGCAGCAGGCACAACAGTGCCACATGCAGGACGCCGACGCCGACGACCAGAGTGATCACGGTCGCCAGGTTGTACAACACTGATCGCTCGCGTTCAGCTGCCGACCGCGGGCGCTCCCACAGTTCGTGGTCGAGGATCAGCCACAGAACCATCGCCACGACCGATAGGACCGTCGCCGCGCTCATCCGCCATGGGCCCATCGTGTCGGCGAACATCCAGATCGTATCGGTGGCCAGTGCGATCGCTCCGGTGGCGAACGCACCGACGAGTACCTTCGAGAGTCCAGTGACCAGTCGCCACGGCCGGTTGGCCCGCACCATCCCCGACAGCAGGCGCAATCGCCGTAGTCCCCGGGGTGTGAAGTACCGGATGCCACTCGCGATCGGCGCCGACGGAAACCGTCGCGCCGCCCCGGGCGGCGCGAGTTCCGGGTCACCGAGCATGTGCGAGATCACGAGTTCGCTGGCAGTGCGAACGCGTCGCTCGATCCCGAAGCCGCCCACCCCAGGCACGGAGATGAGCGCGAATCGGTGGTCGGCACTGACATCGGCCACTATCGGAAGCGTGTCCTCACGGCGCGGCAGATCGGTGAGGTACACGACGAGGTCCTCGGATTCCGCAGACGGATCGACCGCGTCGATCACCTCGGCGAAATCCGCTCCCTCGGCAAGAAGGTAGGGCTCGAGGCGCACACACGTCGACCACTGGCGCCCGAACCTGTCACGGCCGTGCAGACGGCCCGGCAGGCACTCCGCGAGGCGTTGCGCGACGTCGGCCGGCTTGCCCGGATCCGCGATCAACAACACCGAGACCCGCTCACCAGCCGAACCGGCTCTCGATAGCTCGTTCGCGTCCACCGCCCTCGCGTACCCGCACGAGCTGGTCACAAACTCCAGGCAGCAAGCGCGAACGACGTAAGCAACTGCTTCGCGTGACGCTGCCTTGGTCATGCTGCCACCCACAGAAAGGCGACGTCCCACTCCAACGGACCTTGTCCGGACCGCCGTCCATCCGCGCGAGATCACAGCCACCCAGCACTACGGCTGACCAAATTTCCGCGTGTCTTCGATCACCGACAGTCGTCGCCACGGCGAACATGACGCCCGACCCGACGGCCTATCGGAGGAGAACCGGAAACTCGGTTGGGAGACATGACCTAGCAGCCGAAGGTTCCACCGTCCGGTGCGCGCGTTCAATGCGCCAATCGGGCGGCCATCGTGGTCAGGTTGTCGGCAAAGGTCAGCACGAATTCGACGCACAGGTTGATCAGTTCGTCGCGGCTGATTTCCATACCGCCGTCGAGCCAGGCCAGGACCAATTCGGCGGCGCCGCCGGTGATCATCAGAGAGACCGCACGGACCAGGGTTTCACTGCCGGCCGGCGGGTCGAGCAGTGCGCGTTCCTGTTCGGCGACGACGTCGGCGATAGTGCGCATGGCGGCGGCGCGGCGGCGCATCAGGATTTCGCTGCCGTGCGCCTCGGCGAAAGCGATGCGGGCGCGGCGGGGGTCGTCGACGACGGAATTGAGGATCGCGGTGACGGCTGCCCGCGTTTTGGCTGCGATGTCATCTGGCGCGGCGGCGAGTGCGTCCAGTGAGCTGCGGATCGCGGTTTCGATGATCTCGTCGTGTACGGCGACGGCGAGTGCGTCGAGGTCGTCGAAGCTCTCGTAGAAGAACCGCGGACCGACCTTGGCCTGTTCGCAGACTCCGCGCACGGTGGTCGCAGCCCAGCCTTGGGTGCCGATGATGTCGAGGGCAGCGTCCATCAGCCGCTGGCGGCGTTCGTCGCGTCGTTGTTCGGCCGAGGTGCCGCGATAGATGCCGGTCGCTGCCCGTGTCACAAGCCTCAGTATGCCGGATCGGAAACAGGAATCAATCGTTTACGGAAACGACTGATTCCTGTATGTTCCAAGTCACACCACATCGCAACGGTGCGAGAGGACAACGAACATGATGTCGACCCTGGGCCGACGGGCAAAATCCGCCGTATCCGCTATCGCCGAGCGATATCCTTCGCAGACCCGCGCGCTGGCAGACCCGCTGCCCGGCAGCGGATTACGTCCGATCATGGGCGATTACGGTGTCCCGCTCATCGGGCACGCAATACCCGCGATGAGCGACAGTCTCGATTTCGCCCGCCGCCGTTTCGACAAGTATGGGCCGGTGCACTGGGCCGGACTTGTCGGGCGACGCGTTGTCATGGTCGCCGGACCGGAGGCCGCCGAAGAGGTACTCGCCGACCGCGACAAGGTGTATTCCGCGCAGCGCGGCTACACCTTCTTCATCGGCCCGTTCTTCCACGGCGGCATCCTGCTGCGCGACTTCGAGGAACACCGCTACCACCGTCGGATTTTGCAGCAGGCCTTCACCCGGCCGCGGTTGGTCGGCTATCTCGATATCACCAGCCCGGCCATCGAGCGCGGTATGCGCGACTGGACACCGAATCGCGATTTCCAGCTCTATCCGGCGGCCAAACGCCTGCTACTCGGCTTGTCCTCGGAAGTGTTCATGGGGGCGAATCTCGGGTCGGAAGCCGCCGGGCTGGAGCGGGCGTTCATCGATGCGGTGCGTGGCGGCCAGGCGCTGGTGCGCACGAATCTGCCCGGCGGTCTGTGGGCACGCGGACTGCGCGGGCGCGCAGTACTGGAAGATCACTGTCGTCGCGAGCTGCCTGCCAAACGCGCGGGAAATGGCGAGGATCTGTTCAGCGTGTTGTGCCGCACCGCATCCGAGGAGGGCCATACATTCACCGACCAGGATATCGTCGACCATCTGATCTTCGTCCTGCTCGGCGCGCACGACACCAGCACGATCGCGGTGTCGATGATGGGGTATCAGCTCGGGTTGCATCCCGAATGGCAGGACCGGCTGCGCGCCGAATCGCAGGCGTTGGGCAAGGAGTCACTCGACTATGCCGATCTGGACCGGCTGCCGACCCTGGATCTGGTCTTCAAAGAGATTCTGCGGATGTACTCCCCTGTCGGGCAGCAGATCCGCGAAACCGTGCGGGATACCGCGATTCAGGGTCAGTTCGTCCCCGCTGACACCTTGGTGATGATCGGCTCGTACTCGGCCATGCGTCAGGCACGCTGGTGGAACGACCCCGACGTGTTCGATCCCGAACGGTTCACGGCCGAACGGCACGAGGACAAGGCTCACCGCTATACCTGGGCCCCTTTCGGTGGTGGCGCACACAAATGCATCGGACTCTATTTCGGCGGTATGACAGTCAAGGCGATCATGCACCGCATGCTGTTGCACTACCGCTGGACCGTGCCCGCCGACTACACGCCGCCGATGGGCTGGGCGACCGGCCCAGTCCCCCTCGATGGCCTACCCATCCGACTCGAACACCTCGGCGCCTCGGTGTCCACATGAAGATCGCCGCCGACCGCACCCGTTGCGAGGGCCACGGCATGTGCGAAGCATTGCTGCCCGACATATTTCGGGTCGACGACGAAGGCAACGTGACGGTGCTGACGAACCAGGTAGCCGAAGCCGAACTCTACGACGTGCGGCTGGCGGTCGACAGCTGCCCGGTGGAGGCTCTGCGCCTGTTCGACTGAAGCACACTCGCGCCGGGGTTCGATGATGCCGCCGGAGACATCCTGGTTGCGTTCAGGTCTCGCACTCCCCTGCCGCTTCCCCCGCCCCTCAACCACCCAAACCGTCACCACGACAATATAATCGGAGGTGTCGACACCCGATTCCAGGACGGCCGGGTGGGCGACTCGGGGTCAGAGGACGCATTCGAGGGCGGGGTCAACGCTTGTCAACAGGACCCCTCAGATCACCGTTACAGCGAGCATCATCAGACATTGCCGACCGCACAAGCCAACGCATGGCAGTGGCGCTCAGAGAATCGGTGAACGAGCGGACCCGAGCGCATTCGAACGTTCGATCTCGAGGGTGGTACGGGTAGGAGCGCGGCGCTCTGGGGAGAACGAGGCGAGTTGGGCGATGGCCGAACCTACACACCGGCTCAGGCCTGCAATCACCTTGGATCACCCCGACCGAGCCGGCATCTTCCGAGGAGATCTGGCCCTGTTGGCGTTCGCCCACGCCCGCCCTCATCGCCACCGAGTTGGGTGCAATAGACATGAATCCATCGGATACCGGCTCTATTCGGACGCGAAACGGTTCGGTCCGAGCGTCTAGTTGGGGTGTACCCCACTCTCATAGGACGCCTCGGAATGCCCGAGGTCGGGCGAGCAACGCGCTGCGGCTGGGGAACGCTTTGGTAAGTACAAGGAGCCGCCACATAGTGACTACTAGAGCCCGAGTCGTAGCTGCAGCCGCATTGATCGGACTGATTTCGGTGGCCGGTGTCGGGTGTAGCAACACGACCACGCCACCGGACCTACTGACGCGCGTTCCAGTTGTCCAGATCCTACCCAGAAGTACCCAATATTGCTCAGGTCCAGGGGTTTTCGCGCAATGACTCTTCTCAACGATTCGCATGAATTCGCATAGATTTCGGTCAAAAGTGTGGGGTTTCCGTGGGGCGCTTCCGAGCTCGTTCCCTGTCACAGCCGCACGCAACTCCCCAGCAGACACTGACCGCGGAGACCCGCCCTCCGACGACACCCATGGCAACCTGAGGAGCCGTCGAGATGACAGGAGAAGCCCCACGGGCGATCACGGACATCCCCGTGGGGCGCGGGCCGTGTGATCCAGACGGCCAAGTCACCACACAGGCAAGGATGGTCGGTGAACTTCGCGACGAATTCCTCGTAGAGGTCGTCGACAATGACAAGTCGTTGGCGGCGTTGCAGGCCTGGCCGTTGTTGGCAGCCAGCCTCCCGGCCGCAGCTGCTTCGACGGTTGCGTCGAGGTCGGAGGTGCTCAAGACGATGAAGGGATCTGATCCGCCCAGCTCCAGGACCACCTTCTTCAGGTGCCGTCCGGCAGTCTCGGCGATGGCGGCGCCGGCGGCTTCGGACCCGGTCAACGACACGCCCTGAACTCGGCGGTCAGCGGTGAGGGTTTGCAGCTGCTCGCGAGTGGCGTAGAGGTTGATGTAAGCGCCGGGCGGGAATCCCGTGTCGAGGAAGATCTGTTCGAGTGCGGCGGCTGAGGCTGGGCATTGTTGGGCGTGCGCCCAGGGACGCGCACCTCGAGCGGCAGTTCTGCACTCGCCCGCAACCCTTGAACGCGTAAACGGCTCAGATACACGCGTCGCTCCACTGGCTATTTGCCGGACGCACGCCGATCGTACTCATCCACCCTCACCTCGGTGCAATCGATGAAGCCAGACACGCGGACTGACCCAACCTGCGCTGAGCCGCTGCCTCCGATTCTCCCCGGGATCGGGGAGAGCTCAGCCGCGCAGGAACTCTGCCGCTTCGGACAGGGCGGCGCCCGCCTCGGCGGCACGGATGTGCCCGCACTGGAAACGACGATCTCCTCGGTGCTAGGCATCCACCTGAGTTCAGGGGTCAGCGGCGGCGCCTCGCGAGCCGAGGAGGCTGCGGCGCAGCACGTTTCCCGCGAGGGGCGGGTCACGCTGCCACCCGATCGTGCAGCAGTCCCCACGCCAAACGCAGCCTGTTCGACCTTTGTGCGCCCGGGCGTGATTGGAGGCATCATGGTTCGGTGCCCGACTATGACATCGATCGGCTCGGCGACCGCGCGTTCGAGCAGTTAGTCGTCAGTTTAGCTGCCCACGTCCTCGGACCCGGCGTCCAGGCGTTCGGTGACGGCGCCGATGGCGGCCGGGAGGCAACGTTTGACGGCCCGATCAATTGGTCCTCTACCACCTTCGAGCCGTCGGGTCAGTGGAGCGGGTACACGGTTCTACAAGCCAAGTTTCATCGCCACCAGCGCAGCCCTAAGGACAACGCCACCTGGCTAAGGAAGCAGATCGACACCGAACTCGACCGTTGGGTCGCGGCGATGGGTAAACAAACACGTACTCGCGCACCGCAATACCTGGTCATCGCCTCAAATGTTCGACTGTCGCCCGTCGGGGTGACCGGTGGCATAGACACACCCACCGCGCATATCAACGCACGCCTGACCGATCCCGGAGATGCCGTCTCTGAGTTGCGCATACGAGACTTTCGAATCTGGCATGCCGACCAGATCTGCACCTACCTCGACAGCAATGACGCAGTGCGCCACGCCTTTCCGGCACTACTCACCGTCGGTGACGTATTGGCACGCGTCGCCGACCACGCCCCCGGTCCCGCACTGCCCGACCTCGCCACGAAGATGCGACTCCACGCCGGGCAATGCTTGCGCAACGAGCACTGGATACGGTTCAGCGAGTCGGGAGCAGCAGGTCAGCGGGCGAAACTGGAAGAAGTCGGGATCGACCTCCCCGGATCCCTCACCGACACTGGTGATGTCGGGAACTACGTCACTGTTCGTTCGACACCTGTCCAGACGGTGGCGCACATCATCGGACACGGCGACGCCGTGCTCCGCCGGGACCTGCCCGATCGGATCCAGCAACCACATTGGGTGATCATCGGCGGCCCAGGGCAGGGCAAATCGACGCTGAGCTCCCTGATCGCTCAGATCTATCGCGCTGCGCTGCTGGGTCGCGGTCCTATGACGCCAGATGTCTCCGCCATGTCGAGGCAACCCGAAAAGCACTGACACGCAACGACATACCCGAACCGCGCAACCTGCGCTGGCCGATGCGCGTGGACTTGTCCAACTACGCGGAAGTTCTTGCTTCACAGCCGGATACGAGTCTGTTGGCGTTCCTGTCGAACGTTATTGGGCTGCGCGCGGACGCGCTCATCTCAGCTACCGCCGGTTCCGTTGCTCGCGCGGACAGGCCATCACGGCACAGCATGCGTTGTGCCGCTTGCTGCCACCGCTGCCGGTGGAATGATCAGGGGGATACCGGGCTCCGGCAGACCCGGGACCGGAAGCAACAGCGTGCAGGTCAGCAGGGCGCTGCCGGTCGCGGCGCTGCCGACCGCCACACTGCCCGCACCGGCCGAGCCCGAGCCGACACTGCCGCTGGAACCGAGGCCGATCAGGCTCGAGCCCATGCCGCTACCGGTGACGATGCCAGACCCCAGCGCGGCGCTGCCGATCACAGGGTATTCGCGGTGGCCGCGCGGATGGATTGCAATCCGATTCCCTTCCACCCCAACGATTTACAACCGACCGGTCGCTTTCGGACGCTGCCGCCGTGCCAACTCCGTGCCCGCTCGACGTTCACCCCCACCTCGAGCGCGGGCCGGGTGAATCGCCGCCGGCCCCGCGCGGGAGCGTCGCATCGAACCGGTGCGTTCGAGAGGTCGGATTCTCGTGACTGTCCCGACACCGCGACATTCGCTGTGCTACAGGGGCGCTCGGTCATATCCAGTCGGCGACGGTCTGACCGGGATCGGTAACCTTCCAGGTGCCCGGGCCGGTCGCGCTCGCGGTGACACCGGTACTGGTCGCCAAGAGCACCGGCAGGGCGCCGACCTTGGCTTTCACCGACACTCCTGTGGTCGGGGCGGCGATCGTGCACGGGACGAACACACCGCCACTCTGCGCGCTGCATGGTATTTCGAGGCCGTCGCCGGGGGGATCGTTGGGCGATGTGAACTTCACGCCGATCTCGCTGCCCGCAGTCATGATCGCCTTGCCCGCGATGGTGTGGGTGGTATCGCTGCGCGTGAGGAACTTGGTTCCGAGATGGGAGCAGGTGATCGTCGCGCCGGCGACAACGACCAGAGGCATCGGGACTCCTGTCAGTCGAGCACGATCCAGATGTGCTGGCGGGCGATGGTGCCGTGGGAGTTGGCGACGATGCCGTCGATGAGTTCGTTGAGCATCGTGTCGGAGAGTTTCTGGCCGCGGCCGTCGATCACCACCGCTTGGGAATAGCCCTTGGGCAGGTTGCGGGAGGCGGCGCGTTCGGTGGCCTGGTCGACGATGTTGTCGATGAGGCGGGTACGGTTGCCCCGCAGGTGCAGGTTGCCGTACTTCTTGGCGTCGATGGACAGTTTCAGCGGGTCGACGACGGTGTCGAGGCGGGACGCGCCCGGTGTGCCGTAGGTGTATTCGGCCTCGTTGAAGATGGTGACCTGGGAGCGGGTGCCCGTCGGGTATTCCTTGGCGAACGCGTCGTTGAGCCATTGTTCGAACTCGGCGGACTGCTTCTGGATGTTGACGCGGTCGTTGCCGCTGACCCCGGGGTCGATCTTCTGGTAGCGGGTCGACTGGTCGATGACCGGGGGTGGTGACGGCTTCCGAGGATGGATCGTCGGGTTGCTCGGGGTGATCTGGCGTTGGGCCGGGGTGAGGGGGCGCGGGGGTTCGATCGTGGGGCGCGGGGCTGCGGCCATCGGGGTGTCCGGCGCGGGTGGGCGCGCGATGTGGAGGTCGGGGGGAGGTGTGGGCAGGTCGGGTTCGGGTGGGATGTAGCCGTCGGCGGACTTGGCGTAGCGACTGGCGACATCGTTGGCGGGTGGGGCGTCGAGCTCGATGTAGGGGTTGTCGCGGACGTCGGGAAGTTTGGTGCGGCGGCGCGAGGCGAGGTCTATCGGTGGCTCGAGATCCGGTTCGGGGGTGGCCGATTCCGTCGGAGGCGGCTTCTTGCGGAAGCGCGGGTCGACTTCGAACGGGTCCTTCTTCGGGGGCGCCGGGTCGGGATCCTTGAACGGGGACGGGTCGCGGCGGGTCGGTTGGCGCGGTGGGGCGGGGGTCTTCTCCGGGGGTGCAGGTGGATAGGCGGGTCGCTGTTCCGGGGTTCGGAATGGTTGCGGCTCAGCGTGTTTCACCGGATTCGGCGGTGCGGGAAAGCTGGGTTCGGGCGATTCCGGCCGGGGACCCACCGGTGCGGATTCCGGTTTCGGGACCGGAACGGGTTCGGGGGTGGGCGACGGCGCGGGTTCGGGCTTCGCCACGACCGGCTCCGGCTCGGGTTTCGGTGCGGCAGGCGTCTTTTCGGCCTTGGGAACCACCTGCTCCGGCTTGGCGGGACCGGTCGCCTTCGGCGCGGGTTTGGGTGCGGGCTTCGGGGTGGGCGCACCGGGCGCGTGCGCCAGGGCTTCGGCAGCGCCTTCGGCCAATACCACCGCGTCCTTCTCCGCCACACCGAGCATCTTGCGCAGGAACTTCTGCAGCTGCTGCATGGCCTTGCCCAACGGCGCGAGGATCGGTCCGAACACCGACTCCAGCGGCTTGACCGCTTTCGCCAGCAGCTTCCCGATCAACGCCTCCCCCGCGCCGACCGCTTTGCCGATCTCGGCGACGAATTCGGCAACACGGGCAGCCGCCGTGCCGATCGGCTTGCTCAGCTTCGACAGTGTCCCGGCGACGCTGCCGAGTTTCGCCGCGACCTGTTCGATCAGGTTACCGAGCCCTTCGGTGAACGCCAACAGCGCAACCTGAACGCCCACGAATCCGACCACATAGCCGACCTTTCCACCGACCTGAGACCACGGCGTATTGCGGATACGCTGCATGATCGCCCCGCCTGTCGCGACGGCAGCTGTCGCCGGTTGGGCCAGGCTGGTGACACCCGGAAAGTCCTGTTTGGCCTCGGGGTTCGTGAACGGCGCGTTGAACGACGCGACAAGGGATTTCGCGCCCGACTTGCCGATCTTGTGGGCCATCTCGAGAGCGTTGTCGTGCAGTTTCTCCCGTACTGTCAGCACCGCCATCACGGTGGCTTTGGGGTGGGCCTTCGCGTCCGACCACGCCTTGCGCCAGTCGGGCAGCATGCCTTTGACCAGGGTGAGTAGTTCGTCGGCGTCGGCCAGCAGGTCGCCCTTGCCGCGGAAGATGCTGGCTATCAGTTTGTTTCGCATGTCGGAGACGTGTTCGCCGAACGCGGCCAACCCGATCAGGTCGGTGACGGGACTGGCCACGCCCTCGATCAGCCCGGTCAGGTAGCCTTTGACGAACTGCCCCGCGTCGTCGCGGTTCATGGTCGCCACACGGGCGAGAAACGCCGCCGCCTCGCTCTTCTCGTCCTTGAACTGGTCGACGAGCTCGCCGACGAATCCCGCGACGGCTTGTTGGGCGATGCCGTTGCCACCGGGCAGGCCGAGTTCGGTGAGTATCTTGTCGACCACGCGCGCCTTGCCCTTGCCGATGATGCCCGCCATCAGTCCCCCACCCTCGCCTTCGGCGCTGCGAGCCAGTCCGGGACGGCTGCCCACCCCGGCGTCCACAGACTTCTCGCCGGTGAGGACCGCGGTCGCCGCGGAATCGGCGGCCTGCTCGTGGGCGGGACCGGAGGCTCGGTCGGAACCGCGGTCCTGTTGGACGACATGGGCGAGTTCATGGGCGAGCAGGGCACGGCTCGTGCCGGAGTCGTCGAAACAGTCGCGGCCGAAGACGACGTGCCGGCCGAGGGTGTAGGCGCGGGCGCCGACGGCGGCGGCGGAGTCGGCGGCGAGGGAGTCGGCGTGCAGGCGGACGTGGCCGAGGTCGCGGCCGAAGCCCTGTTCCATGGTGGTGCGCAGGTCGGTGGGCAGCGGGTGGCCCGGGTTGATCAGGGGTTGCAGCGCGCGCTGCAGGGCGTTGTTGCCGAGGCCGGCGTGGGTCGGGGCGGCGGAGGTCGGGACCGCCGGGCGGGCGAGTTCGATGTGGGCGCGGGCCGCCTTGCTCATGCTGAGCCGGAATCATGCTGCGCGGGAACGACTTTGCCCATCTTGCGGTACTCGGCGCGGACGGCGGTGAGCAGGTGGCCCATCCCCACGGATGTGTTGTCGGCGGCGGCCAGGAACGCGGCGGCCAGGACGATATTGCTGATGTTTCCGCCGGGCAGCGGGAAGTCGCGGGCCAGCAGGTCGAGATCGATGTCCGGGTCTCGTGGGGCAGAGACGGGTAGGCGGCGTTCCCAGATGCGGCAACGGTCCTCCTCGGTGGGCAGCCCGAACTCGACCACGAAGTGCAGGCGCCGCACGAATGCCTCGTCGAGGTGGGCGCGCAGGTTGGTGGTGAGGATCGAGAGGCCGTCGTGGTGTTCCATGCGTTGCAGCAGGTAGGAGATCTCCAGGTTGGCGTATCGGTCGTGGGCGTCGCGGACGGCGGACCGTTTGCCGAACAGGGCGTCGGCTTCGTCGAAGAGCAGGCAGGCGTTGGCCTCGCGGGCGGTGGTGAAGACGCGTTCGAGGTTCTTCTCGGTTTCGCCGATGTATTTGCTGACCACGGTGGACAGGTTGATCTTGTAGAGGGCGATGCCCAGTTCGCGGGCGATCACCTCGGCCGCCATGGTCTTGCCGGTGCCGGACGGGCCCGCGAACAAGGCGGTGACGCCGCGGGCGGGGGTGGTGAATCCCCAGTCGCCGAGTACACGGTCACGGTGGGTGACACGCAGGCACAGGGCGTGCAGGTCGTCGCGGGCGGCGGCGGGGAGCACGAGATCGTCCCAGCCGCAGCGGGGGTCGATGCGGTGAGCGAGGGCGGTGAGGTCGCCGCCACTGTGGGCCCGGGCGGCAGCGAACAGGTCTGCGCGCGTGGGGTTCTCGCATTGGGCACGGGCGGTGGCGGCAGCGGACCGGATGCGGGCGGTGGTGAGGCGGAAGAGGCCGGCGAGGGCGTCCAGTGCGGCGGGGTCGGCGCCGGGAACCGCGCAGTCCCAGGCTTCTCGGCGGGCATGGTAGTCCGGTGTATCGAATGGGACGATGTGCACGTCGGGCGGTGCGCCGGGTGTCGGCGGCCAGGTTCGGGTTCCGGTGAGGACGGTGAGTTGTGTTGTGCCGCGTAGCTGTTCGGTGAGGGCGGCCGCCACCGTGGGTTCGGCGTCGAGGTCGACCAGCAGGACCGCCGCGTGCAGTTGCTGTTCGCGCAGCACGGTAGGCACCAGGTCGACCGATGCGTAGGCGGGCCGGAACTCCAACAGGGGTCGGTCCAGATAGGCGGCCAGTGCCGCGGCGGCGGCGCGGCGACCCGTCTCCGGTGGCCCGTGGAAGTAGAGGACTCCGCTGCCGTGCTGCGCCAGTTCGTCCGGCACGGGGACCGGTTCGGGGCGGGTGAGTGACGCGCACACGGTGAGCCGGCGGTCCAATCCGCCTTGGCCCAGCAGCATGTCGGTGATCTGCTGGTCCAGGCGCACACCGTGGGCGAGCAGGTTCGGCGAGTGCTGGTCGGGCACGAGTTCGATCACCCGGCACCGCACCAGCGAGGCGCCGGGTGCGAAACAAGCTCGGCGGGACACTCTTTCGTCGCGGTCCGCGCTGAGCAGGCGCAGCAGCAGGTCGACGGTGGGCCAGGGGCGTCCGAGATCGTCGTTGAGGTAGCCGAGGACCCGCCCGTAGCGGAGGTCGAGTTCGGGCGCCAACGCCACGAGCACGACATCGAGTTCGAACTCGGTGAGCCGATAGGTGGCGCGTAGCCAGTCCCACGGCTGTTCGGCGGCGCGGATGTGGTCCCAACTCGGATCACGCTGCAGCGCACCGGGATTGGCGCCGGCCGCCGACAAGGCCCGATCGGCCTGCACGGGAGTGAGGTACAGCCCCGTGAACGGGTCGCCCGGTTCCAGCGCGGCGAGAGCGTGCGTGAGCAGCCCGTCCAACCGCGCGAACGACGGACGCGGATCGGCCGTGGACGGCACCGCACCCGTGTGGAAGGCGGCCAGGTGCTGGGACATGACATCTCCGCCCGGTCGTTCGGATTGGTCGCGCGCCCATTCATTCTAGATCCGGGGGCGCCGACAAGTCGATACCTGAACCCTGGTCGAAACAGCCTGGTGGGGTGTAGAATTCACCTCGCCTCTTGGATCGCGATGAAATCCGAATCACCGCCGATTCGGACGACTCGGCGATCGGTTTTCCGAGTTCTCGTATTTCGGCAGCACCCGTGGAAGGACCGTTTCGGATGGCCGCTGCGATGAGTCATCACGATGTTCCAAGATCTTGACGCGTCACTGTCCGCACTGATCACCGAGGCGGGTGCTCCCCCCGAACTCCGCGCGGCCGAGGTGAGTTTTCGGACGCCCGACAAGGATTTCCATCCCACTCCGGCCACGATGAATTTCTTCCTGCACGGCGTGCAGGAGAATCGCACACTGCATTCGAGTGTTCCGCTGGTGGATCGGGTGGGCGAGAATTTCGTCACGGCTCCCGCGCCGATCCGCGTCGACTGCACCTATCTGGTGACGGCATGGTCCGGTCAGAACGGGGATCTGCGGGTGGCCGAGGAACACAAACTGCTCGGCGCCGCGCTGGGTTGGCTCGCCCGCTTCCCGGTGTTGAACGACGAACGCCTCGTGGGTTCGTTGCGCACTCCCCCGCAGATCTATCCGGTGACCACGCAGGTCGCGACGCTGCGCACCGACGAGAGTTTCGCCCATTTCTGGAGCGCGCTCGGGGTGCCGCCGCGTCCGGGGTTCTCCGTCACGGTGACGCTCACCCCGCCCCCGGTGCCCGATCCCGAACCCCTCTCGCCGGTGCGGCACGTGTCGGTGGAGGCGGCCTCGCGCGAATTCCCGGCGTTCGTGGGGCGCGTGCTCGATGCCGCGCTGACCGCCGTACCCGGCGCCACGGTGAGCGTGCTGGAGAAAAACATAGCGACCGTGTCGGATCAACGCGGACGTTTCAGATTCACCGCGCTGGACTTCGGTGACTACACGGTGAAGGTGCAGGCGCCGGCGCACTCCGATTTCCAGCAACCGGTGCGATATCGCGCGACCGGACAGATTCATCACATGGTGCTGCCCGCCCCGTGACGCCCCGCAGGGAATGGAGAGAACATGGCCGACCTCACGCTCAGAGCACCCGGCGTCTACATCGAGGAGATCGTCGCCACCGGGCCCATTGCCGCGGCGGGGACGAGCACGGCGGCGCTGATCGGCACCGTGGTCAAGAATCCGGTCGACGCCGATATCGGCAAACCCGTGCCGATCACCAACTGGACCGCCTATGTGGAAAGGTTCGGTGGATTCGACAAGACAAAATCGTTGCCCTTCGCGGTGCGCGGATTCTTCGAGAACGGCGGATCACTGGTCTATGTCGTGCCGATCAAGGACAACGCGGGCGTCGACGCGGCACTCGCGAATCTGCGGGCGCTGCAGGACGTGAGCCTGGTGGCGTTGCCCGGGGTGATCGACGCGACGACGCAGATGAAGGTGGTCGGCCACTGCACCGAACTCACCGACCGGGTCGCCATCCTCGACGGCGCACCCGACAACGATCCGTTGAAACCCGATGGGCCCCTGCGCAAACAACGCAGTGAACTCAGTTCCAAGAGCGGGTTCGGCGCCCTGTATTGGCCGTGGATCACCGTACCGGACCCACAGGACTCGACGAAGTTGTTCGCGGTGCCGCCGTCGGGTCACGTCGCTGGACTGATCGCGCGCACCGACGGGCAGCGCGGCGTGCACAAGGCGCCCGCCAACGAGCCGGTGGTCGGGGCGGTGGGGTTGGGGTTCGTACTCGACAGCACCCAACACGGCGTGCTCAACAACCTCAACATCAACGCGTTGCGGGTGTTCCCGGGACGGACGCGGCCGCTGGTGTGGGGTGCGCGCACTATCACCGACGAGACGCCGTGGCGGCATCTGAACGTGCGCCGGTTGATGTCGTTCATCGAGGATTCGATTGTCGCCGGGACGAATTGGGCGGTGTTCGAGCCCAACGACAAGGCACTGTGGAAACGCCTCGAGCTGTCGATCTCGGAGTTCCTGACCCGGGTGTGGCAGTCGGGGGCGCTGTTCGGCGCGACCGCCGACGAGGCGTTCTACGTGAAGATCGACGACGAACTCAATCCGCCCGCCAGCCGGGCGCTGGGTCAGGTGTTCGGCGAGATCGGGGTGGCGCCGGTGCATCCGGCCGAATACGTGATGTTCCGAGTGGGCATGTGGGACGGCGGCGCTCAGGTCGCCGAGAGCTAGGAGACGACCATGGCTGCGACCGGACAGCGCGTCGACCCGTTTCGCGCGTTCAATTTCATCGTCACCATCGTGGGGCTGCGGGAGCCGGTGAGTTTCACCGAATGCAGCGGCCTCGGCTCCACCACCGAGGTGCTCGACGGCCCACGCCCGCTCGGCGGCGTGGGCGGCGGTACCGGCGGGCATACGAGGTTGCCCGGCAAGACCACCTTCACCGACATCACCCTGAAATGGGGTGTCACCGATTCGACCGAACTGTGGCAGTGGCGCCAGGACATCGTCAACGGAAACGTGGTGCGCCGCAATGGTTCCATCGTGGTGTTCGACCTCGACAACCACACCGAACGGGCCCGCTGGAACTTCGTCAACGCGTGGCCGTCGAAATGGGAGGGCCCGGCGTTGAGCCAGAAGGGCGACATCGCGATCGCGACGCTCGTGCTGGCCCACGAGGGTCTGACGAGCTTCACCACGACGAAGGCGTGAGCGTGCTGGTCACCGAGTTCGACTTCGAACTGCCCAAGGGGTATGTCGATCCCGACGGCAGTGTGCACCGGCGTGGGGTGATGCGGTTGGCGACCGCGGCCGACGAGATCTATCCGCTCAAGGATCCGCGGGTACAGAACTGGCCCGCCTATCTGATCGTGATCCTGTTGGCACGGGTGGTGACGAAACTCGAGGGCATGTCGGAGGTGAACGCCGGCGTGATCGAGGGCCTGTTCTCCGAGGACCTGGCGTATCTGCAGGACCTCTACAACCGGGTGAACGGATTGAGCAGGCAGGTGCTGACGGTGCGCTGCCCCAGTTGCGCGCACGATCACGAGGTGGAGGTGCCGCCGTTGGGGGGATCGTAGGCTACCCCCTGGCCGGGGTCTACCAGGAGGTAGCCATCTTGGGTAACTGGTCGCACTGGACCCTCACCGAGACGGTGTCGCTCGATCACGCCGAGCGGCGACGCTGGGTCGACGAATTCGCGGCCCTGACACGCGATTCCGGGCGGTCGCCGTGGTGAGCGACGAGTTCGACACGTGGGGTCTGCGGCTGGACCGGTTGGCCCGGCGGATACTCGCCGCGCACGGTCGGGAACCGTCGTGGGCGCCTGCCCTGCGGACCCTGCTCGAACACGTCGACCAGCTGTCCGTCTCGGCCGACGGGCGTTTCGAGAGGGTCGAATCCGACACGGGCACCGTCGATTTCACCGCAGCGGCCCGACCACGGCCGGAGACCGACGACGAACCCCCACCGGGTCGCGCCATCCCCGACGACGTGCGCGCCCGCTATGAGCGGGTCACCGGACTCGATGCCCCTCCCGTGCGCGTCCACGACGGCCCGCACGCCGACACGGTGGCCCGCAACCATCACGCCGACGCGGTGACCGTCGGCCAGGACGTGTACTTCCGAAAAGACCGTTACGTCCCACAGACTTCCGACGGGTTCGGCCTGCTCGCCCACGAACTCACCCACGCCGCGGCAGCCGCCCGGCCGATGCCCCCGGCCCATCGCGACGGCGAATCGAGCCGCACCGTGGAGGAGTTCATCGCCGACGAGGTCGAGCGGATCGCTGTTCGCGACAGTGCGCCCGCTCCCGCCGCGCCTGCTCACCGCCTACCGGCCATGCCGGTCCGAACGGTTCCGGGAACAGCGCGGGCGGTGCCGCTGCCGACCGAACCCGCGCCTACCCCTGCGCCCTCGGCGGCCGTGCCGTCACCGGCTCCGGCGATGGCCGCCTCGGTCGAGCGCGACACCACCGCAGCGCCGGCGAATCCCCCGGATCTGGATTCGTTGCGGCGCAGCCTGTTCCACGAATTGAAACGCCAGCTGCGCAGTGATTTCGAACGGGGGGCCTGAGGATGAGTAACCAGCTGGCGCGCGCCGGTATCCTCGACACCTCCACCGGCGAATCGGTGTCGGTGATGTACAACCCGGAGGAGATGAAGCTCGACCAGGGCAACACCTTCGCCGAGGTCGGTATCCCCGGACTCGACGCCTCCCCGCTGCAGTACGTGCGGGGCAAGACCCGCACGCTGTCGATGGAACTCTTCTTCGACACCTACGAGACCGGACAGGATGTGCGCGCCCACACCGCGCGGATCGTCCGGTTGCTCGACAAACGGCCCGATACCCATGCCCCGCCGGTGCTGGTGTTCGTGCTGGGGTCCTTCGCGTTTCGCTGTGTGCTGGTCGACGCCGGACAGCGGTTCACCCATTTCCGGCCCGACGGTCGACCGGTGCGCTCGTACCTGTCGGTCCGATTGCAGGAGTATGTCGAGGTGTCTGTACAGGTCGAACGCGGCCTGTTCCTCGGATCGCCGACGGTCGCCGGAGCGACCCGGCAGGCCGTCGATCTCGCCCGCGACGTGGCCGCTGGGAACGCGCGAGTGCACGTGGTCGGTGTCGGGGAGACGTTGCAGGGCGTGTCGGCGGTGCTGCTGGGTGACCCGAAGCGGTGGCGGGAGCTGGCCGAACTCAACGATGTCGACGACCCGTTCGATCTCGCGCCGGGCACCCGCCTGGTCGTGCCCGGACGCGGGTGAGGAGCCGACATGACCATCTTCTACGCCCCCCGCTACGACATCCGCGTCTCGGGGCTCACCGTCGCCGCCGACATCGGCGAACAGGTTCTCGATCTCACCGTCGAAACCGATCTCGACCTGGCCGGCACCTTCGCCCTCACCCTGCGGAACCCCGACAATGCCCTCCTCGACTCCGCGCTGTTCGATCTGGGCAAGACCGTCGAGATCCACATCGGCTACGGCGACGAACTGGTCCCCGCCTTCCTCGGCGAGATCTGTGCCCTGGAACCGTCGTTCCCGTCCGACGGACCGCCGGTGGTGCGGATCAGCGGTTACGACAAGTCCTACAAGATGCGCCGCAACCAGCCCGAACCCACCGAATACGCCTTCGTCAACGACTCCGTGGTGGCCGCGCGGATCGCGGTGGAGAACGGTCTGGTCCCGCTGATCGACCCCACACCCGGCCTGCACCGCAAACTGATCCAGGCCGAGAGCGACATGGCATTCCTGAAATCGCGGGCCGAACGCTATTTCATGGACGTGTACGTGCAGTGGGATCGGCTGCACTTCCAGTACCCGCGCCCCCGCACCGCCGCCCACGTCCTGGAGTGGGGTCGCAACCTCACCAGCTTCTCCCCCAAGATCTCCAGCGCCGGACTTGCGGGCATCCAGGTGATCCGCGGCTACAACCAGGAACTCGCGCAGACCATCGTCGGCATGGCCGTGGCGTTCGACTTCGACTTGACGAATATCGAGGAACGCCTGGGTACTTCGGCCATGGATCTGCTTACTTCTCTGGTGCGCAAAGGAATTCGCACGAACAAGGTCGAGAACCCCCTCGACGCCATGGTGCTGGCCAAGTCGATGCTGGCCACGCTGCTGGAAGGGCTCTACGAGGGCAGCGGATCCTGCATCGGGGTGCCCACGCTCACCGCCGGCGACTATATCGCGATCCGCGGCGTCGGCAAGCGGTTCTCCGGCACCTACCGGGCCCGCAAGGTGACACATCGGTTGGGCGAGAACGGATTCCACACCGAGTTCGAGATCACCCAGCGCAGCCATTCCAGCATCATGAGTCTGCTGCGCAAGCAGATCGTGGAGGAGCCGTCGCCGAACAAGGCGGAACGGTTCTTCGGGGTGTGGGTGGCGACCGTGGTCGACAACAAGGAACTCATGGACGTTCCGCCGCAGATTCCCACCGGCCGGGTGAAATTGGCCTACCCGGGTCTGTCGGCGACGATCACCAGCGGTTGGGCGCCGTGCGCGCGGCCGATGGGTGGCAAGAACATGGGTTTCTACGCGCTGCCCGAGATCGGCGAGCAGGTGCTGATCGGGTTCGAGAACGGGGAACTCGCCCACCCCTACGTGTTGGGCAGTCTGGCGAGCGCGCTCGCCCTGCCGCCGGGCGGCAATGCCGACGGGATGAACAGCAAACGCATTATCAGATCCCGTGCCGGACACACGATCACCTTCGACGACACCCTCGACGTCGGGAAGCTGAGGATCGAGGACAAACTCGGCAGCTCGATCACCCTCGACGCCACCGACGGCTCCATCACCATCGACGCGCGCACCACGCTGAATCTCTCCGCCACCGCCGCGATCAGCCTCGAGGTCGGCGCGACCAGCATCAAGCTGCTACCAGGGCAGGTGATCATCACATGAGCGACGCCGACGTGTACGGCCGGGGCGTGAGCTGGCCCTTTCGATTGGGACTTTCGGGGGTGGCGGAATCGTCGGGCATCGAACGGGTCGAGGAGTCGATCCGCATCCTGCTCGGCACCCGCCGCGGCGAGCGCGCCATGCGCCCCGACTTCGGGTGCGACCTGGGCACGCTGGTGTTCGCACCGAACAACACCGCCACCGCGAATCTGGCCCGCTTCCACGTCGAGGACTGCCTGCGCAGGTGGGAACCGCGGATCGATCTGGTCGAGGTGCGGGTCGACAACGACAACCACAACGGCCTGCTGCTGGTCACCGTGATCTATCGCCTGCGCGCCTCTGCCGAAGTGCGCAACCTGGTGTATCCGTTCTCCCTGGAGCGTGTGCGATGAACCTTCCCAGCGAACGCGGCCGCATCCAGGCGCCCAACCTGGACGACCGCACCTGGCAGGACCTCGTCGACGAGGTCCGCACCCTGCTCCCCCGCTACGCACCCCAGTGGACCGACCACAACCCGGCCGACCCGGCGATCACCGTCATCGAGATGTTCGCCATGCTGGTCGAGGGGATGCTGTATCGGCTCAACCGGGTACCCGACAAGCACTACCTGGCGTTCCTGAATCTACTCGGTATCACCCGGAATCCGCCGACTCCTGCGCTCACCTATCTGCGGTTCGAGGCCGTCGGGGCGCCCACTGTCGTCGCCGCGGGTGCGCAGGCGCAGAGCGCACCGTCGGAGACCGCGCCTCCGGTGGTGTTCGAAACCGACACCGATCTCACGGTGCTGCCGGTGAACCTGCAGCACGCCGTCCTGTTGGGGCCCTACACCAACGCGCCCACGACCTATCGCGATGTCACCGATCTGGTCGTCGGCCCGCCCACCGGCGCGGTCACCGTGACCCTCGCCGCGGGCGCGACGATGCAGCTGTGTCTGGGCTTCGACGTCGGGACCGGCGAGGAGATCGCGCTGGAACTGCAACCGAACCCGGTGCCCGCCACCGCGACCCTGTCGACCGTGTTCTCCGCCGGCGCCCTCGCACCGCAGGCGTGGACACCGGTGACCGGAGCGATCGATGGCACCGAGAACCTGCGCCACGACGGCAGTGTGCGCGTGCGGGTGCCCGCGACCTGGCAACCGCAGCGACCCAGCGCGGACGGGCCCGCCAACCCGGGCTGGCCGGGCATCACGACTTCCGGTGCGCCGCTGACCGATCCGCTGCGCTGGCTCGGCCTGCGCATCGCGAACACGGGGGCGGCGCCGGTGACGGTCGGGCTCGATCGCGTGCTGTTCAACGCGACCGCGGCCCGCAACGCGCTCACCGTCCGCGCACCGGAACTGTTGGGCAGCAGCGACGGACAACCGTTCCAGCGGTTCCCCCTCGCGCAACGACCGGTCTATGCCGACGCGAGCGGACCGATGATCGCCGTGGAGGTCGGCACGGGGGTGCCGCCGGTGTGGCAGGAATGGGCGCGGGTCGACGACCTGCCCGCGGGCCAGGTGCAGGCGTATCAGGTCGACGTGGTCACCGGTGAGGTGCGGTTCGGCAACTTCGACGCCCGCACCGGCGACGGGCATGGGGCCATCCCGCCCGAAGGTACCCAGATACGGGCCCGCACCTACCGCTATGTGGCCGGTGGCGCGTCGGGCAATGTGGCGCCGGGACGGATCGCCGTCATGGGAACCACGATGGCGGGCGGGCAGATTCCGGGCATCGCAACGGTCACCAACCCGGGTCCCGGTTTCGACGGCTCCGACGAGGAACCCGTCGCCGACACCCTGCGGCGAGCCCCCGAAGTGCTGAAGACTCGCGATCGCGCCGTCACCGCCGAGGACTACGAGAATCTCGCCCGGCAAGCCACCACCGACGTGGTGTCCGCCCGGGCCCTCGCGCCCCTCGACGGCGCCGCAAAAGCGTTCGCCGGCATCAGCCGAGCACCGGGCACGGTGTGTGTCGTGGTGGTCACCGATCAGAGCGCGCCCCGACCGCAACCCAGCCCGAACGTGCTGGCCGAGGTCCGGGCCTACCTCGATCGTCGCCGCGACCTCACCGCCGCGCTCACGGTCGTGGGGCCGCGCTATCTGCCAGTGAAAGTCGCTGTGACACTGAATGTCTGGCAGCACGCACTCAACGCGGGCGCCGACGAGGCAACCCTCCAGACCGACACCGTGTCACGCATCGACGCGTACCTGCATCCCACCCGGGGCGGGCCCGATGGGCGCGGCTGGGAATGCGGGCAGCCGGTGTTCGCCTCGGATCTGTTCCGCGCCATCATGCCGCCGGAGAACCTCGCCTACATCGGCGCCCTGCAACTGCAGGCCGACATTCCCGACTACCATTTTCCGCCGTTGAATCCCGTCGGGACCATAGCCAATTGGAACCCAACGGCCGAACGGCCGTTCCCGCTGTCCCCGCTGGGCGCTTCGGTGCGCGTCGCCGACTACGAACTCGTCTGCGCCGCGACGAACCACGCCGTCACCATCGCCCGGGTCGTGTAGCCATGACCAGCAGCTACCTGCGTCACCTACCGCCGGTCCTGTGGGATCCTGTGCGAGACACCGAATTCGGGCTCGGCACGTTCCTGCTCGCGTTCGAGAAGATCCTCACCGGCCTCGACGACGACCTCCCCGTCCGGCACACCGTGAACGGACGCACCCACGACCACGAACCGATCGCCACCATGATCGGCCGCATCCCCGAACTGTTCGACCCGTGGCGAGTGCCGGAACGGTTCCTGCCGTGGCTGGCGTCGTGGGTGGCCCTGGAGTTCCCGAACCTGCAGGGCCGCGAGGTCTGGGACGAATACCAACGCCGCCGCGCCACCGCCGAAGTCGCCCGCATCCATCGTCTGCGCGGCCTGCGGACCGGTCTCGACAGCGCCCTGGATCTGTTGTCCACCAGCACGATCCGCCCCCGCGTCGCCATCGACGACGGCGACAAACTGCTCACCCTCACCCCTTCACCCGTCGGCGTCGCGCCGGTCACCGCGCTGGTCGCCCAGGGGCCCGCGCTCAGCGAACCGTTCGGCATCGCCAGCCGGGTGCTGGTGAACGGTCTGGTACGCCCCCGGTGCGTGGCCGTCGGCGGTGACGGCAGCCTCTTCGTCGGCGACTTCGGCGCGGCCACCCAGGTGACGGCCCTGATCAGTCGGGTGTGGCGGGTGAGCCCGAGCGGTGCGCTCGATCTCACCGGCGATCCGCCCATACCCACCCCCTTGGCGCCCGGCACGGTCGACTTCACCAACGTGGTCGCCGTCGCCGTGCGGCCCCGGCGCGGCGCCGACCCCGAAACCCTGTTCATCCTCGACCGCAGCAAGAAACTGTTCTCCCTGCCCTTCCCCTACACGGCGTCCACCGCCACCCTGGTGACCACCGTGCCGACCGTGCGGCCGATGGCCATGGCCGTCGACGGCAGCGGCGACGTGCTAGTCCTGGATCGCGGCAACATCGTCGGAGACCCCGCCAACCCCCGCGTGTTCGTGGTGCGACCCGGGCAACCCGTCGGTGCGCCGGTGGCGCTGACCACGATCAAGGAGCCGTTGAGTCTGCACGTGCGCGCCGACGGCACCCTGGTGATCGGCGACGGCGGCGACCAGGACAGTCGTGACCCCGGCAACCTCGTTCGCGTGCAACGCGTTTCACCCACAAACTGGACGCAGACCCCGATGCTGGCCGCGCGGAACCCGCTCGTGTCACCCAGCGCCGTCGTCGCTGCCGACGGGGACGCGCTCTACGTGCTCGACGCGGGGCTGCGGCCGTTCGCCTCCGGCGAAGGCGTGGTGACGGTGGCGGCCCCCGCCGCGGTGTATCGCATCGACAAGGCGGGCGCCGTCCGCCGCATCAGCGACCACGGCAACCTCGTGTTCCCCACCGGCATGGCCGTCCAGGGCGGACGTCTGGTGATCTGCGACCCCGGCCAACTCGAATCACCCCAGGAAGCGCCGGTGCTCACCCGCCTGTCCCCGTTCCGGTTCTGCGTGGTCGTGCATCTCGAGAAGGACAACCTGCCCGAGGACCCGGTGAAACGCGAACGCGCCATCGGCGCCATCTCCGCCGGCATCGGCGACATCGTGGCCCGCATGCGGCCCGCCCACACCCTCGGCACCTTGATCATCGCCGGATAGGAGGAGACATGCCCATCAGGCGCACCGACTATTGGAACCGCACCGGCGCGGTCCCGAAGGTCCGCAACGGCGACAGCACCCACGGCGAAACCGTCACCGACATCGAGGATTTCGTGCTGCCCTACTCCCGGGCCACGCTCACCACGCTGCGACTGTGGGGGGTGGGCGACGGACTCGCGGTCACCGCCACCATGAACACGGCCGGGCTGAAAGTGGGGACCGGGGTGTCGATCGACGACGACGGACGCGCGGCCGTGCTCGTCGACGGTGGTGTCGCCCTGACCGATCCGACGGTGGCGGCCGACGCCATGTCCGACGTCCCGACCACACCCATCGACGCCACAGGAGTGGCCCTGCCCACCGGAACCCTCACCGGGCCGAAGGTACTCACCATCCGCTACCGCGAAGTCGCCGTCGAAGGGTTGGTCGGCAACGCGCCCACTCTGGTGCACGCCCCGTGGCTGCGGCTCCTCGACGCCGCCGACGTGGTCGTGGGCACCGATATCGTGCTCGCCCAGATCACCCTGGACGCGGGCAAGGTCACCAACGTCTCCTCCCGCGATCGACGTCTCGCCGGGCTGGCCGCCGACCGACTCCAATTGCGCGCCGCCCGAGCCGATCTCGGCACGTTCACGGTCGACCAGGGCGTGTTCGGTGAGCTCCGCGGCACCGTCGACGGCGTCACGCTCACCGTCGGCGGCGGCGTGCGGCGCGCCGTCACCGTCGACGTCGGCGGCAATGTCGGGCTCGGCTCTCGAGTCGGTTTGCCCGAATGCTCGCTGCACGTGGAGGGCTCCCAGGTCCACAGCGGCGGCGCCGGCGGCGGCCTGTCGTTCGCCGACCGCGATGTCGAGGAATTCGTCGCCGAACCCGAAGCGGGCGAACGGTGGGAATGGAACAGTGTCGGTGGCAAGGCCCGGCTGGTGTCCGGGGCGAAGGAACTGTTGTCCATCGGACATGCCGCCATGGTCGGTGAAGGACTCGGTCTCGACGTCGCCCGACGGATGCGGGTGCGCCGGGGCATCGACGCCGCCGCCGGGATCTGGTTCAACCAGTCCACACCCGCCGCCACTGTGGCCGACGGCGGGTACGTCGGCATGCTGGACGACACCCACATCGGCCTGTTCAGCGCCGACGGCCCGTTCGGTCTCAAGCTCGACACCAACGACTGCACCATCCAGATCGTGCCCCGCCCAGGGCAATTCGACTTCTTCGGCTTCAGCGGCGTCGCCATCACCGTCGGCGGACGATCCGAACTCCAGAACCACACCAACGTCCACGGCGGGCTCACCGTCACCGCCCCCATCGGCGTCGTAGGCGGATTCGTCGGTCCCGCAGCGTTCTTCGACGGCGACGTCACCATCTCCGGCCGACTCAGCAAGGGCGGCGGTGGTTTCCGCATCGACCATCCCCTGCAGCCGGAAGGCAAGTACCTGTCGCACTCGTTCGTCGAATCGCCGGAGATGCTGAACCTGTACAGCGGCATCGTCCGGACCGATGCCAGGGGCGTGGCCACGATCGCGCTGCCCGACTGGTTCGAGGCCCTCAACCGGGACTTCACCTATCAACTGACCGTACTGGGCGAGAACGCCCACGCCTTCGTAACCGACGAGATCGCCGAGAACTCCTTCAAGGTGTGGGCGGACGTTCCCGGAGTGCGGGTGTCGTGGCTGGTGACCGGCGTGCGCCGCGACACCTGGGCCGACCAGCACCGCATCGCCGTCGAAGAGGACAAACCCGAGGGCGAACGCGGCCACTACCTGCAGCCGACCACACCCGAACAGCAGTCGGCCGGTCCGGCGCTGCGCGCGGCGATGATCGACAACGATCTCGAGGCCGCCCGACAGCGCTCCGAGAATTCTTGAGCGGCAAGGAGATCCGACCATGACCACACCGCTGACCCGCACCGACTACTGGAACCGCACCGGCCCCGTCCCCAAGGTTCGCAACGGCGACACCACCCACGCCGAAGCCGTGAGCGACATCGAGACCTTCACCATCCCCGCGGCCCGCACGACCAACGCCGCCCTGCACCTGTTCGGCGTCGCCGCCGGTTACGTCGTCACCGCCACCGCCGGCCAGCCCGACCTGCGCATCGGCACCGGGGTCGCGTTCGATCAGGCGGGCCGATTGGCGCTGATGGCCGCGGGTGGTGTCGCGGTGATCGATCAGACCGTGGACGCCGACATCGTCACCGACGTTCCCACCGCCGCCGTGGACGCCACCGGAATCGTCCTTCCCACCGGCAATCACACCGGACCGAAAGTGCTCACTGTCCGCGCCCGCGAGGTCGGCGTCGAGGGTCTGCTCGGCAACGCGCCGACACTCGTGCACGCGCCGTGGCTGCGGCTGCTCGATCCCGCCGGGGTGCTCGCGGGCACGGATCTCGTTCTCGCCCAGGTCACCTTGGGCGCGGGCGGCGTCGTCACCGGCGTCACCGCCGAGGGACGCGTCCTGGTCGGCGGGCACGGCCAACGGTTCGAACTGCGCAAACCGGTGTCGGGAACGCTGCAATCCGGCCAGCAGGCCGTCGGGGCTCTGTCAGCCCGCACCGACGGCGGCCTCGAACTGAACCTGCTCACCCCCGGGCAGCCACCGCGCCTGGCCTGGGCGATCGACCCCACGACGGCGAGCATGTCCCTCGGCGCGCCACTGACCACCGCCGCCGAGGCCGCCCTCCAGATCGACCGTGGTGCAACCAATTCCGTCGCCCTGAAACTCACGTCCGCCGGACCCGGCTGGGGTTCGGGGCTGCGCCTGGCCAACACTTCCGCCGGCGCCCGCACCTACGGCATGTACTCCGGCAGCGACGCGAAACTCCACATCGCCGATGTCGGCGCCGGGCTCGACCGCCTGGTCATCGACGTCGCGGGCTCGGTCGGCATCGGGCTCGGCGCCGCCCCAGCCCGCCGCATCCTGCACGTCGAAGGCACCGAGATCCACAGCGGCGGACCGGCGGGGGGTTTCTCCTTCGCCGATCGCGCCGTCGGCACCTTCACCGAAGCGCCCGGCGCCGGCCAACGCTACGTCTGGTACGCCTCCGGCGGTGTCGCGCGGTTGTGGTCGGGGGCGGATCTGTTCTCCTCCAGCCCCGGCGAAGGCAATGTGCTCGACACCTCCCGCCGCATGCGGGTTCGCCAAGGACCCGACAGTTCGGCGGGCATCTGGTTCTTCCAACGCGGACCGGGCCAGGACCGCGCGTTCGTCGGCATGGCCTCCGACACCGAAGTCGGGTTCTGGGGCAACACGGGCGCCGGATGGGGCCTGAAAATGGACACGACCTCGGGCACCACCCGATTCAGCGGCGGGTTCGGCGCGTTCCAATCCGCGATCTTCTCCAAGGGCAATATCGGCGTGTGGGCCGAGGGCAACGCCAGCGGCATCCTCGCCTCCGGCAACCCGGCAGGCACGTTCCTCGGCGATGTCCGCATCACCGGCTCTCTCAGCAAGGGCGGCGGCGGGTTCACCATCGACCATCCCCTCGACCCCGAGGCCAAACTGCTCTCGCACTCGTTCGTCGAATCGCCGGAGATGATGAACCTCTATCGCGGCACCGTGATCACCGACGCCGACGGCTTGGCCCGGGTCACCCTCCCCGACTGGTTCGACGCCCTCAACAACGACATCGGCTACCAACTCACCGTCGTCGGCGAACCCACTCTCACCGCCATCGCCGAACCCGTGCGCGACAACTCCTTCACCCTGCGCAGCGAACGCCCGCACACCACTGTCTGCTGGCAGGTCAGCGGCGTCCGCCAAGACAAATGGGCCCAGGCCAACCGCATTCGTGTCGAGGAGGAGAAATCCCCCGCCGAACGCGACCACTACCTACACCACGCCGAATATGATCAGCCCGCCACCCGTGGCATCGCCCACGCCACCGAGGAGTGACCATGCGCGAAGAAGCCGAACAGCGCCTGCGCCGCCTGCGCGCCGACTACGAAGTGGGCCAGGTCAAACTCGCCGAAGTCGAACAACAGGCCCTGGTCCTGCGCGAAACGCTGCTGCGCATCAGCGGCGCGATACAGGTCCTCGAAGAACTCCTCGCCGAAGGAAACGGACACGTCCCCGACGACGAATCCGCCACCATCACCGTCGGCGAATAATGGTTGGACGCGGTTCGGAAGGCGTTGCTGGGCCGTGTCTCATAAGTCGGTGGGGACGGGCGTGTGCCTGCCTTCATCCACAGCTTTCCCGCCGGCACTCCCGCACGATCGACTCCGCAGCTTGTCGGCCGCACCTTCTCGCGAGCTTCGGGGTCGCGCCCGGCGAACTGCCACGCCACCGCGGCAGCGGAGACACCTCGATCACCGAGTCCGAGCCGAACCCGATCAGCGCGGTCGAGGACACCCGCGTGCCCTCGGTGAGGGCGATGATCGCTTCGATCACGTCCATCACCTGTGCGGCCCGGACAGGATCTCACTGCCGACTGCTCCCACATCGTCCGTCGCGGCGGATCGGAACTGCGACACGGCGGTCCGCAGACGGCATCCATCAAACACACAGCCAAAGTGGGGGGTTTATGGGGGGCCAGGACCGAAAACAGGTCAGGCCACTCATGATCACAACTGGGCACGTCTACAGGCCGTAGTCGGCTTCGATTCTTAGCTGACCGCGCGAAAACAGCAGGTCGTCCCCGTTGCCATCTTCGATGTGCCCTGCCGAGGGCACGTAGAACATGGGCAACCGAAGTAGCGGATTCCCGTGGCGAATCGGGTTGCCTAGTACTGTCGCCGTGCGCTGGTGGCAGTACTGGCCCTGGTTCGGGGGTTGTACCGGGGTTCATTGTTCCGGCGGCTGTGGCAGCGGCGGGGAGTGTTTCTTCGGTCAGGGTGGCATAGATGGCCACGTGTTTGCCGGTGTGGTCGTAGACGATTTTGATGCTGAATGCCTCGTACAGGTCGCGTTGCAGGACATCGGGGGCGCGGGTGAGACGCAGCGTCAGCCGGGGCAGGTGATCCAGGAGAGCGGGTTCGTCGGGTTGCTGGCGGGCCGCCTGTTCGCGCAGGGTCTCGAGCTCGGTGTTCTTGGTGCGGCGCTGCTGTTCGAGTTCGGTGTAGCGGCGGCGTAGTCGTTCGGTCCACGCGTCGGACACCTCGTCACCACTGGTGATGGGGCGGGATTCGAGTTCGGTGAGCAGGTTGTCCTGTCGTCGGGTGATATCGGCGAGGGTCTTCTCGATCGCGGCCGACCGCTGCTCGAGATCATGGACCTTGGTCGAGGACTGGCCGCGTAGCTGGTGGCGCAGCAGGGTCGCTCGGTCCGGCCCGAAGACGCGTTCGTTGAAGAACATCTCGAGGCAGTCGAGGAGCTTGTCTTCGCGCACATACACCGAGCGGGGGTGGTCGGCATACTCCTCGGGTTTGCCGACAAGGTCGAGTTTGGGTTGGCAGGTGTAGTAGCCGTAGCCCTTGCGGGTTTTGCCGAACATCCGCTTGGCGCACTGCTGGTGGTGCACGAACGAGCGCAGCACATAAGTGCGGTGGGTGTCGGGGTGGGTGTTCTTGACGCTCATCCGCGACCCCTGGCGGGTGGTGCGGTCGCGCTGCACCGCTTCCCACACCTCGCGGGTGATCAGGGGCTCATGAGTGGGTTCGGGTGACCATACCCATTTCTCGGGTGGGTTGAGCGCGCCGCCCTTCTTGCTGGCGCGCCGGTTCCACACCATGTGCCCGGTGTATTTCGGGTTGATCAGGATCTCACGGACCGAGGACCCCGACCAGCGGCCCTTCGCGCGTTTACCGCTGTTGGGTTGCGGGGGCGGGTAGCGATCGGGGTCGGCGTTGAGCCGGTCCGCGATCACCTGGTAGGCGAGGCTCTCGTCGTGGCGCAGCTGGAAGATCCGCACGACCGCCGGTGCGCGTTCGGTATCGACGACGAGCCGGGATTTGGTGCGGCCCTCCTCGCGTTTCGCGGCGACCGGGTGTGGGAGTCTCTCGTTGCGATAGCCGTGGCAGGCTTTGCCGATGTTCCAGCCCTGTTTGGTGTGTTCGCGGTATCCTTCCCAGGATTGTTCGAGAGTGTGACGCAGGAACCACTCGGCCACACCCTGTTTCACGCGGCGCACGAGGATCTGGGTGGCGCGCTTCTCCGATAGCGAGATCGGCCCCTCGTCGGCAGCGAACAGCGGGATACCCACGGTTTCGAGTTCGTGTTCGAGCTGGGTGGATTGCCGGGTCCAGCGGGCGGCACGTTCGATCTCCTCGACCACGACCGCCTCGAACCGGCGGTTCGGGTGGCGGGCCTCGGCGAGCAGGTCGGCCAGGCCACCGTCACGTGGGATCGGGATGTCGAACGCCTCGTGCGCGCTGCCCATGCCACGCAGTTCGAGGTCCTTGCGGGAGGACTCGACGTCGTAGAAGAACGCGACGATCACGAACCCGGGCGGGAGAACACTGCGGCAGCTGTCGAGCTGGCGCGGCAGCGACAACGTGGGGTCCTGCAAGTCCCGGGTCGAGGTCCGCAGGAACACCGCGACCGGCACCGGAGACGAGCTGCCCATTCCGAGCAGGTCCGGGCTGTCGGGTCCGACGAATGCGGGCAGGCTCATGCCGCCTCCTGCTCACCCTCGGCGGCGGCGTCGAGGTCGACCAGCTCCCGGGCCGGTTCGTGGCTGTCGAGCCAGCGCAACAGCGCCGAGATCGCGCGGGACTGACGTTCGGCGAGGCGTGCGGCTTCGGCCCCGGTGATGTAGCGGATCTGGAACGACACCGTTAGATCACCTGCGCGAGCGTCGGCGCCCACCGGCATCTCATGGTGTGCGCGCGAGCGGCGAGCGTGCCGGTTGAATGGGATCACCGTGGCCTCGTCCGAGAATTCCTCATCCATGAAATGCCTCTCTCTGTGTCCTGTGCCGCCCGCCCCGATGACCGGGCGGCGGTGACTGTTTCGCAGGTTGTCGGAACTGCACGGGACCGTCGGGTCCGCGTGCAGCGGGGTCCATGAACGCTCCGTAGCGGCCGGTGCGTCAACTGTCTTCTCGTGCAACGTTTCTGCCGACCGGACCGCCCCACACCCAACCCCGGGGCCGATCCCCCGGAATGCAGTCCGCCAGCGGCGTTCTGGCGGGGTGAACGTGCATCGACAGGGCGCGGCCCGGTACGGAACAGTCGTCGAACGGCGGGCACCCGACCACGAATCCGCCCCACCGGGCGATGGCGCGAATCCGCAGGCGGGTGATGACCAGCACCGGTTACCTCACCACTGTTGGGGCCGGTGGTGGTGGTGCGAGAGCGGTGACTCTGCGCGAGGGCGCCCAGGTGGCCTCCTGGTCGATGTCGTCGCCGATGTGGGTGCGGCGCGGCCAGACGGTGCCGAGTTCGGGCAGGCGCTGGCGGGCGGAGCTGGTGTGCAGCGGTAGCCAGACCTGCTCGGCCGGACTCGCCGCGGGGCTGGCGGCGAGTAGTTCGGCGGCGGCAGTAGCGACCGGAACCTGACCGGGATCGGGTAGCCGCTCCCACACCTGCCGCAGAGCCGCCCGCGCGTTGGCCTCGCGGACGGTGCTCGGCACCCACAGCAGGACCGGGACCATGGCACCGGTGGTGCGGGCCAGCTCGGCGTATCCGTGCAGTTTGGCCGCGACCCGAGGCAGGGAGGTGGTGCCCAGGTCGTATTCGAGGAAGAAATCCAACACGGTCTCGCCGTGCGTGCAACGGCCGTAGGCGTCGGGGCGGGCCAGGTCACCCCAGAGACGCTGGCAGCGGGTCTCGGACCACCACCTCGCCACCCGCACGCCGTGGGGTCGGGTGACCAAGGTGGTGAACCATTGGTTCACCCCGAGGGTGTGAGTCAGGTGCAGGCTGTGGGCGACCGCGAGCGTCGTCTGGTGGTTGTAGCCGAGATCGCGCACACGCACACCGACCTCGGCGGCGAGGACAGCGGCTCCGGCCGGCGCAAGGGTCCAGTGATGAGGAGCGGTACCGCGAGAACGCATGGGCCGGAACCGATCCAGCACGTGGTAGGTGTGCAGCAGCGCCAGGCGACGGCGGGCGATCTTGACGGTGGGGAACGCGAGGTCGGCGAGCTGGTCGGTAGTCAGAGCCCGATGCTCGAAAACCATGCGCAGCACCCATCGATCACGTTCGGTCAAAGCCCGTACCAGCGAACTCTTCTCCGGACGGAGAGTCCGCGACCAGGGCGGGCGCGGGGCACGAGTGTCGGCTTGCCTGCCGGGGCGGGAAATCATCAGCGCGAGAGCCTTTCTCGGAGCGCGGCGGGATCAGACGACACGGAGGCAGGGCGGGAACAGACGGTCACGACAGCCTCCTGAGCGAGAGGGGGTTCCAACTCCCTACTTCCGCGAAAAGGCCGAGAATTGGACATGTTCTCCGGGACTTCTTTCTGAGAATCTCCTGAACGGGGACCGTGAGAGCGCGGGCATGTCGCCCGGTGTCACGAGCCTCACGGCGGGATCGATGGGAGCCAACGGTCAAGGCGGCCTCCTGAGCGAGAGAGGGTTCTACTTACTACTGCCGCCAAAAACCCGAAAACGGGACATGATTCCCGGGACTTTTTTCTGTGAATTTCCTGAGCCGGGACCGCGAGAGCGGGCACACTGCCCGATGCAACGACCCTCGGACATCTCCCGGAAGCGCTTCATCGAAGTTTGCCTGCACCTTGCAAGAGGTCTATCCGGAACGTATCTGAAACATATCCGAGTCATATCCTGGACATATCCGTGGCTTCACATCCGCTGACAACAGCGTTGCCATGCAGACTCCGAGACGGCACCACCGATGCACTGCGGACGGTAGCGAATCATTTGCCATTTCCACTCATTACGACAGCCACCACGAAGAGCCACACCGCTGCCATGGCCCCAGAACAGCAACCGGCTACGTTCGACACCACCAGTCGCGGACTAACCGGACCGCGCGGTTCGACACCGGCTCACGAGGGAATCGACCGCGCTGCGTAGCCAACGCGGCTCAGCACAGCGCATGGAAATGGCCGGTGGTGGCGAGCGAATCGCTCGGCACCACCGGCCATTTCAGCGGGTGGGTGGATCAGGACGTGAGCGGCGGCACGACGCGCGGGGTGAACCCGGCTGCGGCACCGGCGGCACGGAACCGCCACGACGGCGACACCGTGCGAACGATGTCGGTCTGCCCGTCATCGCCGGTGTCGTCGCCGTCCTGTTCGGCCAAGTGATCCCGGATCGCGACGACCACCTCGCGAGTGGCGGTCTCGAGGTCGCGGTACAGGGTGCCGCTCAGCGGACCGGTCATGATCCGGACCGAACCGCTGTGCGGGAAGAACTCGCCGTCGGTCGTCGCCTGCTCGTAGTGCAGCGCGATCGGCACCCAGGGCACCAGCGCGCCCAGCACGGGCATTTGCAGCTCACGGACGGCCGCGTCCGCGACCGCGATCCACAGCTCGAGACTGTCGGGGGCCAGGCTGGAGTCGGCGTACACCCGGTGCAGGGCCGAAGCGAGGACGTTGGGGGTAGGGGTGGCGTACATAGTCGAGCACCTCTCTCAGGGGGTTAGGTTGAGAGGGCGGTGTCGGACTCCCCGGAGGTAGGAACTCCGGGGATTCCGGCATCGCCCGAGATCAGGACGCGAGAGTGAATCGCTTGGGGGCGGTACTGGTCTGGCGCGCGATCCCGCCGTCGGTCAGCTTGATCAGGGCGTTGTGTACCGCGCCGCTGGAACGGTCCAGGACTTTGCCGATCTGGTGTGGGGTGAACTCGATTCCGAGATGGTCGCGCAGATGGTCCTCGACCTGCCCGCGCAGCGCTCCGGCGGGCAGGCGTTCGACCATCGACTCCGCGTCGGCCGCTGCCACGCCATCGGCCATCGCCGGGGGTTCCGGGGCCGGGGTTGCGGTTTCGTTGACCGTGGGGGCGGCTACCGCCGTCTCCGTCGCGGTGTCGGGTGTGGGTGCGACCGGTTCCGGGTCTGCGGGCTCGGCGGTGGGTGCTGGGTCCGGTTCGATGGTGGCCGGTGCGCCTACGCCCTGGGTCCAGGTCTTGGCGGCCCGGGGCGCGTCGGGGTCGGTGTGTTGCTGCGCGTGCCCGGCGGTTTCCCACCGTGCCAGCAGACGCCGGGCGGTGGACAATCCGATCCCGGCGATGTCGGCCAGCGCGGCGGTGGTGTTGTCGGGGTGGGCGCGCAGGGCCGCCCACAGCGCGCGGGTGCTGTCGTGGCGCGGCACCGGCGCACCGCCCTGGACGAACGCAACCGGTTTCGTGGCCACGACGGTGTTCTTCTTCGACATGGGGGTGTTCCTTCCCGCAATGGGTTTCAGTTAATTCGGGGGTTTTCCCGAACGGATGGAATGCGCACCGACCGGGGCGATTCCCCGGGCGGTCGGTGCGGTTCCGGTTTCCATGACCGCTCGATAGGGCGTGTGATGTCAAGCCGAACGTGGAAATTCGTTCCGGTCCTGAATCTCTCGCTCCCGATTGACGAAATGCCAATTCCGCGAGAGAAATTCGTCTCGAAGATGTTCGGTGTCGTGGCGCGAGGCGGACTCGCGGCGGGTCTCGCCGCGGGTGCCGGTGGGATCAGTCGAGGTCGTCGCGCCGTGCTCTCGCACTGAGATCGCGCCGGGCGCCGGAGAGGCGGGCCAGGCCCTGATCGAGGTCGAGACCCTCGGCCGCGAACAGCATCACAACCCCCATTCGCGAGAATTGCGCTGATTCGTCGCGAGGCCGCCTCGCGTGACAATGCAAGCCGCGAACGAAACGCACCCAGCGCACCCGAAGGCCCTCGACCGCGTGAGGTCGGCGAGACCATAAGAAGCGGATTCAAAGACGGAAGCATGGAGCGAGGAGAGGGCGGGAGAAGGATTGAGACCGGGCGGGCCAGAGGAGCCAGAACGACACGAGGGCCGGGATGAGCGCCGGTGACGCATGTCTATACATCTATGAGTATAGACAATCCTGGATGACACCCAGCCACGGATATAGCCATCTACCAGGCGTGATACAGAGGCGCGGTGGGGCCCTATATGACCCCACGTATTTCCGCACGTACTTCTTCACGCATTCCTCCACGCATCGACAGCGTTGAACCGGACAACCTACCTGCTCAGACCCCTTCAAGTGGTTCGTCTACACGGGTCAGCTGTCCTCGTGATGCGAGATCAGCGATCACGGCGCTGAGTTCGAGGTATGTCGGGAGCCCGATGGTCCGATATCGGTGTGGACGCAGTCCCGCGAGTCGGTGGTATCCATCTCACTCCTCCACATGGTGGCGACCGGAGTTCGTCGCGAAGTCCTGACGGTGGTAGCCGACTCGCTGGTATTCGGGGAGGCGGGCATCGCAACGGCCGCGCCTGGCTGCCGCACCGAAAGTGATGATCGCGCGGAAGTTTTCGGGGGTCTGGCTGGGGACAACGAGGAGCTGACCTTCGCTGCGATGGAGGGTGACTTGGTGCGACATGAGGTCTCCGATTCCGATACGGCGGACCAGTAGTACATGGGCCGCCGATGGCTTATGGTCGTGCTCGCGTTCATGTCGAGCGCATCGAGAGAGAGGTAAGAAATGGCTGTGGCCAGCACTGAAAGGCACACCCTCATCGGTGATGTGCACCTGCTGCTCACCGACGACCAGGAGAGGATCCTGTTCGGCCGGCGAGCTGGCACCGGGTACGCCGATGGCGCCTTCCACCCGCCCTCGGGCCATCTCGAGGCCGAGGAGTCGGTGGTCGAGGCACTGCGGCGTGAAGCCGCCGAGGAGATCGGTGTGCAGATCGCGCCCGAGGACGTCGAGTTCGCACACATCATGCACAACAGCTCGTCCGGCGGGCGCGTCGCGTTCTTCTTCCAGGTCCGGCAGTGGGAGGGCGAACCGACGAACATGGAACCCGACAAGTGCGACGCGCTGGAATGGTTCGCCGCCGACGCTCTGCCAGCAGACATGATCCCCTACTGCCGGGAAGCACTGGGCCACATCTCCTCCGGCAAGTCACTGTCACTGTTCGGCTGGTGACAGGTGACGGTGGGGACCGTGACCTCTCTCTCGCCGGTCCCCACCGTCGCTAGACCTCGTCAGATGAGCTGCCACTCATCGAGCGAGGCGATCAGTTCCTCGAGGCGCTGCGGGGACATGCGTTTCTCCGCAGCGTCTTCGAGGGATTCCTTCGTGGCCCCGTATTGCCACCAGGACTCGCCGTTCTTGGCGTCCATGACCAGGAACCGGTCCTTGATGGCCGGGCCGCGCAGCACCAGCGACACGGTGCCGGGTTCGGCGACCACGGCGTGAACAGCGCTGTGGTGCAGCGCGTAACTGGCCCCGACCCGTTCCTGGCGCACGTGCACCGCGCGCAGGCTCGAAACGTCGATCTCCGTACCGAGTTCGACGTCACCGTAGAGCCGGTGCCGGTATTCGCCACGCAGGATGCGGCTGGCATAGGTCCAGCGGTGGTTGTGCGGGCGATCGTGGTAACCGGGCCCGAAGATGTGCAGGCGCAACCGGATCCCGGATTCGAGGTCGTCGTGCAGGACGATCTTGTCGAGAATGTCGTAGTGCTCGCACAGTGCGGCGAGATCGGGGTTGTCGGGCAGCGTGGTCAACGCGCGGCGCAGCAGGTACATCTGGGTGGCGAGCAGTTCGAAGGACTTGCGGGTGGCCGACTCGACAGCCTCCACGTCGTTCCAGTCGAGCGAGCGCAGCGGTTCGATGACGGTTTCCATGGTGTGCATTGGGGTCTCCTATTCGGGTTTCGCGCTGGATTTCCACAGTCGGCAGACCGGCACGATGTCGGGGTAGGCCGAGCACGACGAAGACCCCATGACCAGTTCCTCGGCCGGGCACCCACCCATGCACGCCGATTCCTTGCAGCCGCCGCAGGCGCTGCCGACGAGAGGTTTGGTGAACAGATCGAACTCGTTGATCTCGCTGTCGCGGTTGAGCAGCACCTGGCCGTCGCGCATCTTGGCGTAGTAGGTGTCGGTGTCGAAGAGGTAGCTGCACACGTAGCAGCGGCCGTCGGGGAAGATCGAGATCCGGTCGAGGGTGCGGCCGATGCAGCCCTGGTAGCCCTCTCCGGCGTAGCGGTCCATTTGGTCGCGGCGGGCGTAGGTGGGCTGGAACCACACCCGTGACTTGTATTCCGGCGCAACGAGTTCGAGTCTCGTGCAGAAGTTCACCCACTCAAGGGGGTTCATCGCCATGTCGGCGTTGCCGTGGCCGGTGCCGATGGTGGAGAACACGTGGAATTTGACCAGGCTCGCGCCGATGTCGTCGGCGATGTCGAGCAGGCGCAGGACATCACCCTCGTTGGCTTTGTTGACCGTGCAGATGATGCGAGTGTCGAACCCGCGCTCGCACAGTTCGGCGCTGGTCTGCATCGCCTGGTCGAAGGTGCCCTCGCCGCGGACGGTGTCGTGGGTGGCCGCGCTGCCGCCGTCCATGCTGACCTGGACGTAGGCGAAGTCCTCGGGGGTGAGCTGGGCGAACTTCTTGCGGGCGATGGCCTGGGCGTTGGTGGTGGTGATGACGTGGCCGTAGCCGATGGTCCTGGCCGCCCGGATGGCGTCGATGTACCAGGGGTGCAGGGTCGGCTCACCGCCGAGGATGGTGAGCTTGTCGCCGCCGAGCTGCCGCCAGGTGGTGAGGGTGTCGACGATCTGCTGCGGGGTCATCTTCAACGCCCGCTCGAGCCGTTCGCCCATGTAGCAGTGCTCGCACCGCAACTGGCACGCCTCGGTGATGTAGAGGTAGACGTTGCGGAACCGGCCATAGGAGACCTTGTCGACACGATGTGGTTCGCGCTGTCCGGCGTTGCGCGGCATACGGGCGTGGCCGTAGGTGTCGGGCCGGAAAGTCGGGAGTCCCAGAGGGGTTGTGCTGGTCATGCGGTGGTGCTCCTCACGATGAGCAGGGGCTCGACGATTCGTGCGAGGGTCGCGGCGTCGTCGGCGCCGTCGACGGAGTTGGTAGGGATGCCCGCACGGTCGAACGCGGTACGCACGTCCCCGACCGTGTCGTCGTGGCGTCGGGTGCGGGCGGCGAACAGTGACGGAGCGTCGCCTCGCCGCGGGTGCAGCAGTGAGCCACAGTTCCCGCAGGTCCATCCGCCGAACGTCGATGCGGAGGCGGGCAGGCGCGGATCGGCGGCCGGATCGCGCTCACATCGGTGACAGACTCGACGTGCTCGCGCCCTCTTACGTCTGGCCGGCGCGTCGAGCACGAGCTCGATCGGCTCGACGGCACAGCCAGGTGCGAGCTCCCGCGCTATGTCGAGCAGCGCCTCGACCTGCTGGCCCGTGCCGGGATAGTTGTCCAGGAGCACCGTGTGGATCCGGGAATCGGTGGCCACGGTGCTCAGATACTGGCGCACCGCCGGATTAACGACGTCATCGTCGATCCAGCCGAGGTCTCGCGGGCCGTGGCTGGCGGTCTGTCTGACCACCTCGGGCGGCACGTGTTCGCGCAATCTGAACACGTGCCGGTCGGGATTCTTGCCCAGCGCCAGCGTGAGCGTTGTCTTTCCGGATGCCGGTGGCCCGAGGATCGGCACCAACAGTGATAGCGCCATGTCGCCCCTTCCGCAGGATTGATATCGGACACACCGACGATCGCCGCGTCGATAGCGAATTGGCTATACACACAACGAGTCTCGGGAATTCCGGTGTATGCAGAAGGCGCATATGGGCTGGGTAGAGCTGGTGGTACCGTCGGAAAAACCGTTGGGGACGGCCATGATCGCGGAACGGGGCGGATGATGCGGACGACCAACTACGCGCGCGAATGCCCGATGTGCGGGACTCGGTTGTCCCGATTCAACACCGGCACGGCGTGCAGTAGTTGCGCGCACGAAGAACCCGCTGTCGGCGCACCGGTGATGCCCGCCGAGTTCTGGGCCAGCGATCACATGCGCGACGCCTTGGCCTCCTGGCACATGGGCCGGGTGATCTTCGCCTTCCGCACCCACCCCATGCACAAGTCCCCGATCACCCAACTCGACGTCGCGAACTGGCTCGACATGTCCCAGGCGACCTTAAGCCGGATCGAGTCCCGCGAAGCTCCCGAGAAGATGTCCAAGCTGGTCCAATGGGCAACAGCTCTGCACATCCCCGAGGAACTGCTGTGGTTCCGACTCCCCCGGCAGAACGCGGCAACCGAGGTCGACCGTCGCCAGCTGCTCGTCCTCGCGGCAGCGGCCGTCGCCTCGGCCACCACCGAAGACATCCTCCCCAGCAGCAGCCCCGCCACCGACGACTTCGACGCCTCGGTGCCCGCCATCGAAACAGCCTTCTGGGCAGCAGGCAACATCGGAAACGATCAGCCGGTCCGCGAGATCGGCGAACTCGTCGCGCTCGCCCGACGCATCACCAAACTCCAAATGGCCTGCGAATACGCGAAACTCGGCCCCTTGCTGGCACCGGCGATCACCGATCTGTACCGCCAAGCCCACAGCGGAAAGCCCCGAGACCGCCGCGCCGCGTGGGATGCGTTGACCCAGGTCGCTTCCGAGACCTCGGTGGCACTGCGCGCACGCGGCTATTTCGCCGTCGCCTGGTCAGCCGCGCAAGCAGCCGAATCCGCTGCCAAACGGATCGACAGCAGACAAGGCATCGCCTCGGGTGCCTACGTGCGCAGCCAGGTACTCCTCGCCCGACCCGAGTCCCTCAAGGCTGCCCTGGACTGCGCCGTGCACACCGCCGCCCAGGTCGGACCCGACGCGGCCACTGCCCCCGAGATACAAACGGTCGGAATGCTCCACCTCCAAGCCTCTTTGGTCACCGCCACCATGGGCGCCAGCCCCCACGATCACCTCGCCCAGGCGGCCGAGTACGCGGCTCAACTCGACCGCGCGACCGTCGACGATCCCACCACGATCGTCGGCAACGTCTCCTTCGGCTCGGCCAACGTGGCGTTGTGGAACATGACCGTAGCCATGGAAGAAGGCTCCCCGGAACGAGTGCTCGATCTCGCCCACCGCCTCGACCCTCGATCGTTGCCGACCGTGGGCCGCGCCGCACAGTACTTCGTAGAAGTCGGGCGTGCCGCCGCAGCCCGCGACGACCACACCATGTCCCTGGACGCGCTGTTACGAGCGGAGCGCATCGCGCCTCAACAGGTCCGCAACATGGACACGGTGCAGGAACTAGTGGGCCACATGATGATCAAGGCCGGACGCGACCTCGTCACCGGTGACCTCGGCAAACTCGCTTCCCGGGTCGGTGCCGTGGCGCTGTAGGCGAAGACGCATCACCCATTGCCTGCCATGATGGGGACATGGGTGAGCGCACAAGAGTTCTGTACGCAATCGTGACAGGAGCCGGTGGGGCAGGGGACGTCGGTGAACTGGTGACCCTCGCGCAGGCAGACGGTTGGGACGTGTGTGTTCTGGCCTCCCCCAACGGCGCTCGATTCATCGACGCCGAAGCACTCGCGGCACAGACCGGATACCCCGTTCGGTCGGAGTTCAAGATCCCCGGCACCAAAGACCTGCTGCCGCCGCCCGACGCGGTCATCGCCGCGCCGCTGACGACAAGTTCCATGGCGAAATGGGCAGCGGGAATTGGCGACACACTGCCACTGGCTCTGCTGGTCGAAACGACCGGAGCCGGGCTACCAGTCGTAGCGGTTCCGCACGGACGAGCAGCTCAATTCCAGTTCCCGCCAGTCGCTGCCGCACTGTCAAACCTCACCGACTGGGGCGTGCGCTTCATCCGGGTCAACGAAGGCGAACCGGTGCCGTGGGCGGCAGCTCTGAAAAGCCTCGGCTGACTAAGTCCAACATCGGAAGGCCGGCACGCCCGTAGCCTGGCCATGCACTCACATAGGGCGCGCGGGTGCTTGCACACCACGGCCTTACCCGCCCACTCGCCGGGGGCTGCTGCATTGATAGGTCACACTGTCACCTCGTCGTGCAGCAGCCCCTCTGGCTCCGCTTGCTGGCGTCAAGCCTATTGCCGATCCAAGCACGAGCTGCTTTGGTGATCACGCCGCCCGCCACGATGAAGGCATGATCGACCAATACCTGCCTGTTGATCTCGGGGTAAAACACCTCATGGGCACCTTCGAAAGTTCGGAGTCAATGACAGCCGGGTCACGATCGAATGGTGACATCCACAGCTCCGTTTTCACTGAACCATTTCTTGAGCTCGAGACCCGCGAGAACCATAGCCGATTTCACTCCGACATCCACTGGACCAATTATGGACCCCGAAGCGCCTGCCACCGAACATCCGCCCATTCGTGCGTCCGAAAAGTCTGTCGAAGAAAACTCGCAGCCTCGCAGATCGGCGGATCCGAGATCGGCATCCGCAAAGCTTGCGCTCCGCAAGTCAGCACCAACCAGATTTGCACGCCGGAAGTCCGAATCCTCGAAGACCGCGCTCTGAAGACGGGCATCACAGAAAATACCACCAGATGCCGAACAGCCACGACCTTCGACCTTGCGGAGATCGCTACGACTGAAATCAGCATTACGCAAATCGGCCGAAATCATCCACGCTGTATACAGATCCGCATCGGATACACATGCCGAATTCAGATCGGCCCCATTCAAGGACGCGCCCTCCAAGAACAAACCCGATACATCAGAGCGGGAAAGGTTCAGACCGTCCCCATTGAAGAGATTGGATGCCGACATCGATATCGACACCGGTGGCAATTGATCCAGATAGAGCCCCAGAGCCGCTTGAGCCGCAGGGTCAGAAGGCCAACGCTTGACATCGCTCCTGGTCCGGCCATAAATCAACTGCCCCATACTACTTTTCCTTCCCACTCGGGATGTTCAGAAACTAGTTGTTCCAATCGCGCACGCCGCGCTGGCGACATTCCGTCAGGATCAATTAGGACATTCTCATCGTCAGCGAGGTCTTTATTGATCATCTTGACAAATTTCTCATCAGATTGAGGGTTACTGATCTCCTGACCAGCATTTGGCCGGTACGATGGCTGACTGTCAGGGGAGCTCTTCACGTCCCAGCGCTTGCCCGTCGCATCTACGAACTCGCCCATATCTTCATTATTCGGCCCCGGTTGAGCACGCGTTATAGGCCCTGGAATCTTGCCATCACGTTCCGCTTGCAATCCTACCTCAGCTTCTCTCTCCGATGCCGGATTGGACTTTCCATTTTTTGCGGGGTCCTTCGACAACTCATCGTGACGGGCTTTGTACTCAGGCGTCCCGGGCGTGTTCGATTTGTTCTCTGAACTCTTCCCGATTACCTCGGTGTTCGTGGCAGTGATCACTATCGGCAACTCGACAATGGTCAGAAGGTCGCCGTTTGTCAGGTTAGCAGTGGTGAAAGTGAGGGTGCCGAGGGTGGTGAGGAATGTGTTGGCGGGTCCGGCTATGGCCCAGGCGGCGTCGTTGAGGAAGTCGATATCTATCTCGACTTTGTTGTCGTTAGGCGACTGCGACTGCTGCTTGCTCGGCGCCTTTTCCTTCGCTGGCTGCTCTTTGACATTTACCATCGAACGCCCGATCGAGATTGCGGTGACCACAACTACCGCTGCGAACTGAGTATTGATATCGGCGCGCATTTTCGTCAAGGCTACATTGTGGGCTTCGACCGCGTTGGCGATGTCGTGGGCGGCGGTACGGATTTCGCGGAGTTTGTCAGCGAGCTTGCGAAGATTGGCTGTATGGTTCGGGATGTCGGCCGGGACTTTAGGTCCGAAGCCTTGTTCCAGCCCGGAGGCGACGGTTAGTAGCCGGGCCACGCCGTATTCGAGAGGGTCTGAATTGGCGAAGGTCTTCCACATAGTTACGGCGCGTGCGAGTTTGTCGGTATCTCCATCGGGGACTTGGCCGCCGGTGACAAACGTGGTGACCTTGTCCTGCAGTTCGGTCCAGTCTGTCTGAAGTCCGTTGGTATAGGCTCCTGATGACGCGATACCGACTACTGCGCCCGCGCCGTAGGGTAGTTCGGACGGGATGCCGGTGGGCAACGATGGCGGGTCGCCTTTGTTGGTACTGCGGTTGGCTGTGTATTCCCCGGACTTCCAGTTGTAGCTGGACGCTGTCAGTATGTCCCCGAAGTGTTGCAGGGCTCGCGCGAAGTTGGTCGCGACCATTGTCAATGCGGCGGCACGGTCGTCGTAGGCTTTCGACCACGACTTGACTGCTTCATAGCCGCCGGCCATCGCGCTTGTTTCTAAGAGTACGGTTTGCGGCGTTTCGTAGACGGTTTGGAATTTCTTCGACAAGTCGTAGCATGCCGCGGCCGCGCTGTCATAGGACTGCGGCGACACTGCGCCCATAGAAGTCAGCCACCGCTCATTCTCAAGTTGGCTTCCGCTGCCGCACTGTAGGCGTCGCGGGCTGTGACGGCGGCGTCGTACATCTGGGTGAGTCCTTCAATTACCGTGGCAGCCCCGGTAGCCCATTCTCGGTAAGCTTCCTCTTGGGCGTCGGCAGCGGCCCCCTGCCAGTTTTGCTGAATGGAGGACATTCGGTTGTTGATACCGTCGAGGCTTTCGGTGAGGAAGCCGATGAATCCATTGGCGCGACTGATGAGCTGGTCCAACTCATCGATGTCGAAGGTGAAGTCGCGGGAGTCGTCCATCACATGTTCAACTGTGGTAGGTCGAGCGAGCTCAAAGCATCGGAGTTCGAGATGTCTTGACTGACAACGGCTTTGCTCGCGATGCCCAGAAGTTCGCCCATCGTCGCGAGGGCGTTCAATACGTCTGCGGCACCCTTCTTGGTTTCAGTCCAGCCGTCCCCGAACGCCTCTGCCGCCGCACCGCTCCAATTGTCCAGGACAGTCGATACCTCGCGGTCAAGCGTGCCGAGTCCGTTGATCAGGGACTCCGCGACCTGCTGGATATAGACACCAGCATCGGTCACCTCACCCGGCACGATCGCGAAAACTGTTCCAGAAGTATCGTTTTCACCCGCCATGCTTCCCCCCGTTCTCACGCCATCGGAGTCAGCCTAGACACGGCAGCGTGGGGCTGCAACAGACGAGGTCTCTGCCCAAAGGAATCGAGCCCGGCCAGTTTGACCGGGCATTCCGGGCGATTCGCCCACTGACCGAGCACAAGGCGTTCACGCTACTGCCCGACGAATTGTAGGATTGCCGGTCGCGACGGGTTCGGATCCGACGCCGGTGCGGAAGTTGCCGAGGTGGCGGGCACTTGGGCAGGTCGCCCGGTCGATCGCCGAAGCCATCAACCGGGCCCGAGTGACTCAGACGTCCTGAACTCGCCCGAAGGTGGTCACAGTGTCGCCGGAGTCGCTGACCACGGTGACATAGGGCTGGATGCTGGCGGGACCGACGACCCCGGTCACCGTGCCGAGATGTGGACGATGCTGATCTTGCCGGTCGCGCCGCTGATCTTGCCCGAGGCCGCCTCGACCCCGCAGCAAATCCCCAGGTCACACGCGTTCTCATCTTGGATGTGCCCCGCCGTGGGCACATCCAAGATGAGAACGCGATAGGATCGGCACCGGCCAACCGAGATCGCTAGATCGTGTAATAATCTGCTATGACCAGGCGTTTTCCGGTTGCCCATGTTTTGTGTGTCCTGCCGAGGGCACAACCCTCCACCTGCATTTCCACAGATGGAGGGCTATTTTTGGCGTCGCAGGTTCGATCCGCGGCAATACGCTCACCTTCCGCACCACCGACGTACCGAACATCGAAGGACAGGACACCGTGACCCCGCGGCACACCGCGTCCATCGCCTGCACCACACGATCCGATCCGCCAATCGCATGGTCATGGTCGCCGCCCGCAGCGCCAACCGAGCTCCGGAATGCCGATACGCCCGACTCCGAAGTCACGGGGGCTGTGCCGCCGACACGGGATTCTCGACGAGGCCCACGGCTTTCACCGCCGAGCCGTCGAGCTTGTTCCGCTCGCTCGGCAATCGCAGCGACATGGCGGCCGCGCTGAACTGGCAGGGCGAGACCGTCCACGCCTGCGGCGATGCCGCACAGGCCATCCGCGATCACTCCCCCGCGCTCGAACTCGCGACGGAGACGGACAACGCGCCCGCGCTCGCCTCCGCCCATGGTGGGCTGGCGCGAGCCCATCACCTTCGCGGCCAGTTGGACCGGACTCGGAGGCAGGCCGCGCTCGCATTGAATCTGTTCGAGACACTCGTCCGTGAGGTGCAACCGTCGCCCGAGGGCACGCGGGGTCCGACGAGCTGTACACGCAGACCAGTGCCCACCACGACGACAAGGCATTGGCCACCCTAGCGATGGCAATTGGGCAGGTGAACTTCTTCGTCCCGGTGGCCGTCATCGGCAAGCCGATCCCCGGCGTATCGCCCGCAGCACAGTGGACACCTGTTGCGGGACAGTAAATCCCACGCCCGGCGTAAGCCGCGAGTTTGCGGCTCCTCGCTTACGCTGTCGGCCATGCTCGACCCCACGGCTGTCTCTCCCCAACCTCACTGCCCGAGGCCGCACGTGTCGATGTCCGCGATCAGATCGTTCGTCCACGAGCCCGAGAGCGGATCAGCCGTTTGATCTGGTCCCGACGTCAACGACGGCGCGGCGAAGAGCGGCGACCTTCTGTTCCTGCTCTCCTGACGCTCGCGTCCCGGTCGCTGCCGCCAGTAGCGAGCAGCGGTAGGGCCCAACACGTGGTCGTTGAGGAAGGCACGCTTATATACGATGTGGCTGCGCCGCAGTCGCTTCGCACACGTCCAGCGATCTTCGAGCAAGGAATTTACTCGATGTCGGCCAGACTACGACGGAGAACCTTACCTGTGGCGTTTCGGGGCAGCTCGTCGATGAAGATGACCTCGCGTGGCACCTTGTAGCGTGCCAGGTTCGCCTTGACGTACTCCTTGATTTCTTGTTCATCAGGAGTCGAGCCCGGCACCGCAACGACAAAGGCCCGCAACCGTTGCCCGAAGTCGGGGTCGAACACACCGATCACGCAGACGTCGTCGATGTCGTCTCGTTCGACGAGCAGGTTCTCCACCTCGAGCGGGTAAACGTTCTCGCCGCCGGAGACGATCATGTCGTCGTCGCGGCCGTCGATGTACAGCAGTCCTGTGTCGTCGAAGTGGCCCATGTCGCCGGTCGACATGTAGCCGTCGATGATCTGCTTGTGTCGGCCGTCGGTGTACCCCTCGAATGGTGCGCCGGTACGGACGAATACGCGGCCGGTCGTGTTCGCACCGGCGATCCGCCGATCGTTGTCGTCGAACAGCGCGATCTTGCTGGTGACCGGCGGACGCCCGACGGTGCCGGGTGCGGCACGCAATTCATGTGGTTGCGCGACGGATGCGACGGCGACCTCGGTGGAGCCGTACAGGTTGTAGAGAACGTCGCCGAAGACGTTCTGGAACGACGTGGCCAACTCGGGTGAGAGCGCTGATCCGGCAACCAGCACGGTCTTCAGCGACGACGTGTCGTAGCGGCCGATCACCTCGGGGCCAAGGGCCACGATGCGGCTGAGCATGGTCGGTACCGCAACGAGCATGTCCGCCTTGTGGTCGGCGATCAACTTCAACGTCGCTTCGGCGTCGAACCGGCGGCGTAGGACAATCTTGTTGGCGAGTGCGGTGCCGATGGCAAGCGAGCCGAAACCTGTGGTGTGGAAGATAGGCGAGACGATGACGATGGTTCCGTTGCGCGGGAACGGAATTCGGTCGACGATAAGCGCGCTGGCCAGCGGCGACACCTTCGTGCGCGGCGCGCCTTTTGGCAGGCCTGTCGTTCCGCTGGTGAGGATGACGAAGCCGCCGGGCTTCGACGGCGGAGTCACTTGACCCTTGGCATGGCCGGCCAGCAATTGTTCGACGGTTGTCGCCCCCGCTGGCGGATTGTCTACGTCGTCGGTCCAGGTCAGGTAGCGCGGAATGGAGTCCGGCAGCGCGCTCAACAGGTCAGTGAACTCACTGTCATGCAGGACGGCTCGCACGCGTTCACGGTCGGCGACCTGCGCGAATTGCGGCTTCGCGAAGCCGGTGTTCATGAGCGCGAGCCGTAGCCCGGCGCGACCAGATGCGCTGATCGCCAGTAGCAGTCCGCGATGGTCACGCGCTAGCACCCCGACGACGTCGCCCTCACCCAGCCCGGAAGCCAGGAGTGCGCGCGCGAGCGAGTTGGCCTGTCCGTCGAGTTCGCGGTAGGTCAACTCACCGCGCTCGTCGGCCACGGCCACCTGGTCTGGGTACTTCGCGGCAGCGCTCATCACCAGGGCGGCCTGTGGGCCGAATTTATCGTTGTTGCGCGCCATCTGCACCAGCCGATCCGGCCGCGTGAGGTCGATAACGCCACGGTGATGCAGTCGCGCAACAGCATTCATGCTCTCGAGGACGGTGCCGACTGTGTCGATCAGTGAGCCGATCATGGTGTACTCCAGTTAGATTGGTGCGCATCGATGCGCAAACCACAGTCAAGCGCGACCAGACGCCGCGCGGGTTCCATCGGATTCACGCGCATGTGGATGAGATCCTCGACCGTCGGATGCACCCGCAGTACGCGTTTGCCTGCCTGTGCCAGCGCCATGCACTGGCGGTCCAGAGCGCTGGTGAGGATCTGATGCACCGGCGCCAGCGCCAGTCCACCTGCACGCCACGGCAGTAACGGCCCTGTCATCGGCGCGATAACGACGACTTCGTCGACATCGGAATCGATAAGCGAGTCCGCGGACTCGCTCGATGCGACCGCACCGTCGACAAAGCGGTGCCCATCGATCACGGTGCGCGGAAACCAGCCGGGTACGCCCCAAGACGCGCGAAACGCCTGTTGCAGTGTCGCTTTCGGGCTGTCCGACCTGCCGAATGTGACCAGCCGCGCATCGTCGATGTCGTAGGCGACGATCCACGTTGCCGGATGTGCGACCCAACCGTCGACCGCGAGATCTGCGGCGAGCGCATCGATCTGCGGCCATGGGTGCTGACCCTCGGGGACAAGGGCAGCGACCGCACCGAGCGGGTTGCGGAGATTCGCGACCAACGCGTCCGCGGCGAGCGGCCACGGTCGACGCACATTCGGCAGACCCGGTGGCGGCTTACCGAGGAAGTCCCGCACACTCGACCGCGCTGACGAGCGACCACGGTGCGCGTCCACCATCTCGGCCACACCAACACCCGCGCCCAACATCGCCGCGATGGTCGACCCGGTCGAGGTGCCGACGATGACATCTGCGGTGCGCGGATCCCAACCGGTCGCGTCCTGCAGCGCCGCGAGAACGCCAACGTTCCACGCGCCGCCGACGGTTCCGCCCGCGCCGATGACGAGTCCGCGACGGATCACTGCTCCGGGCTCGTTCGGTGAACGTAGTTCTGCGCGAGATTTCCCAGCCACGGCGCGTACTGGTAAGTAAGCGCGTACAGCGAACCAAGCGGATTGTTGACCACACGCGGACGAGTCCGAATCGCGTCAACCATCACGTCGGTCACTTCGTCGAGGGTCAGACGGCGGAACTGCTGCATCTCAGCAGCGGCGGCCATATCTGTGTCGGCGAGCGGAATATGCACATCGGTGAATTTGATGTTGTCACGGTAGCTTTCGACCTCGGCGCAACGAAGCACCGCTTCCAGAGCTGCCTTCGACCCTATGTACGCCGAGAAACGAGGAAGGTTCGCGATCACTCCGATCGAGCTGCTGTGCACAATGTGGCCAGACCTGCGGGCCCGCATCGCGGGCAGGAACCGGAGGGTGAGTCCAACGCCGGCAAGGTAGTTGATCCGCATCGTGCGCTCGTAATCGTGCAGCCGGAACTCCGATGCCGCCACAGAGCGCATGATCGAACGGCCCGCGTTGTTCACCAGGATGTCGGGCGCACCGAACTTGTTGAGCACTATGTCAGCGACGTGGTTGATACCGTCGTCGGATGCCAGGTCGGCCGCGATCGCGTGCGCGATCCCGCCGCGTTGCTCGATCCCACGAACGATCTCGTTCAACTCGTCCTCGCGGCGGGCGACGAGCACGACCGTTGCCCCCGCCTGCGCGACTCGCTCGGCGAGGCTGCGGCCGATTCCGCGGGATGCACCCGTGATCACCACGACCTTGCCATCAACCTGCGATTGCAGGCTGGGTGCGAACGGATTCGGAATCCTGCGCACCGGAGTCAGCGCATTCATTGCCAGGCGAGTAGCCCCGAGAGCGATGTTCATCGGACGATCCTTCGAATTCCTGTCGCCGCGAGCACGCGAAGGCTACGCGTGAGCACATCGGCGACAGTGTCGTTGTAGGGAAACCACAGCACGTACTGCTGATAGGTCAGCGGTAACCGCGGCGCGGTAACCGTTTGCGGGCGGGTGTACTTCAAGACACCGGACTTACCGCCGAAGCGGCCGTCCATACCCGATTCCTTCCACCCGTGCATCGGTGCCGGGAAGTAGAAAAGGTTCGCGTGCGAGTCGTTGATGTTGACCGCGCCGGCTTCCAGCCGCGCCGCGATCCGCTCGCCTCGCCTGATGTCACTGGTCCACACGCTCGCTGAGAGCCCGAAGACGCTGTCGTTCGCCAGCCGAACCGCTTCGTCCTCGTCGGCCACCTTCATGACCGGAATCAGCGGACCGAAGGATTCCTCACTGACACATGCCATGGTGTGGTCGACGTCGACGAGTACCGCGGGTGAGATCCACCGGGCGGCTTCGTCGGCGTCGCCGCCTGTGGTGAGGCGAGCGCCGGCGGAGAGCGCCTCGTCGATGTGACGTTTGACCAACGCGAATTGGTCCTCGGTGACGAGCGGGCCGATCTCGATGTCGCGCCGCAGTTGCGCGACCCGATCGCTCAGCTTGGCGACGAACTCGTCGTAGATGGGTGCCTCGACATAAACGCGCTCGACCGAGGTGCACATCTGGCCCGCGTTGGACAGCGCACCCCAGGCGATGCCGCGGGCCGTGATCTCGAGGTCGGCGTCGGCGAGCACGATCGCCGGGTCCTTGCCACCGAGTTCGAGCCCGCACGGGATGAGTCGCTGCGCGCAGCGCTCGGCGATCCGCTTACCGGTCTCGGTGGAGCCGGTGAACTGCACGTAGTCGACCTCGTCGACAATCGCGGGTCCCCCGGACGCGATGGCGGTGAAGATCGGCGGGGCCCCGATCTCCGCCCAGCCCGCGACGGCCGCGAGCACGCTGTTCGGCGTATCCGAGGCAGGCTTGATGACCACCGCGGCACCGGCCAGCAGCGCCGGAACCGCGTCGCACAGCGACAGACCAAGCGGAAAGTTCCACGGCGTGATCACGCCGACCACCGGGTAGGGGCGATGGGTGACGCTCACCCGTTTGGGCGCGTTGAGCAGGTTGTGCGGTGCCGGATGCTCGACCTCGAGGAACTTCTCGGCGTTGCCCGTGTAGTACTTGATCACATCCACCGGGACGATGAACTCGATCGCCGCTTCCACGCGCGGCTTACCGACATCGGCAGCCAACGCATCGACGAGGCGCGCCTCGTTGTCGAGCAGCCATTGCGCGTACTTGCGCAGCCACTTCACCCGCCCGGCGACGCCGAGCGCCTCCCATTCGGGCTGCTTGTCGCGAAGTTCGGCGACGAGTTTCGGGATATCAGTACTCACTTCTCGGCTCCCTCTGCGCGTTCGAGGTAGGCCGCGCGCTTGGTCTGATCCGCGTCGCCGATGACGCTGTGCGCGCCAAGGATGTGTGAGACCTGATTACGCAGGCGTTCGGGCAACGGCGCGAGCATTCGCGCGGCGAGGCCGCTCGTGGTCGGCACCACGCGCTGGCCGGAGTACTTCTTCACCACCGAGTCGATGATGGCGTCGGCGATGTCGGTCGGTTCGACGAAAGCGATCTGCTTGGTCAGCCAGTTCGGGGCCAGACCAGCGATGAGTTCGGTGTTGACGAAGCTCGGGCAGATCGTCGTCACAGCGACACCCTGCGGCTCGAGTTCCTGGTAGATCGCGGAACCGAGGCCGACGACGGCGTGCTTGGTCGCGCAGTAGGTCGCCACGCCCGGCGAACCGATCAATCCGGCGACCGAGGCGATATTGACGATGTGGCCGCTGCCCTGGGCGACGAAGCGCTTACCCGCCAGCTTCGATCCGATGATCACGCCGCGAACGTTGATCGCGAACTGACGATCCGCGACCGCGAGCGGTTCGTCGAGGAAGCTACCGGTCGGCATGATGCCCGCGTTGTTGATGAGCACGTCGAGGCCGCCCAGATCCTGCTCGGCCGTGGCGATGAACTTCTCGAACGAGTCCGGGTCGGTGACATCGAGACCAAGCCCGGTCGCGTGGCCGCCGCTGGACTTCGACAGTTCGGCGGCGGTCTGCTCGACCAGGTTGACGTCGATGTCACCGAGGACCACCGTCGCGCCTTCGGCGAGGAAGGCTTCGGCGGTCGCCCGCCCGATACCGCGCGCGCCGCCGGTGATCGCGACCTTTCGGCCAGCGAGTTGGTTCGTCATGGTGGTCCTCACTTCGCGAGTTCGTAGTTGCTCAGGTTGAGTCGTCTTGTGCGCAGCCGGTATTCAGACATCAGGCCCTGCCAGTTGTTGGTGACCTTGCCGTCGTCGGACTTGTACCAACTGGTGCACCCACCGTTGGCCCACACCGAGCCCTTCAGTCGGCGCTGAGTCTCCGCGCTGTGGGCGTCGTAGACGTCCTGCTTGACATCGAGGTACTTCGCGCCCGAGGTGACCAGTTTGCGGATCGCGTCGGCGATGTAGCGGGCCTGGCATTCGACCATGTAGACGACCGAACCGCCCCCGAGGTTGGTGTTCGGGCCGTACATGAGGAAGAAGTTCGGGAACCCGGGCACACTCATCCCCAGGTACGCCTGCGGCGAGCCCTGCCAGACCTCGTTGAGCTCGCGCCCGTCGAGCCCGGTGACCTTCATCGGTGCGACGAAGCCATTGGCTTGGAAGCCTGTTGCGAAGACGATGGTGTCGAAATTCCGCTTGACGCCATCGTCGGTCACGACCCCGTTCGGGGTGATCTCGGTGATGGCGTCGGTGACGACCTCTGAGGTCGACTTCGTGACCGCCGGATAGTAATTGCTGCTCAGAACCGCGCGCTTGCAGAACATCTCATAGTTCGGCGTCAGCTTCTCGCGCAGCTCGGGGTCGCGCACCTGAAGTCGCAGCTGGGCCCGGGTCGCGAGCTGGAACGGCGCGTTCCACAGCTGGCGGGCGCGCTTGGGCATCGGCAGCGTGATCGACACGTTCCACCATTCGCCCATCAGCCAATACATCAACCGCTGCGCCTCGAGCGTCGCGGGAACAGCCCCTTGGAGGTCCTTGAGCCACTCGGGAATGGCGAAGTCCGGCTTGGGGATCAAGTACTCGGCGCTGCGCTGGAACACGGTCAGCTGTCGCGCTTGCTTGGCCAGCTGGGGTACGAGCTGCACCGCGCTTGCGGCATTTCCGACGACCGCGACCCGCTCGCCGGTGAAATCGTGGTCGTTGTCCCACAGTGCCGAGTGGAACATCGCACCCTCGAAACTGTCGAGACCCTCCACGTTCGGGAACCGCGGGACGGTCAGCTGACCGCTGGCGGCCACGACGATGTCGAATTCGTGTCGATCACCCTGAGTGGTCTCGAGCGTCCACTTGCCACGCTCGGCGTCGAAGACGGCACCGGCGATCTCGGTACCGAATCGCAGATGCTCGGTGAGGCCGTGCTTCGCGGCGCAATGCTCGAGGTATCGCTGGATCTCGATCTGCGGAGCGCACGCACGCGACCAGCGCGGATTCGGCTCGAACGAGTACGAGTACGCGAACGACGGCACATCGCTCGCCGCGCCTGGGTAGGTGTTGTGCCGCCACACCCCGCCGATGCCGTCGGCCCGCTCGAAAATCGTGAGGTTCTCGAATCCGGCCTGCTCGAGCTTGATCGCGGCACCGATCCCGCTGAACCCGGTACCGATGATCGCGACCGACGGAGAACGCTTGCCCATTCGCGACGCTGCGGATGTGTTCATACCTCGTAACCCACCTTCTTAACGACTACGGTGTTGTCACTATATTTATCGACAACGGTGTGATCAATACGCCGTGACCGGCATCACACCTTCGGATCGGCGACAGGTCACGCCGGGTTAGGCTGAATCCAGCGCCAAGACATGCGAGTGAGGAGCCATGACGCAACCAACGACGTCGAATCCGCCAGTTCCGTTGACCCGCAGGCGAAACGGGAAGACCGCGGCCGAGCGCCAATCCGAACGTCGCCAGCTGCTGATCGACACAACTTTCGAGATCATCGACAACGAGGGTGCGACTGCCGTGACCGTGCGGGAGTTGAGCCGACGCACCGGGTTGACCGCGCGCTACTTCTACGAAAGCTTCGCCGGACGCGATGAAATGCTGCGCGAACTGTTCGATGCCGTCGCCGACGACATGGTCGACCGGTGCGTCGCGGCCATCGCCGCCGCGAAATCCGATGGGGGCGATATCGCGGAAGCGCTGGCCCGCAGCTTCATCGACGGGTTGATCCAGGATCGGTCCAAGGCTCGGCTGTTCCTCTACGAACCTCTCGTGGAGACCGCGCTCAGCGGCGGTGTTCCCGCACGAGCGTCACGGATTGCGAGGATCATCCACAACGAGTTACCCGACACCCTGGATCGAACCGAACGCGCACTCGTCGCGCTCGACCTCGTCGGCACGCTGGCCACCGTATTGTCGTCATGGCTCACCGGCGCCGTCCGTGCAACGCGCGAGCAGATCATCGCTCACTGCGTGCGCCGTTTCCACGAGTCAGGAATCGGGACAGTCTAGAGCGCGGACTGTCCCCGGTTCTCGCAAGCCGCATTCGCGAGCGCGCGAATGTTGCAGGTGACTACATCCGAATGCGCGAGGGGCGCGGAGTGGCCGCCCTCGAGCTCGATAAGTTCTAGTGGATTCGGCAGTAGCTCGACGAGTCGGCGGGAGTGCACGATCGGGGTCAGCGGATCCCACTTCCCGCCGATCACCACAGTCGGAACAGTCAGGTTCGCGACATCGATATACCTACGTCCAAGCCGTAACGCCGTCTGAAGGTACTCGGCTCGCGCTAAGGCGGACGTCGAGACCAACATCTCGTGCATGAACACGATGTCGGCGTAGTTCGCGCCCGGGCCGACAATCGTCCCGGTGATCGCGGGGGTTGCCCGCAGCACGGGCGTCGGTATCGGGACGTGCATGAACCTGCCCAGCGTGCGAGCGAGTCGAACGCGGCCGTCGGCGAGTCGCGCCGGCATCGCAAACAGTCGAGTCTCTCGAACGAGGTCACCGACCGCGGTATTGATCAACACCGCGGCGGCGGCTCGCGTCTGCACACTTCCCGGATACCGCTCGGACCACGCTGCGACGGAGATGCCGCCCAGCGAGTATCCGGCGATGACGGCACGCTCACCGTCGCGCAGGGTCGCCGTCAACACTGCCTCGAGGTCATCGGCGAGTGTGCCGATCGAATACGCGCCGACGGGGGCGACCTCGCTGCGGCCATGCCCTCGCTGGTCATAGGCGATGACTCGAAACTCGTTCGACAGTGCCCCGATCTGCCGGACCCATACCCTCAGCGCCAAGGAAATTCCGTGGGACAACACGATCGGAAAGCCGTCCTCAGGCCCATAGACTTCCACATGCAGTCGCGTACCGTCCGCGCTGCGAACCTCGGCAATCCGGCCGACAGGCATCGCGAACCGTGGATCATTTGAGACGCCACGATTCAATAACCGCGAAACGAATCTAGGCACAGCAACAGCCTCCTACCTACAGCAGCGCTGCCGCAGATTCCCTAGGCTAACCGAAAAGACCACAATTGACTACAGTGTTGCCAATATGAGTGCCGGATCCACGGCTTTGCTGCGAGGTGTCACGTATGAATCGCCGAGGCACACCGCCGAGCCCAACCGCTCCGACGGACCCGACACCACCCACGCCGTCATCGGCATCCGCCAAACCACCCCCACCACCCTGCATCTCGACAACGGGCGCGCGGAATCCCTCGACATCATCGACGGTGACAACGACTACGCCACCGTCCCCCTCGCAGGCGCGCTGTTCCACGACCCGCACTCCCACCCTCATCACCCACACCCTGCTCGTATAGACACCATCAGTTCTCACATCAAGTTCTTTGATACAGCACCGAGAATGCTGCAATGCAGGAATTTCGGAGATCGCGGGAAACGTCGGGCGATATCGGTAGCCTGCGGAAATACTGCGCCAAGTTCATGACCTGTCACGGCAGCGCGATCTCAGCTTCGACATCCAGCTGGCCAGAGAAAATACCCAGGTAACCCACATTTCCAGCTTTCAATGTGCCCCGCCGTGGGCACATCGAAAGATGGGAACGGGGACCTATCCGTACCGGCGGTCCGTGGGCGTCAGATCCAATAGGACTCCGCGATGACCAGGTGTTTTCCGGTTGCCCATGTTTTGTGTGTCCTGCCGGGGGCGCCAACCTGCGACAAATCCTGGTGATCGGCCTGCCACGGCGGTTCAGTCACCACCGCACGTTGGACGAGGCGCCCTCTCGCGCCCCTGAGCGAGCGCCAGGAATCGGTCAGAGCGCCCGCTTCAGCCCGACGTGACTGTTGTCGTACCCGAGCCGCGCATAAAAGGCGTGAGCCCGCTCGCGGACCCGGTCTGTGGTGACCTGCGCGAGTGTCGCACCTCGGTGCCTGCCGTGGTCATGTGCCCACTCGAGCATCGCGGTTCCGATGCCGCGAGAGCGCTCCGAGGCAGCGACCCGGACTCCCTCGATCTGGAGGCGGGTGGCGCCGCCGCGGGACAGCCCCGGAATGATGGTGAGCTGCATAGTGCCGACGATCCGGTCGCCCTCGTCCCGGACCACGGCCAGATAGTGCGACGGGTCCCTGGTGACGGCATCGTATGCCTCCTCGTAGCGGGCAATTTCGAAACCTTCGCGGGTACGGCCGATCTCGTCGTCGGAGAGCAGCGCGACCAGTGTTGGCACGTCGGCACGCCCCGCCCGCTGCACACGATAGATCCGGTCGCCGAGTCGGAGCCGACCACCGACCGAAGCCCGTGCCCGTGACTGCAGTCGGGCGATCAGCGTGTCCAGCCAGGCGCCGACGTGCCGCCGGGCTTCGGGAGTGTCCGGATACCGGCAGCGCAGGTGCAGCCCCGCCTCGTCGAAGATGAACCAGAGCATCACGCCGTCGGTCCGAATCGTCGCGCCGACGTACTGCGCCTCCAATCCGGTCGCGTCGACTCGCACCGGCAGCCGACGCAGGTCCAGCCACGAAATCGCGAACATCCCCGGCGCCTCGGGCATCCCGCCCCACGGACGCAGGATGTCCTCCAGTGGCCAGGACCCCATCCGGACGGCCTCCTTCACCGCCGCCGCGCTGGCACGGGGATCGGAGTCGGCCGACTCGAGCACCGAGTTGGTGATGAACCACCCCACCGAGTCGTGCCAGGTGGTGTCGTACCGACTGTGCACCGGAAACACGGCCCGCAGTGCGGTGCCGGCCAACTCGTAGGTCACCTCGGTCATCGCCCCCACCACCAGCGCCAAGGTCGAGACGCCGTCGTCGTGGGCCTGCGCCGAGAACGCGGCGCTGTCGTCGACGTCGAGGACATCGCGCACCTCCACGCGCTCCTCCTGCAACGTCGCCTCACCCAGCGGCAGCGGGAACCGTGGCATCACATCGCCGCTGCCCGCCAGCACCTCTGCCCAGCGGCGGTGCACCTCGTCGGGTGCCGGCGGGCGGTCCCGCAGCGCGCGGGTGTGCTCCGCGAAGGCGGGTGCGGGCGGCAACGACGGTGCACGACCGTTCTGCACCGCGGCCAGCGCGGTGAGCAGGTCGCGCGCGATCACCAGCATCGACCACATGTCGACGTGCGCGTGGTCGGCGGCGACCACCACGGTCGGCCCTACCGCGGTCTCGAGCACGCAGAGCCGGTACGACGGACGACCGTACGGTGAACAAGCACGGTCGAGCACGGCGCGGAGCGCATCGTTGACCGCCTGCCCCGGAGCGATCACATGCTCGACCCAGCCACCGGGGAGGATATCGACCTCGTGCAGCCGAGGCTCGCCGTCCTCGCCCGGCACGAAAACCGACCGCAGCGTGCCGTGCCGCTCGATCACCGCCAGCCAGGCGGTCGCGAGCTCGTCGGGCGGTACCGGCGCGGAGAGCCTGAAGGACAACGCCATCCAGGATCCCGCTCGGTCGCCGGCGCCGACGTGGCGTCGTTGGTCGAAGGACACGGGAAGTGACCGGCCCACGCGACCCGCAGTGACGTCGAAGCCCAGCAGGCGGCCGAACGGCAGGCGCAAGTGCGCGACGTTGGTCAGCCGCATGACGGTATCCTAGGCTTCTTCCCGAGCGATCGCCGTCTCACCTGCACCCTGGAGCCGCCGTGCCGACCTTCCGTGTTCCCGGCGCCGACCTCGACGTGGAACTGAGCGACGAGGGCGGCCACCCAGTCGTCCAACTCCACGGCCTCACCTCCAGCCGCCACCGCGACCGTCTGATGGACCTCGATCTCGGCCGCGGACTCAGCGGAACCCGACTGCTGCGGTACGACGCGCGCGGCCACGGCCACTCGACGGGTCGTACCGTCCCCGAGGACTATCGGTGGCCGGTTCTGGCCGATGACCTGCTGAACCTGCTCGACCACTGGTTCCCCGGTGAACAGGTGCACGGTGTCGGTCCTTCGATGGGCACCGGGACACTGCTGCATGCCGCTGTCCGCGATCCTGGCCGATTCGCCGGCCTCACCCTGCTGGTACCCGCGACCGCCTGGCGCACCCGCGCCGCGAAGGCCGACATCTACCGGAAGAATGCCCGCTTGATCGAGGAGCAGGGACTCGACGCCTTCCTCGGTGCCGATCTCACCGTGGCTCGCCCGCCGGCCACCGTCGGAACGCCGGAAACCGTGCCGGATGTCGCCGAGCACCTACTGCCCTCACTGTTCCGCGGGGCAGCGATGAGCGACCTGCCCGCCCCCGAGGCGATCGCCGCGATCGAGGTGCCGACCACGGTGTTGGCCTGGATCGACGACCCCGCCCATCCGGTGTCGACCGCCGAGGCGCTGGTGGACCTGCTGCCGGCGGCCACACTGGAGGTGGCGCACACACCGGCCGATCTCGCACGCTGGCCGAGCATCCTGTGCGAGGACGTAGCACGACACGGGTAGGCACGACGCCCTAGCGATTCGTTCTGGGGCCGACCGCCCGATCCGATCGCCCGTGCCCCACAGCTCGCCATCGGCCGGTCCGACTGGGGTCCGAGCGCCCAAATGTACGCTCTGGCTACACGGAACTGATCGAATCGGTCCCAGGACGGGTGCATAACAGCCGAGCGCCAGCCGGATCTTGTGTGGCGCAGCCAGGCCGCACGCCCTGCGCCCGCCGGTGATGCCACCACTGGCGTCGTGAACAACGTTGCGGCACAGAACTATTCGTTGCCATGCGCTTGTGGTCGACTCCGCCGGTGGCGGATCACCGGAACGTCAGCAACACATATCGACCAATCGAACCTCCATTCAGTAGTCATGGTGACGTGATCCCTGCTTAGTCGAGCTGCTTCGGACTGCATAAGGTGTGCGGGCCGTGTGGGTGTGTGCGCTTCGCCGACAAATGCGACGAATTCATGGTGCGGGCCGGCTACCCGGACCACCGCCGCAGATCTGCTCTGCACCGCGAATGATGCTTCTGGGCAGACGTTTTCAACCGAAGCCGGTAGCGTGTGCGCTGCGCGGACGTCGAGCCACCGGCCGTAGCCGGAGCGGCGCGAAACCAGACATGGCGCGGTGCAGTGCGAAGGCGAGGGGTTCGATGCTCGATCCACGGGTTGGCGCGGTCGTCATCCGTCGGAAGCAGGACCAGGTCCCGGAGGACAAGACACTGGAGATCACCGAATACGAACCGCGACCGGAGCGGGTCCGGGCTCGGTTCGGCGGGTCCAAGGACTACCCGTTCGGGTGGGAGCGCCACCGCACGTCCGTGCGGACGTCCGAGCAATTTTAGGCGCATCCGTCGGAGCGTCAAACCCGATATGCACCAACGATGACCAGCCGTTTCCCAGTTGCCCATGTTTTGCGTGCCCCGCCGAGGGCACCAACCTGCGACACCAGTTTGGGATGCACTCCACCCGAGCCGGAACTCACCCCCGCTTGAAGGCAAAGAACCCGATCCGCAGTAGTTGACGATGCCGGTCAAGAACTCATCCCCGCTCGCGCGCACCGGCGGCTAGAGCCCGCCACGGCGGCCTCGCTGGGCTCATTCCTGCGCGCGCGGGGAGCACTGTGGCGGCGCACGCACGCGCACACCTGACCGGGGCTCATCACCGCTCGTGTGGGGACGACACCTGTTGACCAGCACAGTTGCCGCGCGCTGCGCGGTATCGCGGTGGAGGGCAAGGGATTGGCGCCGATCGAGCGCGCCCAGCTCACCGCAGTGCTCGACGACATCGAACTCGGCCGGATTCACCGCGAGGACCGGATGCCCGAGATGATGTTCGCCGACGAGCGCACCAAGTCCGACCTCGACCACAAGCGCCTCATCGGCGCCGCGTCGAGGATGGCCGAGACGTTCACCGAGAAGATTGCCGAGCACATCAGTGCCATCGCCGCCACCGGCACTGTCACCGAGCAGCAGGCCTGGGCCGTGCGGGCCGGGATCGCCGAGCTGGGCGAGACGATCCAGAAGGTGGCTCTCGGCGCCACCGAGGGCGTGGAGCTAGCCCGCCGCAAGTTCGTTCAGCAGCGCGACGTCCTCAGCACCGGGCTGTCTGTCGCGGGCGCCGACGTCGACCAGCAACGCAGGATCCGTACGCAGATCGACACCTTCGGAGGACAGGCCGGAGAGCTCGGTCGGGCAGCGCACCAGCACAGCACGGCGTGGGAGAACCGCACCGCCGCGATCGTCACCCAACGCGACGATCGCCTCGCCCAGCGCCAGGCAACGGCCTCAGCCCGAGATGGTCGCACCCGCGCACCGGCAAGTCGGTTCGTAGCGACCAGTCCAAGACCAGTTCACCCGCCCCAGCCCCGATGCGGGCACCGACCGGTCGCCGCCACATCCACACCCCCGAGGTCGAGCGATGACCGAGCTGACCGACCTCTACGTCATCGCCCGCCTCGACGCCGGCGACACCGCCGCCGACCTCTACAGCTGCGAGGTCTACTACGACCACGGCACCGGCACCTGCCACGGCCGCACGGTCGAATCGTGGTGGGAATCGGTGCGGCTGGACCCCGAGGTCGCCGCCCTCGAGGCGCTCGACCAGGCACTGTCCGTAGCCGGGTACGCCCGGGTCGGCCAGTGGCGCAAACGCGCGACCGACTCCGGGGCCGTGCGGTACTTCGCCGACGCGACCACCTGTGTAGAGGAGCTGTGACCGGCACACGGTAGCAACGCACCAAAGACTGGGCCCTCACCCGACCGATTCGGGTGAGGGCCCAGCTATGTTCTCAGGCCGCGAGGTCGAACAGCGTCAGCTCGGCCGCGGCCGCGGCGGCCCGTTCGGCACGCTCACGCATCGCGCAGGTCGGGCCGATGCCCTCGGCGATCGACTTCGTCGACAGCAGCCAGCCGTGGCAGCGGCGGCAATGGGCCACCAACCTGACTTCCGCACGGTCACCAGAGTTTCCGGCCATGCGACTTCACCTCCGAGACAGAGCATGCAATGCCCCGAAGTGTCACATCGAGCACCGACAAGAACTCTCGGTCAGCTGGTGGCCGGCGCGACGGAGGCGAGTCGAGCACACCACTGCGCCGGCGTTTCCGGGTCGAGCAACTGCTGCGCCACCGCCCGGTCGACATCGAGCGGCTGCGCGGTGACCACGATCTCGCGATGGTTCGGATCATCACGGGGCTCGAAGAACCAGTGCGCGACGTCGACGACCTTGACCGACAGCTGCTGTCCCGCGACGTCGAAGTTGAGCCGCTCACCGAGTCGCGGGGCCGTCGGACCCTGCACCGTGACGGTGACTACGTGGTCTGCGGTGTCGGAGACCACCGCGGCCAGGGTGTAGCCGACGGGCCCGTCCAGCTTCGGGATTGCACTCACGATGGCAGGTTCGTTGATGCTCACCGCGCCATCCTCGCGTCTACGGCGCTTCTTCGGACGAAATCCGTATTCGGGGCCCCAGCCTCACCGCCCCCGAGTTATGCGGTGGTGGTAGGTCCGCCGCTACAGCAACCACGGCGTTGTTTTCCGCGCCGCTTCTACCGGAGCCCCCGGGAGGCCTGATCCCCGACTCCAGTAGTCGTGCTGTTCATCGGTAGACATATTTGCCCAGCACCCTTTGCAATTCGATCAGGTCCGGATTCGAGAACAGCCATTGCCGCTCGTTCGGCGCGAACCGCACCACTATCGGGCACCCACGGTAAGCGTCCCCGAGAATCACCTCGGTGCCCAGCAGCTTTGCCGACTTCGCCTCGTAGACCTTGGCAACGTATCGCCCACGGAACAGCGGTAACCGCTTATCCCCGACGAATTCGCAGGCCTGGATCAGCTCACCGCCGTCCTGGCTGGTTCCCAGACATACGACAAGCTGATATCTGAGCGGGTCCGACTGGTTCATCCACTCGGGAGGTTGCAGCGGCGTATTCCAAATCGCGCCGTACTCGTTGTCGAATACCGCGACCGGATGCGGTGCGGGACCGGCGTAAGCGTCCGCCGCCGGATAGAAGCCTGGTTGTGGGAAGCACGGTTGGTTCATGCTCCCGATGCCGCGCGGCTGTGCACTGACGGCCGTCGGGATCCCGGGCGCGCTGGTCGCGACACCCGTGGTTCCTCGAGACTCTCCACAGCCGACGAGTGCCATCACCACCGATGCCGCTACCGCCCATCGGAGGACGAATCGACCCTTCTTCGCTGTCACGCGCATTCTTGTGCCTTCTTGCTGCCGCGCCGAGGTATTCCAAGTGGCAGGTTAGCCCCCGGGCGGTCGGCTGCGGCGCTCGGCTGAAACAGCCCCCCGGTTACCCCGACCCACCGTCGGGTGGCACAGCCCCAACCACGCCACCCGACGGCACGAGAACACCGCCACCGGCAGGCGCCGTGGACGACCGAGCCACACTGGCGGTGATGTTGTTGAGATCCTGTGCCCCGGCACGAAGTGACCTCAGGCGCCCGGGCAGATCGGTGGATGTAGTGGGACAAAGGCTTCAGGCCAGATGGTTGTGCCGTCGTAGCAGACCAGGGCTAGGTTTGCGCCTGCGAGAGTTGCTCCCCTGAGACTTGCTCCCGTGAGGTTCGCCCCGCCGAGATTCGCGCCGGTGAAGTTCGTTTCATCGAGGCTCGCGCCGGTGAGATTCGCGCTGCTGAAGCGCGCGCCGGTGAGATTCGCGAAGGTGAAGTTCGCCCCGGTGAGGTCTGCGAAATTCAGGGATGCGCCGCTGAGGTCTGCAGTGCCCAGCGTCGCACTGCTGAGGTGTGCTCCATCCAGGACCGCAGCCGCAAGATTGATGCCGTTCAAGTTCGCGTCGGTCAGATCGGTGTTGAACAACGACAGGCCGGCGAAGTTGGCGCGGTACAAGTTCGCGTGTGCGAGGCACGTGTCGGAGAGGTTTACCAGGCGAGGGCCGTCGTTCTCGACGTTTCGGCGTCCAACCACGGTTAGGGCAGCCTGGACATCCTGTGGGAGGGACACCGTAGGAGTCGGCTGACGGCAGGGCGATTCAGCGTGACTGCGTATGAAGGCAGTCAGAAGCTCGATAATGACTGGATGATCCGCCGGGGAGTCTTGGGCGAGACGTTCCAGGGAGTAGATGCCACCGAGGCGGACGTCAGGCTTGTCCGAGCCGAGCTGCTCGACAGCCTTGGTAAATCTGTCGGTGACCTGGCCTCGTTCAGACAGACTGTATTGCTGCTCAGTAGCGCGTAAGGACTGCCCGGTGAACCACAGCGCCGCAATAGCTGTCCCCGCTGTAGCCAATGCCGCTACTCTCGGCCAGCCGCCCCATCCGATCAGGCCGAGCAGCGAGCGGCGTACCCCGCCCAGCCCACGCCGACGACCCTGCGGTCGCGCCGCGGGCCGTTGCAGTCGAACACCCGGCTGCCGTCTTCGCGAAGCTCCGTGAGTTCCAGCGACTGCCGTAGTGCGCCTGCGCCGGGCGGGGGCATGGCGTTCATACCGTTGATCATCCAACCCGCCGACGGAAGTAGTTCACCGATGGATCGACTACGTCTGTCACAAAATAAGAACAGCGGTTGAGCGCCAGCACCCCATGTTGAGAAACGATGCTGCGCTCAAGCAGTCAGTGCGTCACCACAGTTCAGATGCTCAGCGTAGACCT
>NZ_JBHVHX010000006.1:230565-414880 GCF_042799895.1 Nocardia sp. NPDC057663 | reverse complement strand
GCGCCGTGGCGTAGGCGACGAAGGAGCAAGCCACGGTGCCTGACCGGCGGGACACAAGGGGCCGCCGACTCGAGCGCGCCAGCGCTCCAGGATTACAGCTCGAGCAGCTTTTCCGTGGCTGCGAGCAGCACACAGGTCGCCAGGCCGTCCATCGCCTTCTCCAGTTCCGGCAGCTGCGGGAAGGAGGGGGCGATGCGGATGTTCTTGTCCTCGGGGTCGTTGCCGTACGGGAACGCCGAGCCGGCGGCGGTGAGGGCGATGCCCGCGTCCTTGGCCAGCGCGATCACCCGGGCCGCCGTGCCCTCGAGCACGTCGAGGCTGATGAAGTAGCCGCCCTTGGGCTCGGTCCACGACGCGACCTTGGAGGCGCCGAGGCGGTCCTCCAGAATGCGGCGGACCAGCGCGAACTTCGGCTCGAGCAGCCTGCGGTGCTTCTGCATGTGCTCGCGCACGCCCTCGGCGTCGGTGAAGAAGCGCAGGTGCCGCAGCTGGTTGAGCTTGTCGGGGCCGATGCTCTTCTTCGCCGCGTGCGACAGGTACCAGTCCAGGTTCGCCTTCGACGCGCCGAAGAAGCTCACGCCCGCACCGGCGAAGGTGATCTTGGAAGTGGAGGCGAACACCAGCGGCCGGTTCGGGTTACCCGCCGCCGCGGCCATGCCGAGGACGTCGAGCACCGGCGCGGCGATGTCGGTCAGCGGGTGCACCGCGTAGGCGTTGTCCCAGAACAGCCGGAAGTCCGGCGCGGCGGCCGGCATCGAAACCAGCTCACGGACAACGTCTTCGGAGAAGACGGCACCGGTCGGGTTGGCGTAGTTCGGCACCGCCCACAGGCCCTTGATCTGCGGGTCGTTTGCCAGCAGCGTCGCGATGGCCCTGGTGTCGGGGCCGTCGTTGTTCATCGGGATGGTGATCATCTCGATGCCGAGCGCCTCGGTGATCGCGAAGTGCCGGTCGTAGCCGGGAGCCGGGCACAGCCACTTGATCGTCTCCTCCGCCGCCCAGCGGCGCGGCGAATCCGGGGCGCCGTAGAGCATGGCGAAGACGATGTTGTCGTGCATGAGCTCGAGGCTGGCGTTGTTGCCCGCGATCAGCTGCTCGACCGGGATGCCGAGCAGCTCGCCGAAGATGGCACGCAGTTCGGGCAGGCCGTTGAGGCCGCCGTAGTTGCGGCAGTCGGTGCCAGAGCCGTCGCGGAAATCGCCGTTGCCGGGTAACGCCAGTAGGGACGCGGACAAGTCGAGTTGTTCCGGTGAGGGCTTACCTCGGGTGAGATCCAGCGTGAGCTTCTCGGTCTCGAGCTTCGCGTAATTCGCGGTCTGGGACTCGTGCTCGGACACGAGTTCCGCGTGGCTCATCAAACCGATCTGCGTTTGCCGGGGCATCCTGGGCAGCCTTTCGAAGCAGCAAGGTGGGGGGTGCACGCTGCGCGTGCCGACACCCGCAACGTTACCCGGCGGTTGCTCGGAATCGGTGGGGTATCCGGGGCTGGATGAGGCTCGCACGCTGCGAAGGTGCGTAGGCAGATCGATCCGGCGGGGGTCCCCAGAAAATAAAGGGGACCCCGCGCACCCGGCAGAGCCCGTTGACCCTTGCTGCCTTCCGGCCCTGGGGGAGTTCACAGGATGCGCGCCGCGCGGGATCCGTCGGCCAGTGTAGCGGTTATCGGGCCGGCTAGCGATCGGGGGGATCGAACAGCAGGTCGGCGGCGCGCGCCAGGACCTGGACGCGGGTGCGGCCCTCGTGGTCGGCGGCGAGGAAGTGGCCGCCGATCACCGCGCAGAAGGCGAGCAGGCTGCGGGCTTCCACTTCGTCGGGATCATCGCAGAATTCACCGATCGTCTCGCGCAGCAGCGCCATTCGCCGGTTGTCGACCCGGCGCAGGCGCTCGGCGACGTCGTCGTCGCGGCGGGCCCAGTCACGGATCGCGAGGTCGATCGGCAGCAGCCGGTTGCTGGAGAAGGTGAGCACGCCGGCGAGGCGCGCCTTGGTCTTCGGGTCGACGCCTGCGTTCTCGACCTGCTCGATCACCTGGTCGACGGCTTCGCTCTCCCACACCTCGAGCATGGCGACCAGCAGTGCGTCGCGATCGGCGAAGTAGCCGTAGAACCCGCCTTTGGTGACGCCGATCCGCTTGGCCAGTGCCTCCACCCTGACCGCGTCGACGCCCGAGGAGGCGAGGACCTGCAGGCCTTCCTCGACCCATCGCGACCGGGGAGTTCGCGCGACGCCCACGACGTGTTCCACCTCATATCGCTCGGCTACGACCGCCACCCGAGCGGCCCGAGCCCCCAGTGTACGTATCCGTATAGTCCGCGGATCCGCCGTGACCGACCCGACCCGTTTTTACACCGGGGCACCGAGACCGCTATGCTGCTCCACGGAGGATTCGCCTAGTGGCCTATGGCGCTCGCCTGGAACGCGGGTTGGGTTAACGCCCTCAGGGGTTCAAATCCCCTATCCTCCGCCACAGCAGGGCCCTGATCGGTTCGCCGGTCGGGGCCCTGTTCGTTTAATCGGTGGATCTGTCGGTGGGCTTCCGTAGAGTGAGCCCCGACAGTGCGGGAGACCCCCACCACCCACCGCCGGTGTCGCCGCCACGTCACAGATGTGTGCGTGCCGACACAGTGGAGTGGGTACCCAACCCCAGTGCCCGTCCGTAAACGGACGGCGTGTGCCGGTCGATATTTACCCGACGGCGCCCCAAGACTTCAGAAAGACATCATTCGTAGTGAATACAGCACCTGACACGAGCATCGGTCGCGACGCGACCGGGCCGATCCGGCTGATGCTGCGTGACCGCCATGCCGTCACCGGCCCGATCGACGGCGCCTGGTGGCCGCGCACCGATCAGCCGATGACCGAGCTGCACCAGCTGGTGCACGCGGTGTCGCCGCGCATCGGCAAGCTGGCCCGGCTCGGATTCGACTGGAACGCCGTCGATTCCGATGACGACGCCAAGGGCGAGCAGGCCTCGCGCATCATGCACGTGGTCGGCAGCAACGGCGCCGCGCTGGCGCTGCTCGTCATCCCGGCGGCGACCGAGGCGCCCGCGGCCCGCAGCCAGATGCGCTGGGCGGCAGGCAAACCGCGCGTCCAGGATCCCGCGCCCGCCGAATCCGCGGCCGACGGGCCGCGCACCCTCGTCCAGACTTAGTTCATCGATCGCTGGTGTAGGTCGGGTCGAAGTCGCGCGGCGCACCGCGGCGGCTCAGCAACCGGTCGAACCATTCGCCGAGGACGACACCCGCCGCCAGCGCGCACCCGACACCGAACGCGCCGAGAATCTGCCCGAACCCGAGCAGCGTTTCATCCTCCAGCAGGGCATACAGCCCGCGATACACCTTCAGACCCGGCAGCAGCGGCGTGATGCCCGCGACCGCGACGACCAGCGGCGGCGTCAGCGCCCGCCGCGCCATCAGACCACCGGCCAGACCGACCAGCGTGGCCGCCATACCGGAGGCGACGACCGGACCGAACCCGATGTCCTGCGCGCCGAGGTAGGCCATGGTGCCCGCCGCACCGCTGAGCCCGGCCGCGAACAGGGCGCGGCGCTCGGCATAGCAGGCCAGTGCGAAGGCGATCGCCGCCACCGCACCGGCACTCAACTTGATCGCCAGGTACTCGGTGTCGCGGCCCGCGCTCGCCGCGATCTCCGGCACCGCGATTCCGAGCATCGTCGAAATCCGCAGCGCCAGACCGATACCGGCGACGATGCCGCCGGTCATCATCACCACCTCGAGCATGCGGGCCGCGGCGGTGATCGGCGCGCCGGTGATGGCGTCCTGCACGGAACCGACCAGCTGCTGCCCACTGAGCAGCACGGTGATGCCCGCGGCCACGATCAGCGCGGCGTCGGCCCGCCAATGATCACTGACGGCCGCCAGCGCGATGGCGGGCGCGGCGGCGATGACGCCACCGATCAGATGCTGGAAGAAGATCGGCAGGCCCAGCTGATGCAGCGCCCGGTTGACCACGTCGATCAGCGCGGTCGTCGCGAAACTGATGGCGGCGAGCAGGACACCGCCACCGAGCAGCACCGCGATCGCGGCCGCGAGCAGCGACCAGCCCGCCGTGGACACCCACCGTGGATACGGGTGCCGCGACGAGACGATCTCGTCGAGCGCGGCGTGCGCCTGGTCGACGGGCACGACCTGGGTGCGGATCCGGCGGGTCAGGCGGTCGACCGCGGCCAGCCGGGTGAAGTCGAGCGAGCGGTACTTCACGATCCGCATGTCGCTGGCGGGCGGCAGCCGAGGACCGCGGTCGGCCCAGATGCGGATCGCGTCGAAGGTGACGTCGATATCGCATTTGTCCAAGCCGTAGGTGGAGGCGATGAAACGCACCTGCGCCGAGGTGTCGACGACACCGGTGCCCGCCGACAGCACCACCTCGCCCACCCGCACCGCCAGGTCGAGCACCTGCGACACCTCGGCGTCGTCGGTCAGGTCGATCGGTTGCAGCGGGGTGGGCGCGGCGGTGATGTTGTCGGCGGTGGCCCGCTGCGAGGGCAGGACGAACGGCCTGCGCAACCGCCATCGCCGGTGCAGACCTGGGCGTTCGGTGATCGTGCCGCCGTCGCCTTCCGTCTCCTGGTCCGCACTCATACCACCGACGGTAACGGCGTTCACGGCACGTTCGTCATCTCGCAACGAGTTCGTCAACGTGTCGCGTTGTCCCGGCGCGAACGGCTCAGATGTCCTCGATCAGGCCGGTGCTGTAGGCCGTCGCCGCCAGGTGCTGCAGACAGCGCGGACCACACCCGTCGTGCTGAGTCAGCACGAAACGGGCCTGCTGGAGCGAAGAGATGGGAGAATCGGCCACGCAGTCGGCATGTGCGCTGCGCCAGTGGTCTTCGCGGCCCCGGGCGGCGGCGCGCGATGACGGCGGGTCTGGTGCGGATGTGTCCAGCAGGGTGTGACGGTAGGGGCCGGCGATGGAGGCGATGACTGTATGAACACCGGGACGGGGAAGGTGATCCAGGAGCGGCGGCGGCTGCTCGGGCTGTCGCAGCCCGCGCTCGCCACCGCGATCGGGGTGAGCTCGCGGCAGATCACCCGGTACGAATCCGAGGAGCAGTCGCCGACGCTGCCGGTCGCGATCCGGCTGGCCGACGCGCTGCAGATCTCGCTCGCCGAGTTGGCGGGCATCGTCGACAACCGGATCGACCTGGCGGGCCGGTGGTGGGCAGCCTGGCAGAAAGCGGCGAACCACGGCGACGAGGTCGAGGTAACGCCGGTGACCATCCGGCACGAGGGCGACCATCTGCTGATCGACTCGGCCGCCGAAACCCCTGTCGCGCAGGACGACCCGGCCACGCAGATGCGGGGCGAGATGCGGGTGTGGGACGGTGACGCGCTCACCGGCTGGGTTCGCGGCATGGACGTCGGCTGGCCGATCGGCACCATCTACTACTCGCTGCATCCCCAGGGCGCTCATGCCGTCGGCTCGTGGACGACGAAGTCCGGCGCGGACGGTGTCGTCCGCGGCTGGAGCGCCCTGGCCAGGGAGAAGTCCGACGCCGAGAAGCTCCTGTCGGAACTGGTCCGCACCGACGGCACGGTGGAGTCGTGGCCGGGGAGTTCACGCTCGGACTGAAGCCGCCGCCGGATGTCGTGCACGCTCGGCCGTCCGCGGTCCGCGGGCGGCAGGAGCAGCAGGTAGCGGATCAGCGCTCCGAATACGAACAGTCCCACAGCAATCCACAGGTAGATCTCCATCTGTCCCCTCCGAACCAGTCGATGCTGCACGGGTGGCGCGGTATGGTGATGTCGAAGCCGCCGCAGCAAAGTATGGTCGCCGTCAAGACCTTTTGGACAGCAAAAAGCGTCTACAAACGTCTACAGTTCTCTACGATGGGTCCATGTCCAGTCGGGGCGAGCAGGGGAACGGCGAGACCACCGTCGTCGGAGCACGTTTGCGACAACTCCGCGAAGAGGCCGGGCTATCCCTGGCCGCACTGGCGACCCGCGTCCCCTACTCCCGGGCCGCGCTCGGTCACTACGAAACCGGAACGCGCGCAGTGCCGTCCGAGGTGATCGACTGGTACGAGCGAGTGCACGCGCAATCGGCGCCCGCACTCCCCGCGCCCCGGCGACGCGACCCACGCGCCGCCGACGCCGCCCTCGCCGACGCGATCGCCGCCAAGCTCGGCGCCACCCGCCCGCTCATCGAGATCGGCCGACCACACCAGACCGGCACCGGCTACTTCTGCCCGTTCCGCATCGACGGCCTGGTCGAAGGCGAGGCCACGGGCACCGATCCCGCGACCGCACTGCATTCGGCCTTGCGCGCGATCGGCATCGAATTGCGCCGGAAACGCGACTAGTGCGCCGCGACGACCGCCGCCAGCGACTCGCCGAGCAGGGTCAGATAGCGATCCGGATCGGCCAGTACCGTGGCATCGAAATGCACTGACAGCGTGATGGTTTCGCCGATGCCGTGGACGCCGTGGGTCAGATGCATGACGGTGCCGAGGGCCGGGAAACCACCGGTGAACAGGACGGGGGCGCCGGCGAAGGTGAGATCGGCCGCGCCGCGGTAGACGCTGGAGACCACGGTGTTGCCGTCGAGGGCGTCCGGGACGCTGTTCAGGTCGGCGCGTTCGACGTCACGTGCGGCCAGCACAGCCGGTACCGTCTCGCCGACCCGGTCCTGCACGGCGAGTAGTGGATTCAGTGCGCGCTCGCGGCGGGTGGCGAGGCCGGCGGCGATCAGGCCCGCCCGGACGGCGAGATCGGGTTCGTCGATGTGCAGGTCGATCGACAGGCCACGGTAGTTGTTGCGCGCCGTGCCCGGCGCGGGCACCGCCATCGGCAAGGCGGTCCCGAGACGTTCGGGCCGGTCACCGTGCTCGCCGAGATACTCCGACAGCGCTTGCGATATGGCGGTCAGGGCGACAACTGTGACGGTTCGGCCGGGTACCCGGATATCCGCGGCGTCGACGACCAGTAGCCGCACCCGATGATCGAGCGCGGCTACCGGCGTCGCCGGGTTGACCAGGCACGGCGCGAACCCGGTTGTGGCCGCCGGCACCTCGCCCGCGGCCGTTCGCTCCGCCAATTCCCGCTGCGCTTGGTAGGCCGCGTAGCCGCGCCGGGCTGTGGTGAACAGCTGCCGGGGAAAACGCAGCACGCCAGCTACTCTCGAACCGGCAGTCGATACACAGATCTGTCCACAGTAATCCACAGGCTGTGCAGGAGTTTTCACAGGCCCGACCGGGTGATCTACCGAGTTATCCACAGGTGCACCGGGAGAGCTGGGGACAACTTCACCGGCCACCGCCGTCGCGAAGAGTGATCGCGCGACGGCGGCGGCGCGGGTGCCGTCGGCCAGGGCGTGCGACAGCTGGAGCACCACGATGAGTGCGGGCCCGGCCGCCGTCGGCGCATCACGTACGGCACGGAAAACATGGATGCGCCAAGGGAATTCGGTCGCGTCGACGCCGGTGCCCAGAAGTTCGCCGAGGCGGTCGAGCAGGATAGGCCAGCGCAGACCGCCGGGCCGATGGGTCACGAATTGCTGGGACGTGAATTCGGCGGGCTCCCACCGGGGATAGTCGAGATTGCCCGGTATCTCCCGCAACCGGATCCGCAGATCCGGAATGAACGCGGCGCGTTCGGCCACGAAAGCACGGAGTTCGGCTGTGGTGGCGTCGGTTTCGGCAAAGCAGTAGAGCAGAAACACATCATTGGCGGTCCGCCGCGACAGCCAGAACATCGTCGCGTCACGTGGCGCCATCGTGGTCATCCGGCCACGATAGGCCACCCACAGAGAAGGCCCCGAGTCCTACCGACCCGGGGCCCGTGCTGCCTTCTCGAGGCGCATGGCGCGGGTCAGCCGCGCGCGAACTCTCCCGCGGTGACATCGGCTAGAAACGCTCGCCACTCTCCCGGTCCGAAGGCCAGCACGGGACCGCGACCGCGGTCCTTGGTGTCGCGGACCGCGACATCGCCGCCGGCGAGAAAGGCCACTTCCACGCAGTTCCCATCGGGTCCGCTGTAGGTGCTCTTCCGCCACACAGCGTCCGTCACATCAACCTCCACGGCACTTACTCCTTTGCATGATCGAGAACGGGATTAATCCAGGAATCGTTGCAACATTCCGATATCGGACGCGATCGACGAGTTACTTCGTGGCACACACAGCACTGCCACACGGCGCGCGCAACCGACCGGCACGAACCAGCACATCGAGGCGTTTCCGCCTCCGGGGGCTGCCCCCGCGGAAGAGACACTAGCAGGTCTTCCGCAAGTTTGCGGATGAGAATTTGCTTTCTCATATGGGTTTGCCAAGCTTGCGAAGCTTCACGTTTGCGGGAGCATTGCCGGACCCCCATGCCCATTCCGTACCCGGCAGACACATCAACTATTACTTCCATGTGATTAGTCCGTGATACGTCAATTTCTCCACCGCCCCAACCGTCCCGTGCGCACCATCCGCGGCAGGCGTGGATCATGGGGGAATGATCTCCCGTGACCGTGATGCCGCAGGTCGTGCCCGCAACGACCGCCCCAGGGACCGGCTCGGCAGGCCGCTGCCACCCGGCAGTGCCGGAGTCGCCCGAATTCCGGACGACCTCGAGCTGGCACCCCAGCAAACTCTCACCTTCGCTCAGCAACTGCTGGACGACGGTTTGGCATTCAATGCCCATGAGGTATTGGAGGCGGCGTGGAAGAACGGACCGGTAGCCGAGCGGATGCTCTGGCAGGGGCTCGCGCAATACGCCGTCGGCATCACCCACATCCAGCGTGGAAACGCCAAGGGCGCGGGTACTCTCCTGCGCCGCGCGAGCGAGCGGCTGGGCTCCTACCCGGCGAATGCCCAGCAGCACGAGGTGGACCGCGCCGGGCTGATCGCCCACGCGGCGGAACTGCTCGCCGCGCTCGACGCGGGGACCACCATCGCCGAGGAACGGCTGCGACCGCGGCTGCGCCACGAGCCCACCTGATCGGCGCAGTGGGCGTAGCCCTCGGCAGCCCTGCACACGGCCGGAGCGAAGGCGGAGGTACGCCTAGAATTGCGCAGTGCGATCCAGCCCTCCCACCGGCGCAGGCCGGTACGCCCCGAGCCCCTCGGGTGAACTGCACCTGGGCAATCTGCGCACCGCGATCCTGGCCTGGCTGTTCGCCCGCACCACCGGACGCGCGTTCCTGCTCCGCGTCGACGACCTCGACCGGGTCCGCCCCGGCGCCGCCGAACGCCAGCTCGACGACCTCGCCGCCATCGGCATCGATTGGGACGGCCCCGTTGTGCGCCAGTCCGAGCGGCTGCCGGTCTACGACGCGGCGATCGCCGAACTCACCGCGGCGGGGCGCACCTATGAATGTTTCTGCACCAGACGCGAAATCCAGAAGGCCGCGTCGGCACCACACGGACCGGTGGGCGCCTACCCCGGCACCTGCCGTCATCTGACCAACTGGCAGCGCGCGGCCCGGCACGCCGAAGGACGGTCCGCCGCAGTGCGATTGCGCGCCGACGTCGACGACTTCGAGATCACCGACCTCCTGCACGGCCGATATCACGGCGCCGTCGACGATGTGGTGCTGCGCCGCGGTGACGGCATCCCCGCCTACAACTTGGCCGTTGTCGTCGACGACGCGGCGCAGGGGGTCGACCAGGTGGTCCGCGGCGACGACCTGCTGCCGTCGACACCGCGCCAGGCCTATCTCGCCGAACTGCTCGGCCTCCCCGCACCCACTTACGCGCACGTGCCGCTGGTGCTCAATCAGGAGGGCAAGCGACTGGCCAAACGCGACGGGGCCGTGAGCCTTTCGGACCAACGCGCGCTGGGCAACACGCCCGAGGATGTGGTGGCGGCGATCGCGGATTCACTCGGCTACACCGCACGGACAACAGCCGAGCTCCGCGAAGTATTCGAGGCGGCGCGCGTTCCCGGAAAACCATGGATACTCGAGTCCATCGGGTTGTTCCGACCAGAGGGATGTCCGTAACGTACGCAGGGACCGATCTACTGATCACGACGAGGACGAATTATGACCAGCGGTGGTTACGACCCCAACCAGTACCCGCAGGGCGGTCAGCCCGGCGGCTACGGCCAGGACCCTTACGGCCAGCAGCAGCAGCCGGGTTACGGCCAGCAGCCGGGATACGGGCAGCAGCAGCCCTACGGGCAGCCCCAGCCCGGCTACAACCAGGACCCGTACGGCCAGCAGCAGCAGCCTGCCTACCCGCAGGGCCAGTACGGCCAGCCCGCCTACGGCAATGACCCGTACGGCCAGCAGGGCTACGGCGGCGTGCAGCCGGCCGACCTCGGCATCCGGATCGGCGCGCGCCTGATCGACAACCTGATCGTGAGCATCCCGCTCACGATCGTGATTTACCTCGTGTTCACCGGCAGCACCGCTCAGATCGTCAGCGGCGCTGTCACCTCGCTCGCGATCTACGGCTACTTCATCGGCATGGAAGTCACCCAGGGCACGTCGCTGGGCAAGAAGATGCTCGGCCTGCGCGTCGTCGCTCCCGGCGGTGCGCCGAACCTGACCCCCGAGCAGTCGGCCAAGCGCAACCTGTTCCAGATTGTCGGCCTGATCCCGTGCATCGGCGGGCTGATCAGCCTGGGCCTGGCGATCTACATCATGATCACCATCTCGCAGGACCCGAACAAGCAGGGCTGGCACGACAAGTTCGCCGGCGGCACGCAGGTCGTCAAGGGCTGATTCTCAGCTGACGAAAACGTCAGGGGCGCTTCCGAGTACGGAAGCGCCCCTGTTCGTTTGCGGAGTCAGTACGACGACGTGGACGAATCCAATCCGCCTGCTACGCCGAGCACGATGACGAACACCACGTAGAGCAGTCCGAGCACGAGGGTGATCGCACCGATCCAGATGCCCGCCAACGCCATACCGCGGCCTTCACCGCCGCGCTCCTTGATCTGGTTCAGCGCCATGATGCCGAGCACGATGCCGACGATCGAACCGATGCAGGTGCACAACCCGACCAGCGAGGAGACCAGCGCGCCGATCGCCAGGCCGTTGGTGCCCTGCGGCGGCGGGAATCCGCCGTACGGCTGGTACCCGCCCGCGGCCGGGTAGGCGCCGTAGGCGGGCGGCTGCTGCGGCTGCGGATACTGCGGCGCGGAAGGCTGCTGGTAGCTGGGGTACTGCGGCTGCGACGGCGGCGGGGCAGGCTGCTGCGGGTACTGCGGCGTCGACGGGTAGTTCGAAGGCTGCGACGGCTGCTGCTGCGGGTACTGCGGCACCGAACCCGGCGCGCCGGACTCCGGCGACACGCCGGAGCCGCCGTACTGCTTCCACCATTCGTCGGAATCGCCGGGATTCGTCATTGGTACAGCCTATTCCACAACCCGCGCCCGTGAGGCACCCCGACCTTGGTTGGATAGGAGCCGTGACTGATGCAAACACGCTCGACCAACCTGCCGAATCTGGGCGCCCCGCGCCGGACCACGCGGCGTTCGCCCAGGTTGCGCGGGGGTTCTACCCGGTAATTGTCGCCCTGTTCACGGCGACGCTGATCATCTCCAACATCTGCGCCACCAAGGGCGTCGAGTTCTTCGCCGACAAGTCGGTGATGCTGGGCCCGGTACAGATCCTGCCGATCGCGACCGACGGCGCCTTCTTCCTCTTCCCGCTCGCCTACATCCTCGGTGACGTGCTCAGCGAGGTGTACGGCTTCCGTGCCACCCGCCACGCCATCTACACCGGTTTCGCCGCGCTGCTGCTGACCGTCGGCGCCTTCGCGATCGCGATCCGGCTACCCGCCGCCGGCTTCTACGAGAACCAGGAAGCGTTCCGCACGGTCATCGGCACCACACCGCAGCTGGTACTGGCCGGTCTGGCCGGCTACTTCGTCGGGCAGCTGCTGAACTCGGCCACCCTGGTACTGATCAAGGAACGCACCAAGGAGAAGCACCTGTGGGCCCGGTTGCTCGGCTCCACCGTGGTCGGCGAGTTCGCCGACACGCTGATCTTCTGCTCGATCGCCGCCACCGCCATCGGGATCGACAGCTGGCAGTCGTTCGTCAACTACGTGATCGTCGGCTTCCTGTGGAAGACGCTGGTCGAGATCATCGTCATGCCGATCACCTACCGCGTGATCGCGTTCCTCAAGAAGACCGAACCGACCTACGCGCCAGCGAAGGCAGACGCGCTGCACGACTGAGTCGGCAAGGGGCGGCGGGCCGGATTCCGGTCCGCCGCTTCGCGTCTTATGCCCCGGGGGCCTTGACCCGGCCCTTCCACCGCCCGAGGAACTCGGCCTTGAACTCGTCGAAGTAGCCGCCCTCGATGCTCTCGCGAATCCGGTCGACCAGCCGCACGGTGAACCGCTCGTTGTGGATCGTGCAGAGCGTGGCCGAGAGCATCTCCTTGGCCTTGAACAGGTGATGCAGGTACGCGCGGGTGTAATGCGCGCAGGTGTAGCAGTCGCAGTTCTCGTCGATCGGGGTGAAATCGCGGCGGAAGCGGCTGGTGTTGATGTTGAACCGGCCCTCGTCGACGTAGATCGCCGCGTTGCGCGCCACCCGGGACGGGTTGACGCAGTCGAAGGTGTCGGCGCCGTTCTCGATGGCGACGAACATGTCCTCGGGTTCGCTGATGCCGAGCATGTGGCGCGGCTTGTGCTCGGGCAGTTCGTCGCAGCACCAGCCGACGATGGTGCCGAGGTTGTGCTTCTCCAGCGCGCCGCCGATGCCGTAGCCGTCGAATTCCGTGCCGCCGGAACCGCGGATCTCCTCCAGCTCGCGACAAGCCTTTCGCCGCAGGTCCTCGTACTGCGCGCCCTGGATCACCGCGAACAGCGCCTGGTACGGCCGGTGGCCGCGGTCGCCGGTGAGCTTCTCGTGTTCATCGATGCAGCGCTGCGCCCAGTCGTGCGTGCGCTGGAGCGATTTCTCCTGGTAGCCGCGGGTATTCAGCAGCGTCGTTAGCTCGTCGAAGGCGAACATGATGTCGGCGCCGAGCTGATGCTGGATGCCCATCGACACCTCGGGCGTGAAGCGATGCTTCGAACCGTCCAGGTGCGAGCGGAAGGTGACGCCGTCGTCGTCGACGGTGGCGAGGCGTTCCTTGCCCGCGGCGATCACCTCGTCGGAGCGGATGTCGACGGCCTCCATCGCGAGCACCTTCTTGAACCCGACGCCCAGCGACATCACCTGGAAGCCCCCGCTGTCGGTGAAGGTGGGGCCGGACCAGTTCATGAACTTGCCGAGGCCACCGGCGTCGTCGACGATGTCGGCGCCCGGCTGCAGGTACAGGTGGTAGGCGTTGGCCAGCAGCGCCTGGGCGCCCAGGTCCTTCATCGTCTCCGGCAGCACCGCCTTCACCGACGCCTTGGTGCCGACCGGGATGAAGGCGGGCGTGGCGATCTCCCCGTGCGGGGTACCGATGACGCCGGTACGGCCGTGCCGCCCGCCGTCGAGACGGGCGCCTACGGTGAAGGAGAACTCGCTGGGATCGGCCACCCGCCCATCGTGCCAGGGCTGCCCGGCGCGGCACCGGACACCCTGTTCCTACAGTTCCGCCGCCGCGAACTGCGCGTTGTACAGGCGGTAGTACGCGCCCCGTTCCTCGAGCAGCCGCTCGTGCGAGCCGTGTTCGACGATGCGGCCCTTTTCCATCACCACGATCAGGTCGGCGTCGCGGATGGTGGAGAGGCGGTGGGCGATCACGAAGCTGGTCCGGTCTCGGCGCAGGGCCGCGGTCGCGTGCTGGACCAGCAGTTCGGTGCGGGTGTCGACCGAGCTGGTCGCCTCGTCCAGGATCAGGATCGACGGCTTGGCCAGGAACGCGCGGGCGATGGTGATCAGCTGCTTCTCACCCGCGCTGACACCGCCACCCTCCTCGTCGATCACCGTGTCGTAGCCGTGCGGCAGCGCGTGCACGAACCGGTCGACGTAGGCGGCGCGGGCCGCGGCGAGGATGTCGTGTTCGGAGGCGTTGGGATCGCCGTAGGCGATGTTCTCCCGGATCGTGCCCTTGAACAGCCAGGTGTCCTGCAACACCATGCCGATCCGGGACCGGAGGTGGTCGCGGGTGATGGTGGTGATGTCGACGTCGTCGATCGCGATGGTGCCCGCGTCGAGTTCGTAGAAGCGCATCAGCAGGTTGACCAGGGTGGTCTTGCCCGCGCCGGTCGGGCCGACGATGGCGACCACGTGCCCGGGATCGGCGACCAGCGACAGCCGCTCGATGACCGGGACCTCGGGCTCGTAGCCGAACGACACCGCCTCGAACTCGACCCGGCCGCGATCGACCGGACGCGGGTTCTCCACCGCCGGGTCGGGGCTCTGCTCCTCGGCGTCGAGGATCTCGAAGATCCGCTCGGCCGAGGCGACGCCGGACTGCAGCAGGTTGGCCATCGCGCCGATCTGGGTGAGCGGCTGGCTGAACTGGCGCGAGTACTGGATGAAGGCCTGCACCTCACCCAGCGACAGGTTGCCTGTCGCCACCCGCAGGCCACCGACCAGCGCGATGAACACGAAGTTCACGTTCCCGAGGAACATGATGGCGGGCATGATCAGGCCGGAGATGAACTGTGCCTTGAAGCTCGCGTCGTAGAGCTTCTGGTTGCGCTCGTCGAACTCCTTGCCGACCTCCCGGCTGCGGCCGAACGCGGTGATGATCTCGTGGCCGGTGTAGGCCTCCTCGACCGAGGCGTTCACCGCGCCGGTGTACTTCCACTGGTCGACGAAGTGCGGCTTGGATCGCTTGGCGATCTGCGCGGTGACCACGATCGCGGCGGGCACGGTGAGCAGGGCGATCAGCGCCAGCAGCGGCGAGATCCAGAACATCATGATCAGGATGCCGACCACGGTGAACAGCGAGACCAGCAGCTGGCTGATCGTCTGCTGCAGGCTCTGCGAGACATTGTCGACGTCGTTGGTGACGCGGCTGAGCACGTCGCCGCGCGGCGCGGTGTCGAAGTAGCGCAGCGGCAGGCGGTGCAGCTTGTTCTCCACCTCGTCGCGCAGCCGCTTCACCGTCCGGTTGATGACGATGTTGAGCAGGTAGCCCTGCAACCAGCCGAACACCGAGGCCGCCACGTACAGCGCGAGCACGATCATCAGCACCCGGGCGACGGCGTCGAAATCGATGCCGGTACCGGGGATGACGTCCATCGCCGAGAGCATGTCGGCGCGGGTGTTCTCGCCCCGGTCGCGCAGCATCTCGATGGTCTGTTCCTTGGTGAACCGCGGATCGAGCTGCTTGCCGACGAAGCCGTCGAAGACCAGGTTGGTGGCCTTGCCGAGCAGGTAGGGACCCAGTGTGTTGAGCACCACCGAGGTGATCACCAGGCCGATGATCGTGCCGACGGCGACGCGTTCCGGCGCGAGCCTGCGCAGCAGGCGCTTCAGCGACGGTCCGAACGATTTGGCCTTCGTGCCCGGGGCGCCGGGCACGGGTCCACCTGGCCTCATCGAGCCTCCTCCACACTCAGCTGGGACTCGACGATCTCGCGGTACTCGGGGCACCGCTGCATCAGGTGTTCATGGGTGCCGATGCCGGCCATCGCACCGTCTTCGAGGACGACGATCTGGTCGGCGTCGCGAATGGTCGCGATCCGCTGGGCGACGATGATCACCGACGCGTCGGCGGTCTCCGGCTTCAGCGCCGCGCGCAGCCTGGCGTCGGTGGCGACATCGAGCGCGGAGAAGGAATCGTCGAACAGGTAGACGCGCGGCTTGCGCACCAGCGCGCGGGCGATGCACAGGCGCTGGCGCTGGCCACCGGACACGGTGGTGCCGCCCTGGGCGACCGGCGTATCGAGCCCCTGCGGCATCTCGCGCACGAAATCGGCCGCCTGGGCGACCTCGAGCGCATGCCAGAGTTCCGCGTCGGTGGCGTCGGGTTTGCCGTAGCGCAGGTTGCTCGCGATGGTGCCGGAGAACAGGTACGCCTTCTGCGGTACCAATCCGATCCCGCCGCGCAGGCTCTCGAGGTCTAGGTGGCGCACGTCGGTGCCGCCGACGTAGACCGCACCGTCGGTGACGTCGATCAGTCGCGGGATCAGGTTGATCAGGGTGGTCTTGCCCGAGCCGGTGGAACCGACGATCGCGGTGGTGGTGCCGGGGGCGACCTGGAAGCGGATGCCGCGCAGCACCGGCTTCTCCGCACCGGGGAAGGCGAATTCGGCGAACTGCATGTCGACCGCGGCCGGGTCACCGGCGAAGGGCTGCGGCAGCCGCGGTGGCCGCACCGAGGACTCGGTCTCGAGCACCGCGCCGATCCGGTCGGCCGAGACGGCGGCGCGCGGCGCCATCATGGCCAGGAACGAGGCCATCATGACGGCCATCAGGATCTGCATGATGTAGGACAGCAGCGCGGTGAGCGAGCCGATCTGCATGGTGCCGTTGTCGACGTGGTGGCCGCCGAACCAGATCACCGCGACCGCGGTGAGGTTGCTGATCAGCATGACCGTCGGGAACATCAGCGCCATCAGCTTGCCCACGCGCAGCGAGGCGTCGGTGAGCGCGGTGTTGGCCATCCCGAAGCGCCAGATCTCCTGCCGTTCCCGCACGAACGCCCGCACGACGCGGATACCGGTGATCTGCTCGCGCAGCACCCGGTTCACGTCGTCGATCCGCGCCTGCATCTGCCGGAAGCCGGGCACCATCCGCGCCACGATCGTGCCCATGGCCAGCGCCAGCGCCGGGACCGCGATGAGCAGCAGCCAGGACAGCCCTAGGTCTTCGCGCAGCGCCATGATGATGCCGCCGATGCACATGATCGGAGCCATCACCAGAATCGTCACCGACATGACGATGAGCAGCTGCACCTGCTGGATGTCGTTGGTCGAGCGGGTGATCAGCGACGGTGCGCCGAACAGGCCGACCTCCCTGGCCGAGAACGTCTCGACCCGGTGCAGCACGCCACCGCGCATATCCCGGCCCGCGCCCATGGCCGCCTGCGCACCGAAGTAGACCGACGCCGAGGACGCCACGATCTGCACACAGCTGACCGCGAGCATCCACAGGCCGGTGGTCCAGATGTAGCCGATATCGCCCTGGGTGACACCGTTGTCGATCAGGTCGGCATTGAGACTGGGCAGGTAGAGCATCGCGATGACCGAGATCAGCTGGAGTACGAGAACCCCCGCCAGCTGGGCGCGGTACGGGGCCAGGTAGGTCCGCAGCAGGGTGATCAACATGATGGTCGCAGGCTACCGCGTGCCGGTAACCGGTGCCGCTAGGTTTTCACAGGCTGTGGATAAGTTCCCGGCCTGTGGACAACTCATGGCGCGGCAGGCGTTCGCGGCTCGCGACGCACCCACGCGCCGGGGTCGGCGACGAGCTCGCCGATGAAGCCGGGCAGCCGATCCGCCGCGATATCGGCGATCGACACGTTCTCCAGCACGGCCCTGATATTGACCCGAAGCGCGATCCACACCTGCTGCAGCGGTTCGGCGGCGCCGGGATAGCGCACGTCCTCGGGTCGCTGCCCGCGCACCGAGGCCAGCGGCGATTCCACGGCACGGATGACGTCGGCCACCGAGATCTCCGACGCGGGCCTGCCGAGGCGATAGCCGCCGTCGGGTCCGCGCCTGCTCAGCACGAGGTCAGCGCGGCGCAGCTCGGACAGGACGGTCTCGAGCACCTTCGGTGGGATCTGCGCTGCGGCGGCGATGGCCTCGGCCTTGACGACTCCGTCGGCCGCGGCGAGCTCGAGCAACGTTCGCACCGCGTAATCGACCCTGGCGGTGATATGCACGGTCTCGAACTTACGCGGTGCCGCACGCGGTCAGTACGCAGGTCGCCGCGTCGAGCAGGGTCTTCTCGACGATGGTGTCGGTGGCGCCCGGCGCCAGTTCGGTCGACAGCAGCGCGACACCGAGCACCTCGATCGCGGCGGCGGCCCGCAGCAGTGACTCCTGCGTCGGGTCGGGACCGGCCAGCCACACCCGGAACTCCCTGGTCGGTTCCATCAGATCGGGGTAGCGATCGGCGATCGCGTTGACGATCGCGGCGGTGTCGCGCACGCAGAGCGCGCCCGCGGCGCGGTGCCGGATCATCCCGCGCAGGTAGGTGCGCAGGACCGCGCGGATGCCCTCGTCGTTGTACGGGACGGCGTCGATGTCTTCGACGATGTCGCGCATGTGATCGATGATCGGGTCGATGATCGCGATCAGCAGATCGAGCTTCGACGGGTAGTGGTAGTAGAGCGAGGCCTTTGTGATTCCCACCATATCGGCGACCTCGCGCAGGCTCGCCTGCTCGAATCCCTTGGCCGCGAACAGCTGTACCGCGGCGTCGCGGATCGCCTCTTTAGTGCTTCTACCTGCGGTGACGGTATCGGCGATGCCTCGGGAAGCCATCGGGCAATCCTTCCACGATTCGGTGTAACCTCTGCGGCACCCCCAAAAATTGAGGTTGCCCCTCCACTTACCGTATCGCTATTCTACCTACCGCACGGTAGGCAGAAAACGACGATGTGGAGGCGGGTCACCCAGGGGACGACCCGCGAGTGCTGTCTACGAGCCTGATCCCACCCGAGTTCTTCGCGCTAGGAGCACACCCTCGTGTCCGTATACCTGTACAGATGGGGAAAGTTCGCTTTCCGCCGCAAATGGATCGTGTTGCCGGTCTGGCTACTGCTTTTCGTTCTGCTCGGCGGCCTGGGCGCGACGCTCAGCAAGCCGATGACCAACGACTTCAGCATGCCCTCGCTGCCGTCGGCGCGAGCCAACGACATCCTCGACAAGCACTTCCCCGGCATGTCCGAACAGTTCAAGTTCGACGCCGTCGCCGGCACCTACGTGATCGGCGCACCGGAGGGTCAGAAGCTGACCGACCCGGCCAACCGCGCCGCGATCGACGCCTTCATCACCAAGCTCGGTGAACTGCAGATCGTCGATCACGAGAAGCCGCTCATGAGCCCGATCGAGCTGACCGACAAGATGGGCTGCCTGAGCAACCCCGACCCGTCGCAGTGCTCGGGCGCGCCGCTCAACGTGCTCAGCTCGACCGCGCCGCAGAGCGTCGCGGTGCTGAACGTGCCGTTCACCATCAAGGCCGTCACCGATGTGACCGACGCCGAGCGTGCGGCCGCCTACGACGTCGCCGCCGAGGCCCGCAACGCCGGCCTGACCGTCGAGCTCAGCGGTTCCGTCGCGATGAAGCAGGAGCAGCCGAGCGGCAAGTCCGAGCTGATCGGCATGGGTGTCGCGCTGATCGTGATGGTGGTGGCCTTCGGCGCCATCGTCGCCGCGGTCGTGCCGATCGTCACCGCCATCGTCGGCCTCGGCGCCGCGACCTCGCTGATCATGCTCGGTACCTCGGTCATGGAGGTGCCCAGCTTCACCACCTTCCTGGCCTCGATGATCGGTATCGCGCTCTCGATCGACTACGCGCTGTTCATCGTCTCGCGCTACAAGCACGAACTGGCCGTGCGTGATTCGGCCGAGGAAGCCGCGGGCACCGCGCTCGGCACCGCCGGTTCGGCCGTCGTCTTCGCCGGTCTGACCGTCATCATCGCGCTCGGCGCGCTCAGCATCGTCGGCGTGCAGTTCCTGACCTTCATGGGTCTGGGTGGCGCCATCGCCGCCGGTTTCGCGGTGCTCACCGCGATCACGCTGATGCCGGCGCTGATGGGCGCCTTCGGCAAGTCACTGTTCAAGCCGAAGCTGCCGCTGGTCGCCCAGCACGACCCCGAGAACGAGAACTCGGTCACCAACGGCCAGCGTTTCGCCCGCCTGATCGGCAAGGCCCCGTGGGTCGCGCTGATCCTGTCGGTGGTCGTGCTCGGTGCGCTCGCCGCCCCCGCGGCCGGCCTGAATCTGGGTCTGCCCGGCGAGGACTCGATGCCGAAGACCTCCACCGTCCGCAAGGCCTACGAGCTGCGCACCGACGGCTTCGGCGAGGGCAGCAACGGCGTGCTGATGGTCGTCACCGATCTCAGCGCGGTGCCCGAGGACCAGCGTGAGGCCGCAGTCGGCGCGCTGCGCGACCGGCTCGCGTCCTACGACGGCATGGACTACGTCACCGAGCCGCAGTGGAGCGAGAACAAGCAGGGCGCCATGCTCAACGGCGTGCCGAAGTCGGGCCCCAACAACCAGGCCACCAAGGACCTGGTCGCCGAGGCGCGCGGCGCCGAAGGCGAGCTGCAGGCCAAGTACGGCATGGAGTACGGCATCACCGGCACCACCGCCATCTACGCCGACGTCGACCACGTGCTGCTCAGCAAGATCGTGCCGTACCTGGCGATCGTGGCGGGCGCCGCGTTCGTCCTGCTGATCCTGGTGTTCCGCTCGATCCTGGTCCCGCTCACCGCGGCCCTCGGCTTCCTGCTGTCGATGGCGGCGACCTTCGGCGCGACCGTGCTGATCTTCCAGGAGGGCAAGCTCGGCCTCATCGAGGACCCGCAGCCGCTGGTCAGCTTCCTGCCGATCATGTTGATCGGCTTGGTATTCGGCCTGGCCATGGACTACCAGGTGTTCCTGGTGACCCGCATGCGCGAGGAATTCGTGCACGGCAAGTCGCCCAAGGACGCGATGGTCTCCGGCTACCACCACGGCGCCCGCGTCGTGACCTCGGCGGCGATCATCATGATCTCGGTGTTCGGCTCGTTCATCCTGGAAACCGATGTCACCGCGAAGTCCTTCGGCTTCGCGCTGGCCGCCGGTGTGGCGATCGACGCCTTCATCGTCCGCATGATCGTGGTGCCCGCGCTGCTGGTCATCATGGGCAAGTGGTCCTGGTGGATCCCGAAGTGGCTCGACCGCATCCTGCCCGATATCGACGTCGAGGGTTCGAAGCTCGAGCAGCTGCGTAACCAGGGCGCCGAGACGGTGAAGCACCCGGTTCCGGTCGCCTGACCCGACCCCGCCGCACGGCCCCGCAATCCACTCCAGGATTGCGGGGCCGTCGTGTTTTCCGCCCCACCGCGGCCCGGCAGTTGCTTGATATCGCGGTGACCTGGCACCAGACTCAGGACTAGTTCGACCCGGCTGCACCTCCCGATCCGCGCTCCGCACCGATCACCACGAGGAGAAAACCGTGTCCGTCTATCTGTACCGGTGGGGCAAGCTGGCCTTTCGCCGCAAATGGATCGTGCTACCCGTCTGGTTACTGTTCTTCCTCGTGCTCGGCGGCCTCGGCGCCCAGCTGCAGAAACCGATGACCGACGACTTCAGCATGCCCAACCTGCCGTCGGAGCGGGCCACCGAGATCCTGGACAAACACTTCCCCGGCATGTCCGAGGCCTTCGCCTTCGACGCCGTGACCGGCACCTATGTCGTCGGCGCCCCGGCCGGGCAGAAGCTCACCGATCCGGCCAACCGGCAAGCGCTGGACACGATGATCGCCCAGCTCGAACAGCTCGGCATCGTCGATCACAGCAAGCCGATCCCGAATCCGATCGCGCTGACCGAGGAGATGGGCTGCCTCGGCGCCGAGCGCGATCCGTCGACCTGCAGCGGCGCACCGCTGAACGTGCTGAACAAGACCGAACCCGACACCGTCGCCTACGTCAGCGTCCCGTTCACCATCAAGGAATTCGCCGACATCACCGCCGCCGACCGCGAGGCCGCGTACAACGCCGGTGACACCGCCCGCGCCGCCGGGCTGACGGTCGAGATCAGCGGCACGATCGCGATGGAACAGGAGATGCCCAGCGGCAAGTCGGAAATGATCGGTATGGCGGTGGCCCTGGTGGTCATGGTCGTGGCGTTCGGCGCGATCGTCGCCGCGTTCGTGCCGATCATCACCGCGATCGTCGGCCTCGGCGCGGCCACCTCGCTGATCTTCCTGTCCACCTCGGTGCTGGCGATCCCCAGCTTCACCACGTTCCTGGCCTCGATGATCGGCATCGCGCTCTCGATCGACTACGCGCTGTTCATCGTGTCCAGGTACAAACACGAACTGGCGGTGCAGGATTCAGCCGAGGAAGCGGCCGGTAGCGCGCTGGGCACGGCCGGTTCGGCGGTCGTGTTCGCCGGTTTGACCGTCATCATCGCGCTGGTCGGCCTGAGCATCGTCGGCGTGCGGTTCCTGACCTTCATGGGTCTGGGCGGCGCGGTCGCGGCGGCCTTCGCGGTGCTCACCGCGATCACGCTGATGCCCGCCCTGCTCGGCGCGTTCGGCAAGCACCTGTTCACACCGAAGCTGCCGGTGATCGCCCAGCACGATCCGGAAGACGACACCATCGTCACCAACGGCACCCGGTTCGCCCAGGTGATCGCCAAGTGGCCCGCGGTGACGATGGTGCTGGCGATCGTCGCCCTCGGTCTGCTGGCCGCGCCCGCGATCAACCTGAACCTCGGCCTGCCCGGCGAGGACAGCCTGCCCAAGTCGACCACCGTCCGTAAGGCCTACGACCTGCGCACCGAGGGCTTCGGCGAGGGCAGCAACGGCGTCCTGCAGATCGCCGTCGACCTCAGCGACACCCCCGCCGACCAGCGGCAGGCTGCCCTCGGCGCGTTGCGCGAGAAACTCGAGTCCTACCCCGATATGGAGCTGGTCACCGAACCGCAGCTCAGCCAGGACGGGGCGGGCGCGCTGATCAACGGAATTCCGAAGGCGGGCCCCAACGCGCAGTCGACCAAGGATCTGGTGCAGTCGGCCCGTGACGCCGAACCCGCGCTGCACGACCAGTACAAGATGTCGTACGGCATCACCGGCACCACCGCCATCTACGCCGACATCGACCACGTGCTGCTCAGCAAGATCGTCCCCTACATGGCGATCGTGGCGGGCGCCGCGTTCATCCTGCTGATCCTGGTGTTCCGCTCGATCCTGGTCCCGCTCACGGCCGCGCTCGGCTTCCTGCTGTCGATGGCGGCGACCTTCGGCGCCACCGTGCTGATCTTCCAGGAGGGCGAGCTCGGCCTGATCCAGGACCCGCATCCGCTGGTCAGCTTCCTGCCGATCATGTTGATCGGCTTGGTATTCGGCCTGGCCATGGACTACCAGGTGTTTCTGGTGACACGCATGCGCGAGGAATACGTGCACGGCGCCGACCCCACCGACGCCGTGGTCAAGGGCTATCACCACGGCGCGCGCGTGGTCACCTCGGCGGCGATCATCATGATCTCGGTGTTCGGCTCGTTCATGCTCGAGTCCGATGTCACCGCCAAGTCCATGGGCTTCGCGCTCGCGGCAGGCGTCGCGCTGGACGCGTTCGTCGTCCGGATGGTGCTCATCCCCGCGCTGCTGGTGCTGCTCGGCACATGGGCATGGTGGCTGCCGAAGTGGCTGGACAAGATCGTCCCCGACATCGACGTCGAGGGCGCCCGCCTGCGCGAACTACAGCAGCAAGAGAAAACCCCGGTACCCGCGCATACGTGACCGGGCTACTGGCTGGGTTGGGGTACCTCGCACTGGCTGACCCGCGGGTTCAGGCCGACATAGTTGGCCGGGCCCGCGGCAGCGGTGACCGCGATCGTCGCCCAGTCGGAGCATTCCTTGGGCAGATGCGCGAAGTAGTGTCGCTGGCCCGCGGCGAGCAGCCCGACGGCTACCCAGCCGAGAACGACGAGAACCATAAGCTTCCCCCCGAGCCCCATTCCGGACTTCGCGGGTGGCGGCTGTCGCCCGCGCATAAGACATCGTTCCTTCCCGGATTTCGGTACTACCAGTGTATTACGTCCGGTCTAAAAAAAGAGCCCCTCACCTGGCATATCAGGTGAGGGGCTCTGTGGCGGTGGCGGAGGGATTTGAACCCTCGGACGGGGGTTACCCGTCACACGCTTTCGAGGCGTGCTCCTTAGGCCGCTCGGACACGCCACCGCCGACTACGATACCGGAGGGGGTGCCGGATAGTTAAATCGGCTGGTCAGCGCTGGGTTCGGAAGAAATCGTCGAGGAGGGCGGCGCACTCGGGTTCGAGGATGCCGCCACGGACCTCGGGCCGGTGGTTGAGCCGGCGATCGCGCACGACGTCCCAGAGCGAGCCGACGGCGCCGGTCTTGGGTTCCCAGGCGCCGAAGACGACCTTGCCGACCCTGGCCAGCACGAGCGCCCCCGCGCACATCGTGCACGGCTCCAGGGTGACGGCCAAGGTCGCGCCTTCGAGCCGCCAGCCGTCGCCGTGGACGGCAGCGGCGGCGCGTAGCGCGAGGATCTCGGCGTGCGCGGTGGGATCGCCGAGGGCTTCCCTGGCGTTCGTCGCGCGCGCGAGTTCACGGCCGTCGGCATCGAAGACGACGGCGCCGACCGGCACATCGCGCGGGTCGGCGCCTGCGGCGGCCGCGATCGCGGCGCGCACCATGTCTTCGTCGGTCACCGAGGCAGTTTGTCCAGGACCGCCGCGAATTCGGTGGCGAAACCGAGCCGCTGGGCGATCATGCCGAGCTGCTCGTCGGGGTAGAGGTCGGTCTCGGCGAGGATCACGGCGAGCACCGGTTCCGGCAGGCCGAGGTCGGCCAGCACGCCGAGGTCGCCCTCTTCCCACGGTTCGATGTCGTCGAGTTCGTCGGGGTCGATGTCGGGGATCTCGACGTTGAGCGCGTCGAGGACGTCGGCGGCGATGTCGTAGTCGATCGCGGCGGTCGCGTCCGAGACGAGCAGGCGGGTGCCGCTCGGCGCGGGGCGCAACACGATGAAGAACTCGTCATCGACGTCGAGCAGCCCGAATACCGCTCCCGAGCTGCGTAATGCCTTCAATTCGGTCTCGGCGGCCGACAGGTCGACGAGTGCATCCTGGCTCAGTGGACTGCATCGCCACGTGCCTTCTTCGCGGACCACCGCCATGGCGAACCCTTCGACGTCGAAGTCGTCATCCGACGTCGCCCTGTTCGAGCCCGAGCGCTGTGCTGCCATGGACCAAACGGTAGTCTGTCCCACCCGTAATGATGAACTCGTGTGCCAATCTGTTCCGATGACCCTCGACCAGCGTGCCCCTGTCTGCGTCCTCGGAACCGGTTTGATCGGCGGCTCACTGCTGCGCGCCGCGGTCGCGGCGGGGTACGAGACGTTCGGTTACAACCGGTCGGATTCGGGTGCGGAGGCGGCCCGGCGCGACGGATTCGACGTCTCCGGCGAGCTGGCCGCGGTGCTGCGGCGAGCGGCCGACACCGACGCGCTGCTGGTGCTGGCCGTGCCGATGCCCGCGGTCGAACACATCCTCACCGAGATCGCCGCCATCGCGCCGCGGTGCCCGCTGACCGATGTGGTGAGCATCAAGGGCCCGGTCGCCGACGCGGTGCGCAAGCACGGCCTCGAGGCGAACTACGTCGGCGGGCATCCGATGGCGGGCACCGCCGAATCGGGCTGGGCGGCAACTGATCCCGAGCTGTTCCGCGGCGCGGTGTGGGCGGTCGGCGTCGACGAGGGCACCCGGGCCGAGCCGTGGACGCGGGTGGTGCGGCTGGCGCTGGCCTGCGGCTCGGTCGTGGTTCCGGTGGTCGCCGACGAGCATGATCAGGCGGTCGCGCGGATCTCGCATCTACCGCATGTGCTGGCCGAAGCGCTGGCGGCGGCGGGCGCGGCCGGTGGCGCGCTGTCGCTCGGCCTGGCCGCGGGGTCCTTCCGCGACGGCACGCGGGTGGCAGGCACCGCGCCCGACCTGGTGCGGGCCATCTGTGAACCGAACGCCGCCGCGCTCGGGCAGGTGCTCGACGAGACGATCGCGGCGCTGATCACCGCACGGGACACCCTGCGCTCGGACGGCACCCTCGGCGATGTTGTCGAGGCGGGTTACCGCGGTCGCACCGCCTACGACGGGCACGCGCGCTGGGAGATCACCGGCATCGTGCCCGGTACCGGCGATTGGCTCGGCGAACTGCACCGGGCCGGTCGGCGCGGTGGGGTACTCCGCGCGCTGTGAACCTGGTTGGGCGTCAGACTCGTTCGGCGAGTCCCGGGTAGTCGAGCACGAAACCCTCCGGATCGACGGTCAGCGTCGCGCTCGAGACCGGGGACAGCACGTTGATGCCGTCGGAGGCGCTCGAGTAGGTGAGTTCGGCCTCCTGCACCAGCAGGTCGGGCAGGCGCACGTAGACGACCGGGACCTGCATGTCGCCGACCGCGTTCTGCAGGCCGAACCGGCGGATCGGCAGGGTATTGAAGAACGGGCTCAGCACCACGTCGACATCGAGCGCCCCGGCGAACAGGGAACGCACATGGCTGCCGCCCGCGTCGACGAGCCAGTAGTTCTCCTCGTCGCGGGAGATGGAGGCGTGGCGTTCACCCGCGGCTGTGGTGGTGCGCAACGACAACCGCCGGGTCGCGCCCGCCTCGTCGGTGACCAGATCGTAGGACGCGCTGAACGCCGGGTGCTCACCGCAGGCGCTGCCGATCATCCTGCCCGCTGCCCTGATCCGGTTGCCGTTGAGCGTCACGCGGACCGATTCCATCCGGGTGTTGTCGTGGGAGCGCCAGGTGAGTACCGCCGGCCACCGGGAAGCCGGTCTGATCTCGGTGGGGCCGTCGGCTGGGCCCGGGGCTGGGGTCGTCACCTCTCTACGGTAAGCGACACCAGCCCCGTGGCTGTACAACACGGTGGCATCAGACCAGCGAATCCCGCCATGCGGCGTGCAGGCCCGCGAAGCGGCCCTGTCCGGCGATCAACTCGGCGGGTGCGCCGTCCTCGACAATCCGGCCCGCGTCGAGCACCAGCACCCGGTCGGCAATGGCGACAGTCGACAGCCGGTGCGCGATGATCACCGCGGTGCGCTCGCGCAACAGCGTCTCCAGCGCGTGCTGGACCAGCCGCTCGCCGGGGATGTCGAGGCTCGACGTCGCCTCGTCCAGCACGATCACCGCGGGGTCGGCCAGGAACACCCGGGCGAACGCGACCAGCTGACGCTGGCCCGCCGAGAGCCTGCCGCCGCGGGTACGAACGTCGGTCGCGTACCCGTCGGGCAGCGACGCAACGAACGCGTCCAATCCGACCGCACGCGCCGCCGCCGCGACCTCGGCATCGGTCGCGTCCGGCCTGCCGAGCCGGATGTTGTCGGCGATGGTGCCGGAGAACAGGTAGGCCTCCTGGGTGACCATCACGACGTGCCTGCGCAGCTCGGCGTCGGCCAGCCTGCGCAGGTCGACACCGTCGAGGGTGATCGTGCCGCCGCTCGGGTCGTAGAACCGGGTGAGCAGCTTGGCCAGCGTCGACTTGCCCGCGCCGGTGGCGCCGACCAGCGCCACCACCTGCCCGGCCGGGATGACCAGGTCGAACTCCGGCAGCACCGGGGAATCGGCGTGGTAGCCGAACCAGACCTCGTCCATCCGCACCAGGCCCGTCGCCCGGTCGAGGGCGATCGGGTCGCCGGGTTCGGCGACCGCGGGCTCTTCCTCGAGCATGCCCGAGATCTTCTCCAGCGCCGCCGCGGCGGACTGGTAGGAGTTGAACACCTGCGCGAGTTCGTCGAGCGGGCCGTAGAACTGGTCGAGGTAGAGCAGGTAGGCGGCGAGCACGCCGATCGCGAGGTTGCCCTCCATCACCTGCCACGCGCCGACCAGCAGCACGATCACCGTGGTCACCTTGCCGATGAAGTTCGACAGGCCGGCGTAGTCGCCCATGCCGCGGATCGCGGTGGTGGTCGCCCGCTGGTACTCGCTGTCCTCGGCGCCGAGCACCTCTTGGTTGCGGTCTTCCCGGCGGAACGCCTGCACCGCGCGCATGCCGCTCATCGACTCGACGAACTGCACGACGACGCGCGCGATCGCGCCGCGCGTGCGCCGGTAGCCCGCCCGCTGGCGCCGCTGCGCCCACCGGGTCACCAGCACCAGCGGCACGAATCCGAGCAGCACGATCGAGGCCAGCATCGGATCCAGCCAGACCAGCAGCACCGCGATGGTGACGACCGACAGAATCGCGCTGAAGGCCTGGTTGAGCGCGCCTTCGAGCAGTTCCTGCAGGGTCTCGATATCGCTGGTGAGCCGGGTGACGACCTTGCCCGAGGTGTACTTCTCGTGGAACGACACGCTCAGCCGCTGCGTGTGCCGGAACGCGCGCACCCGCAGGTCGAACAGCACCCGCTGACTCAGCGAACCGGACGCACGCAGGAAGAAGTACGTGGTCAGGCCCGCCAGCACGGTGACGGCGAGGAACCCGGCGACGGCCGCCACCAGCGGCGTCCAATTGCCCTGCCGCCCTTGGCTGATGCCGTGGTCGACGCCGTAGGCGATGAACAGCGGCATCGACACCTTGGCCGCGTTGTCGAGCAGGATCAGCACGAAGGTGAGCACCGCCTGCTTGCGGTAGGGCCGCACCAGGTCGAACAGGAGCCGCCGGGATCGCCCGGCCAGCACCAGGTTTCCGGTGCCGGTGACGGTGTCGTCCTCCTTGGCGATGCCACGCCAATCCGCCGCCCGATCGGTCTGATCGGGCGCGATGGTGTCGGTGTCGGTGTCGGTGTCGGTGGTCATGATTCACCTCCCATCAGTTCGCGGTAGCGGCTGTTGGTGCGCAGCAGTTTCTCGTGAGTGCCCTCGGCGACGATGCGCCCGTCAGCGAGCAGGGCGACGCGATCGGCCAGCGCCGCCGTCGACGGCCGGTGCGCGACCAGCAGCGTGGTGGCGCCGGCGAGCACCGTGCGCAGCTGATCCTGCACGCGCTCTTCGGTTTCCACGTCCAGCGCCGAGAGCGGATCGTCGAGCACCATGATCCGGCCGTGCTCGGCGGCGGCCTCGCCGGTAAGCACCGCCCTGGCCAGGGCGAGCCGCTGACGCTGCCCGCCGGACAGGCTCATGCCCTGCTCGCCGATCCTGGTGTCGAGCCCCCAGGGCAGCGCGTCGACGAACTCGCTCGCCTGGGCGATGTCGAGCGCCTGGCGCACATCGGCGTCGGTGGCACGCGGATCGCCCAGTGCCACGTTCTCGCGCACGCTGGCCGAGAACAGCACCGGCTCCTCGAAGGCCACCGTCACCACCCGGCGCAGGTCGGCCAGACGCAGGGTGGCGATGTCGACGCCGTCGATGGTGATGCTGCCGTCGTCCACGTCGTAGAGCCGGGGAATCAGTTCCAGCAGCGCGGTCTTGCCGCTGCCGGTCGCACCGACCAGCGCGACGGTCTCGCCCGGCCGGATCCGCAGCGAGATGTCTTCCAGCACGGCCTTTTCCGACCGATCCTCGCCGGTCGGGTAGGCGAAGCGGACGTGGTCGACGACCAGTTCACCGCGCACAGTCGCGGGCAGGCTCACCGGGTGCGGCGGGTCGGTGATGTCGAGCGGGGTATCCATGATCTCCCAGAACCGGTCGGCGGCGGTGCGTGCCTCGAACAGTTCCGAGAGCAGGAAGCCCGTCCAGATGATCGGCCACTGCAGGAATGTCGCCAATGTGATGCTCGCGACCAGCGTGCCGATCGTCATCGACCCCTGCACCACCGAGTAGCCACCGACGCCGAGCGACACCGCGATCGAGACCGTCGGCAGAGTCACCAACGCAGCCCACAGCGTGGCGTCCAGGCGCACCTTCTCCAGCTCGGTCTTCTGCAGTTCGCGCGACAGCGCGGTGAAGCGCGAGCCGAAGAAACCGCCGCGTCCGAGCGCCTTGAGCACACGCACGCCCTGCGCCGACTCCTGGGCGATGGTCGCCAGGTCGCCGGACTGATCCTGCGAACGCCGCGAAGCCACCTCGAACCGGTTCACGAAGCGCACGCACATCAGCATCAACGGCAGCGAGAGCACCGTGAAGATCAGTCCCACTTGCCAGTTCATGGCGAACAGGGCGATCAGGCCGGTGGGCAGAACGATGCCGTGGACGATGAGGAACGGTCCGGTGAACGCGACGAACCGCCGCAGCTCGGCCAGATCGTCGATCGCGCGCGATAGCAGCTGACCCGACTGCCAGCCGTCGTGCCGACCGATCGAGAGCGCCTGGAGCTGGCCGAAAAGCTTGGCCCGCATCCGGATTTCGAACAGTGTCGACGGCTTGGACACCAGCCATCGCCGACCCCACATGCCGAAGGAGTCCAGCGCGCCGAGAAAGAAGATCAGCGCTACCGGCGCCAGCAGACCCGCGAAGTCCCGCCGCGCGATCGGCCCGTCGATCACCCGGGCGATGACCAGCGGGATCGCGATGGCAGTACAGACCATGAGGATGGCGAGCACATTGGCCGCGATCAGCGGCACCCGGTAAGGCCGGAGGTAGGGCAGAAACCGCCGCAGAGATCGCAATCTCCCGCTCGGCAACGGCGAAGGCCGCCCCGATCTGTCGGCCTCCGATTCGGTGGCCGCCAGCTCCAAAGTGACAGACAAGACTCCCCCTTGATGTCCGGTGGATGGTTTGTTTCCGGAACGGACGCCCAGTGATGTTCGCACCGGGGTCCGACAAGTCGGCCCACCAAGAGTCCCACCGGACCGCCACCGGGAGCCACTGATTTTCCTCGATACAATGCGCGGCAAGCGCGAGTAGCGGGGCGCTCCAACCAGTACAGGAGGGTCGTTGACGCGGATGGTCGGGCTGTTCGCCGGGATCGGCGGGCTCGAACTCGGCCTCGGCAGGCACGGCTGGTCGACCGAGTTGCTGTGTGAGATCGACCCCGGCGCGCAGGGTGTCCTCGCGGCCCACTTCCCGGAGACTCCGCTGCACGGCGACATCACCCGTCTGCGTTCCCTGCCCGCGGGCACCGAGCTGGTCGCCGCCGGTTTCCCCTGCCAGGACCTCTCCCAGGCCGGGCGGACCGCCGGCATCACCGGACGTCGTTCGGGCCTGGTCGACGAGGTGTTCCGGCTGGTCCGCCGCCGGCGTGGGCCGCGGTGGCTGCTGATCGAGAACGTCCCGTTCATGCTGCAGCTGGGTCGTGGCGCGGCCATGCGGCACATCACGGGCGCGCTGGAGGAACTCGGCTACACGTGGGCATATCGCGTCGTCGACGGCCGCGCGTTCGGGCTACCGCAGCGGCGACAGCGGGTGCTGATGCTGGCCTCGCGCACCGAGGATCCGCGGGAGGTGCTGTTCGGCGACGACGCGGGCCCGCGCGAGTACGGCGACGCGGACCGCGATCCGTGTGGCTTCTATTGGACCGAGGGTGTGCGTGGTCTCGGCTGGGCGGTGAACGCGGTGCCGACGCTGAAGGGCGGATCGGGTCTCGGCATCGCCAGTCCGCCTGCGGTCCGGCTGCCCGCGGGCGAGATCGTCACGCCGGGCATCGTCGACGGTGAGCGTTTGCAGGGCTTCGACGCCGAGTGGACCGCGCCCGCACTCGATGTGCCCGGTGTCCGGCACGGGCATCGCTGGAAGCTGGTGGGCAATGCGGTCAGCGTGCGGATGGCGAACTGGGTCGGCGAGCGGTTGGCCGCGCCGTCCGCGCCGTTGACGGTGGGGGAACCGCTGCGACCGGGCTCACCCTGGCCGACCGCGGCCTGGGGGCGCGCCGGTGTGGTGCATCGGGTGCCGTTGTCGACCTGGCCGGTGCACGAGCCGTATGAGGATCTGAAGAACTTCCTCACCGAGCCGCGTCTGCTCTCGCCACGCGCCACCGCGGGCTTCCTGCGCCGTACCGAGATGGGCAATCTGCGTTTCCCGCCCGGTTTCCTCGACGACGTGCGCGACCATCTCGACCGTATGGGCGGCTGGGCGGCATGAACGCGTGGCGGGTACCGGACGGGGGTGGTTCGCCGCCGGTTTCCAAGCCCGTCACCGATGCCGCGACCAGTGCGCGCATGTCCCGCCAGAAGCGCGTTGATACGACCCCTGAGCTGGCGTTACGCCGCGAGCTCCATCGCGCGGGCCTGCGCTATTTCGTCGATCGCGCGCCCATCAAAGGCCAGCGGCGACGCGCCGACGTGGTCTTTCCCCGCCTGCACATCGCCGTCTATGTGGACGGCTGCTTCTGGCATCGGTGCCCGGAACACGCGACCGATCCGAAGAACAATGCCCAGTGGTGGGCGGAGAAACTGGCCGGCAATGTGGCGCGGGACCGGGCCACCGATGCCGCGCTGATCGAAGCGGGCTGGCAGGTCGTGCGGGTGTGGGAACACGAGGATCCCCAGGTAGCGGCCGAACATATCCGTGCGCTGGTGCGCGAGCGTTCACCCGGTCAGGAACAGGGCCCGACCAGCTGATTCGACGTACCGTGCCCGATCGGCGGGTGGATCAGCGACGACGCGGGTTGCTCCGTACTCGGACACGCACCAGCGACCGTGGCGCGTTGGCCGCGGCGTAGCCGGAGACCGCCATCGCCAGGAACATGGCGAAGCCGGCCAGTGCGATCACGTAGCTCATCGAAGACCTCCCGGTTGGTTGCGACACCACCCTGCCCGGCGAACCTGACAACAACCTGTGCGCGCTGTGATGAAACCACGTACCCACCGTTCGACGCGCCCGATCCGCTCGAAAGACCGGGTGGTCTCCGCCGGGCAGCACAATGGTCGATGTGCCCGCGTCCACCCGGATATCCCGTGGCTATCCACTGCTGATCGCCGCTGCGATCGCGGTTGCCGGCCTGTGCTATTCGTCCTGGGTGCTGGAGTTCGTCCTGCCGATCGACACCGATCCGGTCAACTCCTTCCTCAGCGAACTCGACGCGGAGGGCAAGCCCTACCGGGTGGTGTTCGCCACAGCGGACAAGCTGGTCGGCCTGCTGCTGATCCCGGCCGCGATCGGCGGGCTGCTGGTGTTCCGTCGCCGCCGGTTGACCACCGTCGGCTGGGTGGCCCTCGCGTGTTTCGGCGCGTCGACGATCGCCGACGCGATGCTTCCGCTCCGCGACTGTGACCCAGCGGTCAGCGCGTGCGGCGGGTTGTTCCCGCAGCTGCATCAGCCGCACGCGCTGACCAGCACGCTGGCCGTCACCTCGATCGCGGTGGCGGCGTTCGCGTTCAGCGCCGCCGCCTACCGGTACCACCGCTGGTGGATCCTGCGCGAGTTCGGTGTGGTCGTGCTCGTCGTCGGGTCGGCGGCGACCATCTGGATGCTGGTCGCCGACAACCTGTCCGGCTCGTATGCCCTCGGCATCGCCCAGCGCATCCAGGTCGGGTCGATGTCGCTGTGGCTGCTCGCACTGGCCGCCGCCGTGCTCGTCGAGGCCGGGGAGTGGACTACTTGACGATGATCTTCACCGTGTAGCCGTCGAGCTTCGCCGGCAGCTTGGTGGTGTCGACCGCGAGCACCTCACCGCTGTCCTGAACGCCGTTGGGCAGCGTCTTGGGCTTCAGGCCGAACGGCGGCTGCTCGCCCTGGCCGGCGGCCAGGCCGAAGTCGCTGTCGTTGGCGATGTAGATGGTCTTGCCGTCGTCGGTGGTGGCGATGCCTTCGATCTTGTCGTGGCCGAAGAACCGGCCCTTCTCGTCGAGGGCCACGACCAGCGCCGACAGGTCGAGGTTGCTCTTCTTGGCGACCGGGGTGACGCCCACCTCGGTCAGCGCGGCGACCGCTCCCGCGGTCGGGGTGACACCGACGAGGGTTTCCAGCGGCTTGCCGTGGATCTGCAGGCCGCCCTTCTCGGCGTCGTAGGTCGTACCGGGGACGGCCGATTGCGGGCCGACATCCGTCGCGCCGGCGATGTCGATGGTCCAGATCTTCTTGTCCGACTTGGGCGCGAGGTTGCCGTCACGCTCGTCGACCAGGAATGTGGTCGCGCTCAGCGCGGTGATCTCCGAGACGGCAACCTCGGTCTGCTTCGGGTTCTCCAGCGGATACAGGAATTCCTTCTGCGCCTTGGTTTTCAGATCGACGGTGACGATGCGCGCGAACGGCACCTCCTTGGCCGAGCCGCTCAGGCCGGGGGTGTTGAGCGCGCTCTGCACCACGCCGACCAGCGTGCTGCCGTCGGGCGTGACGGTCAGGCCTTCCATGCCCTGGTTCGGGGTGCGCAGCGCGATCTCCTTCGGCAGGCCGTTGCCGGGCGACAGGCGCTCGAGCTCGGTGCCCGTGGCGTCGAAATGCACCAGGAACGGCCCGTATTCGTCGGACACCCAGAAGGTGCCGTCGGGGAGGGCGACGAGGCCCTCGGGGTCGAGGCCGTGATCGGTGGGCGGCAGCACCGTGCCCTGTAGATCCTTGATCGTCTCCCCGGTACTGGCCGCGGTGTCGACCTGGCCGTTGAACGGCACGCCCGACTTGTTGCGCAGCTCGATGCTCGATTGCAGCACCGCCTTGTTGCCGACCAGCTTGAACCGGCCGATCTTGGGCACGAAGGCCGGTGTGGGCGAGAGCTTTTCGTTCTTCGCCGGGCCGTCCACGTTGGGGCCGCGGTCGGTGAGGCCGTAGAACTCGTCCGCGCTACCCGGCACCGTGGTCCATGCCGAACCGAAGCCGCTGCCCTGCACGGTGGTGCCGCCGTACTCACCGAGCACCGGAATGTCGGTGGTGTAGAGCCGAACCGCGTCGGTGGTGGTGACCGTGAACTGGTCGAGCCCCTTGTAGCCTGCGATCGGCGTGTAGACGTAAGAGCCGTCGGTGCGCCGGGTCAGATTGCCGTGCTCGGGCTCGAGGCTCACTCCGAGAACCGCGCTCATGCCGGACTTGGCGACCAGGTCGTCGAGGGAGATGACCAGCGGCTGGTCCTTGCTCACGGTGAAGTCGGCATCCGAGCCGGGCGTCGAGCAGCCCACGGCGACAGCGGCCGCGCACAGCGCGGCGCTGAGCGGGAGGAGGCGGAAACCTGGACGTGCGTTCATCTTACCTGCGTACCGCCTCGAACCGACCAGCAGCCGACCGGCAAATGAATTGTCATCCACTGCCCGGTGGACCATTCTGGCTGCCATGACCACAACTCGGGTGAACATCTCTTCTGCCTCCGATTTCGAAGATGTCGTGGGGTATTCGCGGGCGGTGCGGGTGGGCGATCACGTCATGGTCAGTGGGACGACGGCTGCCGTCCCCGGCGGTGGCGCGGTCGGCGGCGACGACATCGGCGCGCAGGCCACCGAGGTGCTCGCCCGGATCGCCACCGCGCTCGAGCAAGCGGGCGCGAGCCTGCGGGATGTGGTGCGCACCCGCATGTTCGTCACCGATATCTCCCGCTGGCCCGAGGTCGCCGCCGCCCATGCCGCGGTGTTCGGCACGATCCGCCCCGCTGCCGCCATGTACGAGGTGACCGCGCTGATCGCTCCCGAACTGCTGATCGAGATCGAGGCCGACGCGATCGTCGCCGGCTGAATCGTCACACGCGGCCGGTCCCCGGCCCTGGCGTCAGACGCGAGAATTCCCCAGTTATCCACAGGTTTACGGTTATCCACAGACCTGCGCAGACACCGTCGTGAACGCCGGTGCCGACCGGGCCGGGCAACTACGCTCGGACCTGTGACCAGCGCAACGACCACTCCCACCGACCTGCTCGCCCAGGTCGCCGCGTCCACCGCCCGTTTCGACGCGGCGATCGGCGCGCTCACCGACGCCGAGCTGAGCGAGCCGTCTCTGCTGCCCGGCTGGACTCGCGGGCACGTCGTCGCGCACATGTCGCGCAACGCCGACAGCCTGCTGAACCTGCTGCTGTGGGCGCACACCGGCATCGAGATCCCGCAGTACGCCAGCGCCGCCATCCGCGACGCCGACATCGAGGCGGGCGCGCCGCGGCATCTCGACGTCCAGCACGCCGACTTCACCGCCTCCGCCCACCGCTGGCAGGCCGTGGCCACCACGATGCCCGCCGCGGACTGGCAGGCGGTGGTCCGCAACCGGCAGGGCGGTTCGCTCACCGCCGACCAGATTCCGTGGATGCGCCTGCGCGAGACCGAGATCCACCATGTCGACCTCGGCGTCGGCTACACCCCTGCCGACTGGCCCGCCGCCTTCGTCGCCCGTTTGCTCCCTGAAGCCATCGCCGATGTCTCGGCGAAGATGATCCCCGACGCGACCCCGACATTCGACATCCAGGCCACCGACACCGACTTCATCGCCACCGTCGGCCCCGGCCGCCCGCACCACACCGTCCTCGGCCCATCCTCCGCCCTGCTCGCCTGGCTCCTCGGCCGCTCCACCGGCGCCGACCTCACCGGCCCGCTGCCACCGCTGCCCGCCTGGAAGTAGTGCAGGTCAGTACCTGAATCACCCTCTCGGCCCGTCTCTTTCGGCAGGTCGTGCTCGCGGCATCGCACATCAGAACAGTGTTCCTTATTGCGCACACTGTTCGGTTATGCGTACAGTGTGCGTACAACGCGAACAGCGTACGAAACGAAAGAGAGATCGCCATGAACGCCACTTCCCTCGACCTGCACCGCACCGTCGTCCTGCCCGTCCGCGCGGTACGCGCCGGACTCGGCGCCGCCGCCGACGAGGACCCCGCCGTCGTCGCCCGCCGGACCGCGAAGGTCGCTCCCGCGCTGGCGGCCGCGGCCGAGCAGGTCGCCGAGATCCGCGACACGGTGGCCGGCTCCGAGCGCCACTGGGGTAGCGCAGCGGCCGATCGGCATGCGCGAAAGGCCATGGCCGACACCGTGGCCCGACTGGACGGCTACCAGGGCGAGCTGGCAGGCGCCGCCGCCGCGCTGACCCGCTGACCCGACCTGATACCCGAGAGAGACACGCGATCATGAGCACTTTCGACAGCGACCTGGCCGCCTTCGTCACCGCGACGGCCGCCGAGTACGGAATCCCCGGCGCCGCGGTGGGCATCACCCTCGACGGCGCCGAGTTCACCGCCTGCCACGGGGTGACCAGCATCGACAATCCGCTGCCGGTCGACGAGAACACCGTCTTCCAGCTGGGCTCGGTGTCCAAGAGCTACACCGCGACCGTGTTGCTGCGCCTGGTCGCCGACGGCCGCGTCGAGCTCGACGCCCCGGTGCGGCGGTACCTGCCAGAGCTCACCCTCGCCGACGAACAGCTCGCCGCCGAGGTCACCGTCGGACACCTGCTCAACCACACCGCCGGCCTGGACTGGAAGCTGGATGCCGAGACCGGCGACGGCGACGATGCGCTGGCCCGCTTCGTCGACCGGCTGCCCGAGCTCCCCGTGATCGCCCCGCTCGGCGCCCGCGCGTCCTACAGCCAGTCCGGCTACAGCCTGGCGGGCCGGGTGATCGAGAAGGTCACCGGGCTCACCTTCGAGCAAGCGGTCCGCACCCTGCTGTTCGACCCGATCGGCCTGCGGCACAGCTTCTTCACCGCCGCCGAGGTACTGCCCCACCGCTTCGCCGTCGGCCATACCGCCGACGACAACGGCGAGCTGTCGGTGCTGCGGCAGTGGGGCGACAACCGCGCCAACAATCCGGGCGCAGGCGTGGCCTCCTCGGTGGCCGACCAGTTGCGCTGGGCCCGTTTCCATCTCGGCGACGGCCACACCGCCGACGGCGAATCCCTGCTGCCCACCCCCCTACTGCACAGCATGCGCGAGCAGACGGCGGCACTGCGCGCCAGCTCCCTCGGTGACGGCTTCGGGATCTGCTGGTTCCTGCGCGACGTCGACGGTGTGCGCACGGTCGGTCACGGCGGTTCGGGCTACGGCCAGTTCGCCGAACTGCTGACCGTGCCCGACCGCGGATTCGCCGTCGTCGCCCTCTCGAACGCGGGCCCCGACGCCGGCCTGGCCTTCAACCAGGCCGTCCTGCGCTGGGCACTCGAGCACTACCTCGGCCTCGTCGAACGCGACCCCGAGCCCCTCCCCTACGACGCCGCCCGCGCCGCCGAGATGGCAGGCGTCTACGAAAACGACATGATGCGGCTCACGATCGCCGACTCCGGCACCGCCGTGTCCATCGACGCCAGGATCAAGCCCGAAATCCGCGCGGCCTCCGACACCGAACTGCCCGACGACCTCCCCTTCGCCGACCTCGGCCTTCGCCCCGACGACGAATACTTCGTCACCGAAGGCGGCCTCACCGGCCAACGCGGCTACTTCAGCCGCGACACCACCGGCACCATCACCGGCGTAGACCTCGCGGGCCGCCTCTTCTCCCGCGTCCCCTGATCGCGGCCGACGCGGTGGAACATGCCGCCGCAAACGAAAATCCGCCTCCTACCGGTTTGCACCGATAGGAGGCGGATTGTTGTGCGCCCGAAGGGATTCGAACCCCTAACCTCTTGATCCGTAGTCAAGTGCTCTATCCGTTGAGCTACGGGCGCATGGTCTTCAGTTGTACCCGGCGAACCGGGTGTGGCGGAGGCGAGAGGATTTGAACCTCCGGTCCCCGTGAAGGGACAACTCATTAGCAGTGAGTCCCATTCGGCCGCTCTGGCACGCCTCCTGGAGCCTTCTCTTTCGAGGGCACCGGTCCTTGTCGAACCGCCGGGAATGAAGATTACACGAGCAGTTCATGTAGTCCAAAACGCCTGGTCAACTAGCGTAAGTTGCTGTCGAACCAGTCGTAGATACGGGTCTGGGAATCGATCCGGATGGCGTTGGCCGCGTCGTCGTCCGGATCGGGTCGGTCGGCGCGGTGGCTGAGGCCGGGGTAGGTGATGGTGAGACTGGCCACATTCGCCCGTGCGGTCGCGTCGCGCAGCTGGTCGACGGCCTCGGGTGGGGTGGCGGGATCGTCGGCGCCGAACAGGCCGAGCCAGGGCGCCTGCAGGCTGGAGGCGATCTCGACCAGGGCGATGTCCTGGTCGGGCAGCGGCTCGGTGATGCCGGCGGCGGCCACGCTCACCGCCGCGCCGATGGGCCGGTTCGTGGCGACGAGGAAGGCGGCGGTGCCCGCGGAGTCGAAACCGAGCACCCCGATGGTGTCGGGGAAGACGCCGCGGCGGGTGAGCCAGTCGAAGCCCGCGTCGAAGTCGTCGAAGAGTTCGTCGCCGAACACCTCGTGCACCTGCGCGCCGGCGATCCGGTCGAACAGGTGTGGGGCGACGACGATCCAGCCCTCGAAGGCCAGCGCCCGCATCAGGTCCAGCAGCTGGGGCGAGAACTCGCGGGACTCGTGCAACAGGACGATGCCGCCGCGGGCGACCCGCTCCGGTTCGACGACAGTGATGGGCACAGACGTACGCGTCGCAGCAAGGGCCGTGCCTGCGGCGCTGTCGGCGGTGGGCTCCGCCACCCGCAGCGGAGCGACGTCGTCGTAGGTGCCCGACATAGAACCAGCGTAGGCCGAACGGTCGGCCTTGGGTAGGTTCCGACCAGGCCTCGACCGCCGGAAACACCATTCACTTAGGGTGGAGGCGTGACAGCGCACATCCGGCCCGACCTCGCCACCATCCCGGCCTACGTTCCCGGCCGTAGCCACCCCGATGCGGTGAAGCTCGCGTCGAACGAGACGACCTTCGGGCCGCTGCCGAGCGCCGCCAAGGCGATCGCGGAGTCGGCCGAGCAGGCCAACCGGTACCCGGACAACCAGGTCGCCGAGCTGCGGGCCGCGCTGGCCGATTTCCTGGACGTGACCGTCGCGAATGTCGCCGTCGGCTGCGGCAGCGTCGCGCTGTGCCAGGAGCTCGTGCAGATCACCTGCGACGCGCCGACCGACGAGGTGGTGTTCGCGTGGCGCTCGTTCGAGGCGTACCCGATCGTCACCCAGGTGGGTAATGCCACCGCGGTGCCGGTGCCGCTGGCCGAGGGCTACCTGCACGATCTGGACGCGATGGCCGACGCGGTCACCGAGCGGACCAAGCTGATCTTCGTCTGCAACCCGAACAACCCCACCGGCACCGCGCACGGGCGCGCCGAGCTGGAGCGGTTCATCGACCGGGTGCCCGCGCACGTGCTCGTCGTGCTGGACGAGGCCTACTACGAGTATCTGCGGCTGACTCCCGAGAGCAGGCCCGATGGTGTCGAGATCGGCCGCACCCGGCCGAATGTGGTTGTCCTGCGGACGTTCTCGAAGGCCTACGGCCTGGCGGGCCTGCGCGTCGGCTACGCCGTCGGCGATCCGGAGGTGATCACCGCGCTGCTCAAGGTGCACATCCCGTTCAGCGTGAACCGGGTGGCGCAGGCGGCCGCGATCGCCTCGCTGGAGGCGCGCGGCGAACTCCTCGATCGGACCGATGTGCTGGTCGCGCATCGGCACCAGGTGCGCGACGCGCTGCTGGCCGCCGGCTATCAGGTGCCCTCGAGCGAGGCCAATTTCCTCTGGCTGCCGCTGGGTGAGCGCAGCACCGCCTTCGCCGAGGCGAGTGCCGCCGCGGGCGTGCTGGTGCGTCCGTTCGCCGGTGACGGTGTGCGGGTCACGATCGGCGATTCGCACGAGAACGAGCAATTCCTCGCGTTCGCCACGGCACCGGAGACGGCCGCCCGATTCCGTTAGGTCAGCGCACGGTCAGCATGTCTTGACGTCAGTCACGGTGGGATTACCGCGATTTCGAGCACACTGCCAGCACACCGGTCGTAGGCTGGCGTGCAGTGAATTCTCGGTGTTCGAAGCTGCCCGACCGGAGATGTACCGTGAACCAACGCTCTCGCCCTGCTGTCTGCGAAAAAGCTTCCACCACAGTCATTTCGACCGGCGGCATCGCTCCGGGCGGCACCGACCTCGACCGTCGCCTACGTGAATGCGACGAGTTCTTCCGCCACCCCGAGCTGGGACATCTTCCCCTCCAGCGACGTCGCGGCGCGCTCGCCGAACTCCGCGACACCGGCACCTACCGGCAGACCGCCGAGGAAGTCCTGATCGGCGCGAAGTTGGCCTGGCGCAATCACGCTCGCTGCGTCGGACGCAAACATTGGCGCTCGCTCAAACTGCTCGACGCCCGCCGAGTTACTTCCGCGCGAGAGCTTTCCGACGCGTGCTGGCAGCATCTGCGCCTGGCCACCAACGGCGGCGCGATCCAATCGATGATCACGGTCGGCCCGCAGTACGAACCCGGCCGCGGCGAGTACCGGATCGTGAGTTCACAGCTGATCCGCTACGCCGGCTACCCCAACGGCGACGGAACCGTCACCGGCGACCCCGCCAATATCGCCGCCACCGAGCAGGCGACCGCCCTCGGCTGGCGCGGCGCGCGCACGCCCTTCGACGTGCTACCGGTGCTGATCAGCACGCCCGACGAAGGCCTGCGGTACTTCGACGTTCCGCGCGAACTGGTCCGCGAGGTCGACCTGATCCATCCCGGCTATCCATGGTTCGCCACCCTCGGGCTGAAATGGCATGCGCTACCCGCTGTTTCGAATATGGACCTGGAGGTCGGCGGCATCACCTATCCGTTCGCCCCGTTCAACGGCTGGTACGTCGGCACCGAGATCGGCGCGCGCAACCTCAGCGATACCGACCGCTACAACATGCTCCCGCTGATCGCCGACATGATGGGCCTCGACACCTCGTCGGTGCGCACGCTGTGGCGCGACAAAGCCCTGATCGAGCTGAATCACGCAGTCCTGCACAGCTTCCGGGCCTCGGGTGTGCACATGGTCGACCACCACACCGTCGCCAAGCAGTTCTGCGATCACGTCCAGCGCGAGGAAGCCGCGGGCCGCCGCTGCCCCACCGACTGGAGCTGGATCAACCCGCCGATCTCCGCGGTCCTCACCCCCACCTTCCACCGCTACTACGACGAGCCGGACCTCGACATCCGCCCCAACTTCGTCAAGCGCGTCGACGGCTGAGCCACCCACAGCGCCACCGTGATGAAGACGATCTGCTCGGGAATCCGGAACCACAGCGGCGTCGGCGGCTCATCGTCGAGCGGGATGTCCGCCAGTGCCGCATGGATATTGGCGGGCAGCATCACCACGAACAGCACGGCAAGGGCGACCCCCGCGCCGGCACGGGTGGCGCGCACCACCAGACCGGCGGCGCCGAGTAGTTCCAGGAGGCCGGTCACGTACACCATGACGTGCGGGAACGGGACGTATGTCGGCACCATCGCGGTGAGGTCGTCGTGGCTGGGCATCACGGTCACGCTGTCGGGCATGAAATGCGCGATGCCGGTGGCGGTGAGCATGACCGCGAGTCCGTGGGCGGCGCACTCGCGCCAGGTGCCGAACCGGGCGATCCCGGCCGCGCCGAGCAGGCGCAGGAGCACGGTGGGGACGAAGAGCAGGAGCAAGGTCGTGAACATCGTGATTCCTCGGGGTACCGGTGGTCAGGCGGTGAAGAACAGGCCGGCGCCGTAGGCGTCGCGGGCGGAGACGAAGAAGCCGTCCGCGGTCGAGATCGTCGGTGTGCCACCGTCTTCGACGAGCTCGCGGGCCGCGGTGACGTCGTCGACCCGGATGGTCACGGCGGCCGGGTAGGAGGCGGCGGGGGCGGGCTCGTCGGGCAGGACCTCGCCCGTGTCGCTCGCCCGAACGAGTTCGAGCCGCGCCGGGCCGACGGTGAACAGCGTGAGCGGGCCCTCGTGTTCGGGTGTCCGGTCCAGGATGGCGCGGTACCGGTCGGCGACGGCGGCGAACGCGGCGTCCTCGACGACGAAGAGCACCGAGCCGATCCCGCGGGCGCCGTTGGCGTGGCGCAGGTAGCGGGGTTGGTGGACGTATTCGCGGGTCAGGTGCTGGGCGATGCCGAGGTAGGTCTCGGGGGTGGCACGTGGATCGAGGTGGACGGCGCGGGCCCGCAGGGTGCGGGTGCCGTCCTCGGTGTCGACATCGCGTTCGAGCTCGAGCACACCGGAGGTACGCAGGCCCGCCTCGGTCAGATGGCGGTCGGCCTTGTCGGCGTCGGAGGTCTCGAGGTTGAGCAGGCGCAGGCCCTCGTACTCGTCGGCCATCGCCTTCGTATGCCACGGGTCGGGCGCCGACTCGTCGACGATGCCGAGCAGTTCCAGATAGGAATCGCCGAAGAGGGCGCACAGGTTGGCGGTGCAGCCCTCGACGGGCGGCCTGCCGGGCTCAGCGCCGAGGAGATGGCGGGAACGCGGGCTGAGGGTGAAGCCGAGGGAGCGGTATCGGCGCTCCAGGCCGTCGAGATCCCTGGTGAGGATACCGACGTGGTGGATGCCGCTGATGTCTGCTGTCATGACGCCGATCGTGGTTCGGTCGCGGGCGCCTGTCGCCGAATCGAGGTCGCTGCGCCGGAATCCGACACGTTCTACGCTGATCTGGTGGATTCGGTCAGGCTGGATGCCGTCGATCTGGGGTTGCTGCACGCCCTGCAGGTCGATGGTCGTGCCTCGTTCAGCCGGATCGCGGAGGTGCTCGACGTCTCCGACCGGACGGTGGCGCGCAGGTTCGCGCGGTTGCGGGCGCACGGTCTGGTCCGGGTCACCGGCGTCGCGGACAGTCGGCGGATCGGGCACGCGGAATGGCTGGTTCGCATCCGGGTCCGGCCGGGCGGCGCCGCCGCGCTCGCGCAGGCGCTGGCGCGGCGGGCGGATACGTCGTGGGTGAGTGTGCTGTCCGGTGGCACCGAGGTGACGTGTTTCTTTCGCGTCGACAGTGCGTCGACGGCGCCGCTGGACGCGCTGGCCCGGCATCCCCAGGTCGACTCGGTCGACGTCCAGCTGCTGCTGCGGCATCTGACCGATCGCCGCTGGCACGGCCGCACCTCGGCGCTGACCACCGAGCAGGTCACCGCCCTCGCCCCCGCGACGACCGACCGGCCGGACACTGTCGCGATGACCGAACTCGACCGCAGGCTGCTGCCCGCGCTCGCCGCCGACGGCCGAGCCGACTACGCGCGGCTGTCGCGCGCGGTCGACTGGTCGGAGTCAGCGGTGCGACGGCGCGTGGACGAGCTCCGCCATCATCGCGTGCTGCGGTTCGATGTGGAGATCGATGCGGCGGTGCTGGGTTATCCGCTGCAGGCAATCCTGTGGATGACCATCGCGCCCGCCCAGCTCGTCGCCGCCGCCCTGACGTTGTCGACGCATCAGGAGGCGGCCTTCGTCGGCGGAACCACCGGGCCGCACAACGTGATCGTCATCGTCGTGTGCCGCGACGCGAACGCCCTGTTCGACTACGTCGCAGGCCCCATCGGTGCGCTCGCGGGTCTCGAACGCGTGGAGGCGGTGCCGATCACGGCCATCGCCAAACGGGCCGCGCCGGTCGTCTGATTCAGGCCGTTCCCCGGACCTCGATCCAGTCCTGGGACGAGGCGAGTAAGACGCGATGCCGCGAGCCGGATGGCTGAGAACTTGGCGGAGACGGAGGGATTTGAACCCCCGATGGTGTTACCCATGCTCGCTTTCAAGGCGAGTGCATTCGGCCGCTCTGCCACGTCTCCCTAGAATGGAATGGTAGCGGACGCATCCGCGACAACAGATCTCGCTCGTACATGGGTAACTCGCCGGGTACCGGCCTACCCGACCACACACCCGACCGCCGGACGCCGAGCACCTCGTCGCGCACCTGAGTCTGGCCAGAAAACGCGGAGAGGCGGAACTGCTGCTCTCATGCATGCGATCGAGTTGAACGGGTTCGGTGGGCCCGAGGTGCTGGAGTGGACCGTGACGGTCGATCCGGAGCCGGGGCCGGGAGAGGTGCTGGTCGAGGTCATCGCGGCGGGGGTGAATCGGGCCGACGTGTTGCAGCGGCGGGGGTTCTATCCGCCGCCCGCCGATGCGAGTTCGGTGCCGGGGCTGGAGTGTTCGGGGACGATCGTCGCGCTCGGGGACGGGGTGCGCGATTGGCAGGTCGGGGATCGGGTGTGCGCGCTGCTGGCGGGCGGTGGGTACGCCGAGCTGGTGGCGGTGCCCGCGACGCAGTTGCTGCCGATTCCGGACGGGCTCGATCCGGTCGCCGCGGCGGGTCTGCCCGAGGTGGCGACAACGGTGTGGTCGAACCTGGTGATGACGGCGGGGCTGCGGTCGGGGCAGCTGGTGTTGATCCACGGTGGCGGCGGGGGGATCGGTACCCACGCGATTCAGGTGGCGCGGGGGCTCGGGGCGCGGGTGGCGGTGACGGCCGGGTCGGACGAGAAACTGGCCAAGTGCGCCGAGCTGGGGGCCGAGCTGCTGATCAACTACAAGACGCAGGATTTCGTCGCCGAGATCGCGGCTCAGCTGTCACCGGCGGGCGGTGCGGGCGCCGATGTCATCCTCGACAACATGGGCGCGTTGTACCTGGAACGCAATGTGGAGTCGCTGGCGCCGCACGGTCAGCTGGTGGTGATCGGCATGCAGGGCGGCATCGCCGGGACGCTGAACCTGGCCACGCTGCTGCGCAAATGGGGCACGGTGCACGCGACGAACGTGCGTAACCGGCCGCGTACCGGCGCGGGCAGCAAGGCCGAGGTCGTGGCCGCGGTGCGCGCGCAGCTGTGGCCGCAGGTCGCCGCGGGCGAGATCGTGCCCGTCATCTCCGCCGAGCTGCCGATCACCGAGGCGGGCCGTGCGCACGAGCTGCTCGACGACTCGGAGACCTTCGGCAAGGTGGTCCTGCGGGTCCGCGATTGACACTGCGCCAGGCGTCCACCGATCGCCGCGGTCGTCGGGAATGCGACCGATTCGGCGAAAAGCGAACGACTGGCGCAGGTTATTCGAGCGAACTCAGCGCCCGTCCGAGCTGGTCGATCTCATAGCGCGTGGTGTACGGCGCCAGGCCGATCGTGACGGCGCCACCCTCGTCGTTGACACCGAGCGCGTCGAGTAACCGGCTGCCGCCGTGCACACCGCTGACCGTGCCGATCCGGTTGTCGGCCAGCTTGGCCGCCACCTTCTCCGCCTGCATGCCCGCCATCGTGAAACTGACGGTGGGGATGCGGGTGGAGGCGCGGCCGATCACGGTGAGGTTCTCGACCTTGTCGAGCACCTGCATCAGGTGATCGAACAGCTGGTCGTGGTAGTCCTGCAGCGAGGTGATCGACATCTCGAGCCGTTCGCGGCGGGTGCCGCGGGCGCGTTCGTCGAGCCCGGCGAGGAAGTCGATCGACTCGGTGAGCCCGGCCAGCAGCGCGTACTGATGCCCGCCGACCTCGAGCCGTTCAGCACCCTTGGCATAGGGATTGAGCGACATCGACGGGATGCGGTCGAGGAACGCCGGGTCACGGAACACCAGCGCGCCCACCTGCGGGCCGCCCCAGGACGGCGCGCTCAGCGCGACCACGTCGGCGTTCAGTTCGTCGATGTCGATCAGCGCGTACGGTGCGGCGCCGAACGCGTCGGCGACCAGCAGACCACCCACGTCGTGCACCCGGTCCGCGGCCACCCGGACCGCGGGCGCGGAGCCGACGATCGGGGACGCCGCGGTGAGCGCGACCAGGCGCGCGGTCGGGCCGATGAGCTCCTCGAACTGCCAGGACGGCATCTCGCAGGTCTCGATCTCGACCTCGGCCCAGCGCACATGCGCGCCGTAGCGGTTGGCGATGCGCAGCCACGGGGCGACATTGGCCTCGTCGTCGAGCCGGGACAGCACGATGCCGGTGCCGAGACCGAGCCGGGAACTCAGCGATTCCGCCAGCCAGGCCAGCAGCACCGCGCGATCGGGTCCGAGCACGACGCCGGCCGGATCTCCACCGACCAGGTCGGCGACCGCCGCACGCGCGGCGTCGAGGATCGCACCGCTGCGGGTCGCCGCACCGTGGCGGCCGATGTGGGAAAACGAGGAGGTGCGGAAACCCGTTGAGACGGCACGCGATACCGAATCGGGAACGAGCATCCCCGCCTGCGGGTCCAGATGAATCCAGCCGTCGCCCAGGGACGGTATCAGGCCCCGAACCCTCGCGACGTCATAAGTCATGGTGGCCACTTTAAGGGCAGCGGGCGTCCCGGTGTAACCGCGTCGGGGTTTTAGCGCGAACCCGGCACACACGCAATGATGGGGATATGACGCACTCGGAGGATGTACCGGAATCCATCGTCGTGATCGGTCCTGACGGCCGTCCGCTCGCCGTGCCCACCGACCAGAACGGCGGTGCCACGTTCACCGGACAGGTCGTGCCCGACGGCGAGAAGACCGCCACCGACGACGCCGACGAGGGTGAGTCGCTGGCCGACATGGTCGAGCAGCCCGCCAAGGTGATGCGCATCGGCACCATGATCAAGCAGCTGCTCGAGGAGGTGCGGGCGGCTCCGCTCGACGACGCGAGCCGGACCCGGCTCAAGGAGATCCACAAGTCCTCGGTCCGCGAGCTCGAGCAGGGCCTGGCCCCCGAACTGCGCGAGGAGCTGGAGCGCCTCACGCTGCCGTTCACCGACGAGTCGGTGCCCTCGGACGCCGAACTGCGGATCGCCCAGGCTCAGCTGGTCGGCTGGCTCGAAGGCCTGTTCCACGGCATCCAGACCGCGCTGTTCGCCCAGCAGATGGCCGCCCGCGCGCAGCTGGAACAGATGCGTCAGGGCGCCTTGCCACCCGGCGTGCACGCGGGTGATCACAAGGCCGGTGGCCACGTCGGCGGCGGGCAGTACCTGTAGGCCCTCCGACCGGCGCACACGCCGTACCGGCCATCGATGCACCCTGTAAGGTCGGGGACCGTGCCCGCAGCTGCCGCTCGTCCCGATTCGGTCTCCGACCAGAGTGACGCGCGTACCGAAGAGAGCCCCGTGCATTCCGACGACAACTCCCCGGTGACCGAGGCCGAACCGGCCGAGGTCGCGCAACCGATGGTGTCGGACTCACAGACGTTCACGCGCGCGTTCAAGGACATGCGCGACGGCTTCCATCAGCGCGAGCTATGGCTGTCGCTGGGCTGGCAGGACATCAAGCAGCGGTATCGCCGGTCGGTGCTCGGCCCGTTCTGGATCACCATCGCGACCGGGCTGCAGGCGCTGGCGATGGGTCTGCTGTATTCGACGCTGCTCGATCAGCCGATCAGCGAATACCTGCCGTATGTGACGGTCGGCCTGATCGTCTGGAACGTCATCCAGGCCTCGATCCTCGAGGGTTCCGATGTCTTCATCGCCAACGAGGGCCTGATCAAACAGCTGCCGTCGGCGTTGAGCGTGCACGTGTACCGGCTGGTGTGGCGGCAGTTCCTGTTCTTCATCCACAACGCGGCGATCTACGCGGTGCTGGTGGTCGCGTTCTCGATCTGGCGTGACCTGAACTGGTCGATCCTGCTGGTGTTCCCGGCGATCATCCTGCTGTTCCTCAACGCCATGTGGGTGTCGATCGTGTTCGGCATCTTCTCCACCCGCTACCGCGACATCGCCCCGATCCTCGGCTCGATGACGCTGATGCTGTTCGTGCTGACCCCCGTCATGTGGTCGACGAAGGCGCTGGAGAACTCGGTCGGCGGGATGAGCGACCGGGCCAAGCTGATCGAGATCGTGCCCACCTTCCACTACCTGGAGATCGTGCGCGCGCCGCTGCTCGGCGAGCCGTCGGAGTGGCATCACTGGGCGATCGTCGGTGCGATCACGGTGGTCGGCTGGATCGTCGCGATCCTCGCGCTCAAGCAGTACCGTGCCCGCGTCCCGTACTGGGTTTAGGAGCAGTCTCCGATGAGCCGTGTGAGTATCGAAACCCAGCAGGCATGGGTCGAGTTCCCCATCTTCGACGCCAAGTCGCGGTCGCTGAAGAAGGCGTTCCTCGGCAAGGCGGGCGGCGCGATCGGGCGCAACAGCTCGGACGTTGTCGTCGTCGAGGCGCTGCGCGACATCAGCCTGTCGCTGAAGGAAGGTGACCGGGTCGGCCTGGTCGGCCACAACGGCGCGGGCAAGTCGACGCTGCTGCGGCTGCTGTCGGGCATCTACGAACCCTCGCGCGGCAGCGCGCGCATCCGCGGCCGGGTGGCGCCCGTGTTCGACCTCGGTGTCGGCATGGACCCGGAGATCTCCGGCTACGAGAACATCATCATCCGCGGCCTGTTCCTCGGGCAGACCCGCAAGCAGATGATGTCCAAGATCGACGAGATCGCCGATTTCACCGAGCTCGGCGAGTACCTGTCGATGCCGCTGCGCACCTACTCCACCGGTATGCGGGTGCGCCTGGCGATGGGTGTCGTCACCTCGATCGACCCCGAGATCCTGCTGCTCGACGAGGGCATCGGCGCGGTCGACGCCGAGTTCATGAAGAAGGCGCGCACGCGGCTGCAGTCGCTGGTCGCGCGCTCGGGCATCCTCGTCTTCGCCAGCCATTCCAACGAGTTCCTCGCCCAGCTGTGCGACACCGCGATGTGGGTCGACCACGGCCAGATCCGGCTGCACGGCGGCATCGAGGAAGTTGTGCGAGCGTACGAGGGTCCCGACGCGGGTAATCACGTGGCACAGGTGCTGCGTGAGCTGGAGACCGAGGGCGCAACGGGCGCAGGCGGCGAACGAGAACTGGAGCAGAACCAGGCATGAGCGACGACGACGGGAAGCCGGTGCCGGGTGGGTTCAGCATGACCGATCGGCTCGAGGCGAACGGTTCCGCACTGCCCGATGATGCCGAGTTGCCTGCCGGAGCCGAACTGGCCGATCTGCATACCGAGACCGGTCCGCAGGCGCGGATCATCGGCGTTGTCGTCACGCACAAGCGCCGTGAGCTGCTCGCCGAATCGCTGAAGGTGCTGGCCTCGCAGTCGCGACCGATCGACCATCTGATCGTCGTCGACAACGCCAACGAGGACGAGGTGGCCGAGCTGGTCGCCCAGCAGCCGATCGAGGCGACCTACCTGGGTTCGCGGCACAACCTCGGCGGCGCGGGCGGTTTCGCGCTCGGCATGCTGCACGCGCTCACCATGGGCGCGGACTGGGTGTGGCTGGCCGACGACGACGGCCGCCCCGACGGTCCCGAGGTGCTGGCGACCCTGCTCGATTGCGCGCGCCGCCACAATCTCGTCGAGGTGTCGCCGGTGGTGTGCGACATCGACGAGCCCGACCGGCTCGCGTTCCCGCTGCGCCGCGGTGTCGTCTGGCGGCGGCTTCGCTCGGAGCTCGGTGACGAGGACTTCCTGCCCGGTATCGCCTCGCTGTTCAACGGCGCGCTGATCTCGGCGAAGGCGGTCGACCTGATCGGCGTGCCCGACCTGCGCCTGTTCGTGCGCGGTGACGAGGTCGAGGTGCATCGCCGGCTCGTGCGCTCGGGCCTGCCGTTCGGCACCTGTCTGCAAACCGCCTACCTGCACCCGAACGGCGCCGAGGAGTTCAAGCCGATCCTCGGCGGCCGGATGCACACGCAGTACCCGGACGACCCGGTGAAGCGGTACTTCACCTACCGCAACCGCGGCTATCTGATGGCGCAGCCGGGCATGCGGAAGCTGTTGCCGCAGGAGTGGATCCGGTTCTCCTGGTTCTTCCTGGTGACCCGGCGCGATCCGGCCGGTCTGCGTGAGTGGTTCCGGCTACGCTCGCTCGGCCGCAACGAACAGTTCGGCAAGCCCGACCCGAAATAAATCGGTTGCCGCGGACCGCAGCGATGTGTCAATGTCTGTGGACCAGCGAGAAGAAGCGAGGAGGTGGATGTCCGTGATCGTGAGGATTGCCGTGCCCCGGCGGGCTGTGTATTCGCACACCGCCGACGTGGACTCCACCCCGAACTCTTCTCGCTGAGCCCGCCGTCGGGCTCGGCCCCGACGAAGGACTCCCCCTCATGGTCGACTACGACCGCCTCGTCCCTTACGGCTGGACCGAAGCCGTAGCTTCCGAATACCTTCCCCTCCTCGGCGACCTCGTTCCCGCGCGCATCGTCCGGATGGACCGCAGCGAATGCGATGTGGTGACACCCACCGGACCTGCCCGTGCCGCCTGCCCGCGGGACATCACCGGTCTGTGCACCGGCGACTGGGTCGGCACCGATGCCGAACAGACTGTGCGGCACCTGTTGCCGCGACGCTCGGCGATCATGCGGTCGTCGGTGTCGGGCCGTTCGGTCGCCCAGGTACTGGCGACCAATGTCGATACCGTGCTGATCTGCACGGCCGCCGACGGCGATGTGGACCTGGGCCGGATCGAGCGGATGCTCGCCCTGACCTGGGAGAGCAATGCGCAGCCGGTCGTCGTGCTCACCAAAGCCGATGCCGCGGTGGATATCCCGCTCGACGAGGTGCGTGCCGTCGCACCCGGGGCGACGGTGCTCGCGGTGAGCGCTTCCGCCGAGGTCGGCTTGGATGTCCTCACCGCACTGCTCTCCGGCACGGTCGCGCTGATCGGCCCGTCCGGTGCGGGCAAGTCGACCCTCGCCAACGCCCTACTAGGCGCGGAGGTGTTCGCCACCAACGCCGTTCGCGCGGTCGACGGCAAAGGGCGCCACACCACCGTGCATCGTGAGTTGCGGCCGCTGCCCGGCGGCGGCACCCTCATCGACACTCCGGGACTACGTGGCATCGGCCTGTACGACGCCGCCGACGGCATCGGCAAGACATTCAGCGATATCGAATCCCTCGCCGCCGAATGCCGTTTCGCCGACTGCGCTCACCTGACCGAGCCCGGATGCGCGGTCCTCGCCGCGCTCGCCGACGGCACCCTCCCCGAACGCCGTTTGACGAGCTATCGCAAATTGGCCAAGGAGAACGAGTGGATGGCGGCCCGCACCGACAAGCGCCTCGCCGCCGAACGGGCGCAGGTCTGGCGCACCATCACCAAACAGCATCGCCGCCAGTACCGCGAACGCGGCCACCGCTGACCTACCTACCGGGACAAATGATCACCACGCTCCGAGTTCGGCCTCGGCCTGCACCGGAGCGTGGTGATCGTGTTCCGCCAACGGGGCGAGCAGGCCCGTCGAACGGGCTTGCGCTCGCCCGGCCGGGGGCGCGGCGGCGCGATAGGGTTCGGGCGCACGGTTCGCTATCCGGGAGGGATAAATGAGTAGCCCCGGCGATTTCCCACCACCACAGCCCACCGATCCAGCTCGTGCCGATCTCGGCGAAACAGAAGGTGGCACACCGCAACCCAGCTTGATCCGGCAACCCACCGGCGACCAGTGGTCGGTGAGCAGGCCGGAGATCCCGCAGCCGGGCCACGCACGACCTGTCGCTCCCCCGCCGGGATTCGGTGGTCCGGGTACGCCGCCGCCCCCGTTCGGACAGCCTCCCGCAGGCCCCGGAACTCCCTCCCCGGGCTTCGGTCCACCACCCGCGGGCCCCGGCGCTCCAGCACCCGGGTTCGGGAACCCACCCGCAGGGCACGGGGCCCCGGCTCCGGGCTTCGGCCAACCCGGCCCCGGTACGCCGGCGCCGGGCTTCGGCCAGCAGGGCCCCGGCACTCCACCTCCCGGCTTCGGCCAACCACCTGTCGGCTCCGGCACTCCACCTCCCGGCTTCGGCCAACCACCTGTCGGCTCCGGCACTCCCGCTCCCGCATTCGGCCCGCCCGGATTCGGCCGACCGCCCGCGGAGTCAGGGGCTTCGGCCCCCGGACATCCGGCGGTGCCACCGCCAGGCTTCGGCCAGCAGGGCCCCGGCACCCCGCCGCCCGGATTCGGCCGTCCGCCTGCGGGACCGGGAGCCGAAGCTCCCGGTCAGCCGCCGACCGGCTTCGGACAGCCGCAGATCCCGCCACCGGGCCAGCCTCATAGCCCCGGTTTCGGCCAACCACACACTCCACCAACTGGTCTCGGTCAGGCGCAGGGCGCTCCGCAGGGGTACGGCCCGCCGCCGGGTGGACCCGAGCAGCCGGGATTCCCACCGCCCCAGCACCCTTCGGCCACGGTCTCCTTCGACGGTTTCGCCGGCCCGCCGACTGATCAGCCGCCATTCGGCGAGAGCGGACAACCGCCGCCTAGCGCACCGGACCGGGATGCCGTCGGCCAATCGCTCTTGGGCGCACCTGGCCAATTCGGTCTGGGCAGCCAACCACGCGAGGGCGTGCCGGGCCAATTCGGCCAGCCGCCCATGGGTGCCCCCGGCCAGTTCGGTGGCCGACCACCCCACGGCGCACCTGGCCAGTTCGGTCCCGGCGGTCACCCGCAGCAAGGCGGACCCGGCCAGTTCGGCCAGCCGTCCCCTGGCGCGCCGGGTCAATTCGGCGGTCCACCGCCCGCGACCGGCCCGCAGGGCGCATCGCAGCAAAGCTTGAATCCGCCTGGGCTGATGGTGGATTCGTCGTTCTCCTGGGTGTCGTTCATGATGGCGCTGGTCAAGCCGAAGATCTTCGTCAATGGTCAGCGGGTGCCCGATACGCGATGGGGGCAGACCCACGTGCCGGTCGGGCCGGGGCAGTACCACGTCCGGGTGGTGACGCCGTGGCTGTTCGACATCGGGCAGGCGGAGATCCAGGTTCCGGTCGGCCAGGGGCCGGGTAGCAAGGTCTACTACAGGTCGCCCGCCGCCATCTTCGTCAAGGGCGCGATCGGGTGGGAGCCGCAGAAGACGCCGGGCCTGATCTTCGTATGGCTGCCGTGGGCCGGGGTCGCGGTGCTTTCCGTGTTGATGTTCGGCCTGATCCTGCTGGGCTGACGCCGGTCGCCACACCGACAACGAGAAACGCCGCGCCGGAACGAATTCCGGCGCGGCGTTCAGCAGTACAGACCGCTCAGCTGGGGTCGATCCCGTAGAGCCTGGCCCAGTTCTCGCGGCTGGTGAGCTCGGGCACCGCGGTGCGGTACTCGGCCTGCAGGGCGGGCAGTTCCTTGCGGAGCTTGCGCAGGGTGCGGTAGGTGCGGATCAGCAGCGCGCGGGCGCGAGCCTTGTCGCGGCGGCGCACGCGGACGCCGGACTGGGAGGCATCGGTGACGACCACGTGGTCGAACAGGCCGATGTGCCACCAGTGCGCGTCCTCGCGGGTGATGCCGATCAGGCCGTGCTGGGTGCGCCCGGTCCACTGCGCGATCGCGCGCTTGATCAGCACCAGGGTGACCCGGCTCGGTTCACCACCGGCCCGGCGGATCTGGATGTCGGCGGAGTTCACCGGCGGGGTCGCGGCGGGGTGCTTGATGGTCTCGGGGTAGTCGCCGCGGGTGCCGCGGGCGGCGGCCAGGGCGTCGATGCCGCCGTCACGCAGCACCTTCGGGCCCTTCATGAAGTCCTCGATGCCCTGCAAGGTGGTGTGCACGAGGCCGTACTGCATGCCGACGAGGTGCTCGGCGATGTTGCGGAAGAACTCGCGCGTGATCGCCTTGCCGTCGAGATCGGTGTGCAGGGCGCCGACGATGAGCGAGTTGCGCGTGGAGAAGTAGCGCGCCCAGTCGTCGTAGTCCTTCCAGTAGAAGTCGGCGTGCCAGACGGCGGCGTTGGGCAGGGTGACGGTGACGAAACCGTGTTCCCGCGCGCGGATGCCGTACTCCACGTCGTCCCACTGGAAGAAGATCGGCACCGGCAGGCCGATCTTGGCGACCACCTCGGCCGGGATCAGGCAGGTCCACCAGGCGTTGTAGCCCGCGTCGACGCGGCGCTCCTGGTTCTTCTTGAGCATGGAGGTGTTGCGCAGCGCCTTGGGCACCTTCTGGCCGTGCTTGAGCTCGTGCAGGTGCACCTCCTCCGCGCCGACGTTGAGGTAGTCGGGGTTGAGCAGGAACAGCATCTGCGCGCCGACCAGGGTCGGTTCGACGGTCAGGTTGGCGAAGGCCTGCAACCGCAGCACGGTCTCGGGCTCGCAGAGGATGTCGTCGTCCATCAGGATGACGTCGGCGTGCTCGTTGGCCGCCGACACCTCGTAGAGGCCGCGGGTGAAGCCACCGGCGCCGCCGAGGTTGGGCTGGCGGATGTAGCGCAGCTTGTCGCCGAAGTCGGGGCGCACCTGCTGGAACAGCGGGCGGTCCTCGACCAGGTCGGTGCCCTGGTCGACGACGTAGACCGCGTCGATGGCGGCGAGCACGGTCTGGTCCGAGGCCAGCGCGGCCACGGTGTGCGCGCAGTCCTCGGCGCGGTTGAAGGTGCAGATCGCGATGGCGACCGGGCGGACCTTCTCCGGCGCCTGCGCGGTCCAGGCGAGCTCGGTGATGCCGAGCGGGCCGCCGATGGCGTCGAACTCGAGCCACAGCGCGCCACCGTCGACGTACTGGTCCAGCGGTGCGGTCAGGCTGACGCGGCCGCTGCTGGTTGCCACGAGCGAGGCGATGATGCGGCGGTGGCCCGCGATGTCGGAGGCGACCAGGCGCACATTGGCCTTGTCACCGACCTCGAGGGTCGCGCTCGCCGTCACTTCGGTGACGGTGGTCCAGCGCTGCCAGTAGCTGGCGGCGAAGCGGCCGAAGTAGGTGTTGGTGTGCGCGGTGGCGCCCTTGGGCAGGTGCAGCGCCAAGCGCTCACGGACCGCGGCGCCGCCCTTGACGACGGCGTAGAGCTCGTCGCTCACCCGGGCCGACGGACCGGTGAATATGCCCCTGGCCAGCACCAGCCGCTCCGGCGCCGCGTGTTCGCCGCGCAGCGATTCCGGCGCGGCCGCGCGCCGATCGTTCGATTCGGTCACGGCTCCCGTAGCCGACTGTTCCATGAAGTCCTCGAAATTCTCGGTATCGACTGCGCCGACGCAAGCAGTCACGTAAAGAAAGGGCGGCGCGGCAGGCGGGGGTGAGGATATCAATCGCCCGGCCTCGTCGCGCCGTCAGTGAGGGGTCGCCGCACCCCGCGCGTGTTGCTCCTCGGTTGCCGAAGAGCCGGTGAAGACGAATTTGTCGTAGGCCCAATAGCGGAATACGACCGCGACGATCTGGCCGATCAACGTGCCGGAAATGTTGTCCGACAGCGGCGAGGACAGGTCGAGCACATAGCGGGAAAAGCCGAGGCAGCCGAGTTGCAGGCCGATCGCGACCACGTTGAATACCGCGTACAAAAGGTATTCACGACCGGGGTTGTCGGTCTTCTTGTGCGAGAACGTCCACCACTTGTTGCCGAAGTAGGTGACCACCGTCGCCACCGCTATCGCGATGATCTTGGCGGGCAGCGGAGAGTGATACAGCACACCTTCGGAGAAGGAGAATCCCCCGCCCCAGAAGACGAGCAGGTTGTAGGTGCCCGCGTCGACGAGAAATCCGATCGCGCCGACGACGAGGAACGCCGCCCCCTGCCGCAGGGCCGTCACCACCTTGGACATCAAGGACGCGGGGACCGGCTCGGACAAATCGGGGTGGGACACGGGCCGACCGTACACCGATGGCCCGTCGGCTCCCGCGTTAAGCTCGCTGAACCGGGTGAGCGGATCGCCACCGCGCTGTGTACCCTCCCGGTGTCCCACTGCTGCCTACATCGAGGATTTGACCCGGGTGGACTCCACCGAGCTTCGCATTGCCGCCGTGGTCCCCTGCCACAACGAAGAGGCCGCGGTCGCCAAGGTCGTCGCCGACCTGAAGGCCGCCGTGCCGGGGATCGTCGTCTACGTCTACGACAACCTGAGCACCGACCGCACCGCCGAATGCGCCCGCGAGGCCGGGGCGATCGTGCGCTACGAGAACACCAAGGGCAAGGGCAACGTCGTGCGCCGCGCCTTCGCCGACATCGAGGCCGACGTCTACGTGATGATCGACGGCGACGACACCTACGAGGCGTCGGCGGCGCCGCTGATGATCAAGACGCTGCTCGACGGCCCCTACGATCACGTGCTCGGCGTGCGCAAGCAGGACGAGGACACCAACGCCTACCGCTCGGGTCACGAGACCGGCAACAAGGTGCTCAACGGCGTCGTCGGCAAGGTGTTCGGCGAGAACGTCGAAGACATGCTGAGCGGCTTCCGGGTGTTCTCCCGCCGGTTCGTCAAGAGCTTCCCCGCCGTCTCGCGCGAGTTCGAGATCGAGACCGAACTGACCGTGCACTCGCTGCACCTGCGGGTGCCGCAGACCGCGGTGCAGGTCGGTTTCCGTGACCGCCCGGCGGGCAGTGAATCCAAGCTGCGCACCTACCGCGACGGCACCAAGATCCTCGCACTGATCCTCGGCCTGGCCAGGCACGAGCGCCCAGTGGCGTTCTACGGCCTGTTCGGCACGCTGGCCTGGCTGGTGTCGCTGGTCCTGACCGTCCCGATCGTGGTCGAGTTCTACAACACCCACACGGTGCCGCGGTTCCCGACGCTGTTCCTCGCGTTCACGCTTGTCATGCTCGGCAGCCTGGCCTGGACCGCGGGCATGATCCTCGACGGCATCCGCCGGTCCCGCCACGAAGCGGCGCGACTGGTCTACCTGCGCTATTCGGCTGCCGGGGTGAACGACGACGTCGCTGCCGGAGACCATCGGTGACGACTTCGACCGAGCCGGACACCACCGTCGAACACAGCGTGCCCGCTCCCCCCGCACCGAGCGCCAAGGACCGGGTCCTCGCGCCGGTGCGCACGCTGATCCGGAAGCTGGGCGCGGCCACGGTCGCGTTCGCCGTGGTCGCCACGCTGTTCGGCGCGCTGTTCGCCGTGCTCACGCCATCGTTCTGGGGCCATGACGAGGTGACTCAGTTCGGCCGCGCCTACCAGGTCGCGCACGGCGGGGTGTTCCCGCAGCGCATCGCCGACGATCGCGGTGTCGCCTACGGCGGCCAGATCCCGGTCAGCGTGGACGCGCTGATGGGCTACGCCTTCCGCGACTACAACGACAACCCCGACGAGTCGGACGAGCCCAATGCCATGGTGGCCGACCCCGCCGCCTACGACCGGCTGGGCGATGCCGAGATCTCCGCGGCCACCACGCCCATGTGGTTCACCAATACCGCCGCCTACTCGCCGGTGCCGTATGTGCCCGCCGCCGTCGGCATCCGGCTCGGTGAGGCGATCGGCCTGGATGTCGGCGGGTTGTCTCTGCTGACCCGGCTGGCCGGGCTGATCACCTACCTCGCGGTCGTCGGCTTCGCGCTGTACTCGCTGAAGGAGCGGCGCAGCCAGTGGCTGGTGTTCACCGTCGCGGTGCTGCCGATCGCGCTGTTCCAGGCTGGCACCGTCACCGCGGACACGCTCACCAACGCGCTCGCGATCATGGTGTCGGCGCTGTTGCTGAAGGCGCTGTTCATCGGTGATCGGCTGCGGCCGGTGGAAACCGGTGCGCTGCTGGCCGCGACGATCGCGCTGCCGCTGAGCAAACCGACGTATGTGCTGCTGGCGATGCTCGTTGTCGTCGTACCCGCCGACCGGCTGGGCCTCACCGGGAAACTCAAGCTGATTCCGTGGGCGTTCGCCGCGACCGGCGCCACGCTTTTCCTGGCGTGGACCAAGATCGCCGCGAAGACCGGCGAGGGCATGGGCCTGATGCGCCCGCCGCACCAGTGGTACGAGGTGCGCCCCGGTGACCAGCTGAAGGGAATCCTCAGCGACCCGGTGCAATTCGTGCACACTTTCGGCGAGAGCATCGCGCTGCGTGATCACCGCTGGTTCAATCAGTTCTTCGGTGAACTCGGCTTCGCCTATGTCGACGTGCCCGCGATTTCGATGCTGGCGTGCCTGATCGCCTTCGCGGTGAGTTTCGGTATCGCCGACCGGATGAGCACCGTGACGGCCACTTTCCGGCGCACCCTGATCGTGGCGCTGACGGTGCTGGCGAGCGTGGCGATGATCTACGTGACGCTGTACATGTCGTTCACGCCGGTCGATTTTTACATCATCGACGGCGTGCAGGGCCGGTATTTCGTGCCGCTGGCGATCATGGGCCTGGCCGTCGTTGCTCGCTGGGTTCCCTTGCGGCTCACCGATTCCGACGGCGTGATTCCCACCCGGGGAACGGCGATCACCGTCACCTGCGCGTCGGTTTTCGCGCTGATCGCTGCGGCCGCAACGTATTACACCGTCGTCTGGGGATAATTCCCCGGAAAACGGTGGGGGTCAGAGCGTCTTTTCGCCCGCCGCGGCGTAGGCGCGTTCGGTGGCGGCCTTCTTGGGCCGCCACCAGTCCTCGTTCTCGCGGTACCAGGTGATGGTGTCGGCCAGGCCGGCCCGGAAGTCCGCGTACCGCGGTGACCAGCCCAGTTCCGCGCGCAGCAGGCTCGCGTCGATGGCGTAGCGCTGGTCGTGACCCGGCCGGTCCGTCACGTGATCGAAGTCGGCGGGATCGCGGTCGAAGGCCTGCAGAATGAGCTGGACGACGCTGAGATTGTCGAGTTCGCCCTCGGCGCCGATGAGGTAGGTCTGGCCGGTGCGGCCGCGGTCGAGAATGTCCCACACCGCGCGATTGTGATCGTCGACGTGGATCCAGTCGCGCACCTGATGCCCGGCGCCGTACAGGCGCGGGCGCACACCGTCGATCAAATTGGTGATCTGGCGTGGGATGAATTTCTCCACATGCTGATACGGGCCGTAATTGTTGGAACAGTTCGACAGCGTCGCGCGGACGCCGAAGGACCGGGTCCAGGCGCGCACCAGCAGATCGCTGCCCGCTTTCGTCGCCGAATACGGGCTCGACGGGTTGTAGGCGGTGGTTTCGGTGAAGGCCGGGTCGTCCGGGGTGAGATCGCCGTACACCTCGTCGGTGGAGACGTGGTGGTAGCGCACGTCGTGCCTGCGCACCGCCTGCAGCAGCGAGTAGGTGCCGACGATATTGGTCTGCACGAACGGCCACGGCTCGGCCAGGGAGTTGTCGTTGTGCGATTCGGCGGCGAAATGCACCACCGCGTCGACGCCGCTGACCAGATTGTCGACCAGGTCGAGATCGGCGATGTCGCCGTGCACGAATTCGATCCGATCGGCGACCGAATCCAGGGACGCGCGGTTTCCCGCGTAGGTGAGCGCGTCGAGGACGGTCACGTGCACATCCGGGCGCGTGGCCACGGTCTGGTGGACGAAATTCGCGCCGATGAAGCCGGCCCCGCCGGTTACGAGCACTCGCACGACGCCAACGATACGTGCTCGGGCATGCTTGCCGTGCGGCGGAGTCCGGCCGAAATCCGTTGCCGTACCGCTGCACTGCGGAGAAGACCTAGATATTTACACCGTGATGTCGGTCACACTACGGGCTGGTAGGTTACGACTCAGGGTCTGCTTTCCTGAGAAAAGGCCCGGTCAACGCTCAGGTTTCGCGCAGCGCACTGGTCCTGGGGTATCGACGGTGAACAGAATTTGAATAGACGGTCACGGCCGGTTCACCGCGCGTTAGCTGCAAGGGATTTTGATCATCGGGTCCCCTCCGAACGCTCCAACATCGAGGTTCAACGAAATGCTGATGAGGAAATTCGCCGCCACCTCGGCGCTGCTGATCGCTGCCATGGGCGTCACCGCCGGCGCCGTCAACGCTGCGCCGAACGAGGCCCCCGCCCCGGTCAACTTCACCGCCCAGGAGATCAACGGCACGTCCGTCATCACCACTGACGCGGGCTCGCTGGTCGAGGAAGAAGGCGCCTTCAAGATCAAGGCCGCCGACGGCACCACCATCGCCGCCACCCCGCTGACCTTCCGTCTCGACGAGTTCGAGCTGCCCATCGCGGCCGAGATCTCGGGCAACAAGGCCGTCCTGACCCCGCAGCTGGACCCGGCCAAGGCCGTGTACAAGCCGGTCGCCCTGCCTTTCGAGGACAAGGCCCCGTGGAAGTCGGAGTACGACCGTGAGGTCGCCGCCTTCAACCGCATGAAGGACACCATCTCCATGGGCGCCTCCATCGCGTCGCTGGTCGGTGGCCTCGGCGGCGCTGCCGTCGGTTGCGTCCTCGGTGGCGTGCTCGCCGGCACGGTCGCCCTGGGCACCATCGTCGGCCTGCTCGGCCCCTTCCTGCCTGCCGCCGCTGTCGGCTGCATCGCCGGCGCCCTGCTGGTCGGCCCGGTCGGCGTCATCGCGGGCAACATCTTCATCACCGCCCCGGTCGCGATCGGTGCTGCCATCCAGTACTTCGCCACCATCAACGCGCCGTTCACCGCGCCGGCCAAGTAATCCCGTCTCGAACGACGCACAACTTCACTCGCACAACTGAATACGCGAGCCAGGAGCCCCGCCCGGCATTCCGGGCGGGGCTTCGCGCATGAAATCCCCCTGCACCGCACCACATTGAGGACTCCCCACTCATGCTCATCAAGAAGTTCGCCGCCACCTCGGCGCTGCTGATCGCCGCCATGGGCGTCACCGCAGGCGCCGTCAACGCCGCGCCCGCCGAGGCCGCCCCGATCAACTACACCGCCCAGGAAGTGAACGGCACCTCCGTCATCACCACCGACGCGGGCTCGCTGGTCACCGAAGACGGCGCATTCAAGATCAAGGCCGCCAACGGCGACACCATCGCCGCCACCCCGCTGTCGTTCCGCCTGGACGAGTTCGAGCTGCCGATCGCCGCCGAGATCTCGGGCAACAAGGCCGTCCTGACCCCGCAGCTGGACCCGGCCAAGGCCGTGTACAAGCCGGTCGCCCTGCCTTTCGAGGACAAGGCCCCCTGGAAGTCGGAGTACGACCGTGAGGTCGCCGCCTTCAACCGCATGAAGGACACCATCGCGATGGGCGCCTCCATCGGCGCGCTGGTCGGTGGCCTCGGTGGCGCCGCCGTCGGTTGCGTCCTCGGTGGCGTGCTCGCCGGCACGGTCGCCCTGGGCACCATCGTCGGCCTGCTCGGCCCCTTCCTGCCCGCCGCCGCCGTCGGCTGCATCGCCGGCGCCCTGCTGGTCGGCCCGGTCGGCGCCATCGCCGGTCAGCTCTTCATCACCGCCCCGGTCGCGATCGGTGCTGCCATCCAGTACTTCACCACCGTCAACGCGCCGTTCACGGCGCCCAAGTAATCCGGACCGAACAGCGAAAAAGACCCGTCCGGCACGCGCCGGGCGGGTCTTCTCTCGGTAGGAGGCTCGTCCGGCCGATCGTGATCAGGACGTCCGAGCCAGTTCGACAGCTCTACGCGGTCCTGGCCCGCTGGGCGGGTTCCAGGGCGACCCGGACGAACTTGGCGACCCGGCCGAGTACCGAGCGGCTCTCCGGCATGCTCGGCAGGATGCTCATGAACGCGTGCACCTGGCCGCGCCAGAGCTCGAGGGTGTTGGGGACCCCCGCCGCGCTGAGCCGGTGGGCCATGAGCTCGCAGTCGTAGCGGAGCAGTTCGTCCTCCGCGGCGATGAGCAGGACCGGGGGCAGTCCGGCGAGGTCGGCGTTGACCGGCGACAGCGCCGGGTCGAGCGGGCCCTCGGTCTCGGCGCCGAGCCGGACGACGGCCTCGAGGCCCGACAGCGGGATATACGCGTCCCTGGTGACATTGACGTACCCCTCCTTGGCCCGATAGTCCAGGTCGAGCAGCGGGCTCAGGCCGACCAGCGCCGCGGGCAGCGGCAGGCCGATGTCGCGGGAGCGCAGCGCGGTGGCGAAGGTGAGGTAGCCGCCCGCGGAGTCGCCCGCGAAGACGATCCTGGCCGGGTCGGCGCCGTGGCGCAGCAGCCAGCGGTAGGCGAGCACACAGTCGTCGATCGACTCGCTGATCGAGCGGCCGGGCAGCTGCCGGTACTCCACATTGAGTACGGCCAGTCCGGTCCGCCTGGCCACGCCCGCGACGATCGCGCGGTGCGACTGCAGGCCGCCGACCGCGAACCCGCCGCCGTGCATGTACAGCACCGCACCGTGGCGCAGCGCGCGCGATCCGCCCGCGGGCCGGACCATCTCCATCTTGAAGCCGTCCAGCTGGATCTGCTCGCGCTCGATGCCGTGCGGTTCGGGCCGCAGCCGGGAGAGCAGGTCGACGGCGACGGCGCCGATCGGGATGGTCGCCCGGTTGATCGGGACGGTCCGCAGCAGCGGTCCGATGACGCCGACGCACGCGCCCATCAGGACCCGCGAGGTGGTGCTCGTCCGGCCGGAGTTCACGATGATGCCCTGATCGGGCTTGCCGGTGCGCTTGGCCGTGGTGGCGGGTGCGACCCCGCCGAACACACCGATTCCGGCGATCTTGGTCGTTGCCATCGCGCACCTACCTCACAGCTGGCGCGTCGACCGCGACCAGGGCGAATCCCCCGGTGCGGATGTCGACGCTGACATCTAACACGGCGATGTTTCACACATCGGCGCTCACATAATCAGATGAACGCAGTGTCTGTCTCGGTTATCGCCCGACACACCCGGTCACGAAACGTTCGTGACCATTTCGTCGACGTGTCGGAACCTCCCCGACTCCGCGGGACCGGGAGCTGGCACACTTCCCCCATGCGCGGAATCATCCTGGCGGGCGGCACCGGTTCGCGGCTGCACCCCATCACGCGCGGGGTGAGCAAGCAGCTCGTCCCGGTCTACGACAAGCCCATGGTCTACTACCCGTTGTCCACCCTCATGCTGGCAGGGATCGACGACATCCTGGTGATCACCACGCCGGAGGACGCCGACGCGTTCGCCCGGCTGCTCGGTGACGGCAGCCAGTTCGGCGTCTCGATCAGCTACGTGGTGCAGCCGGAACCCGACGGTCTCGCCCGCGCGTTCGTGCTGGGCGCGAGCCATATCGGTACCGAGCCCGCCGCCCTGGTACTCGGCGACAACATCTTCCACGGCCCCGGCCTCGGCACCAGCCTGGCCCGGTTCCACGACATCGACGGCGGCGCCGTGTTCGCCTACTGGGTCAGCGACCCGACCGCCTACGGCGTGGTGGAGTTCGAGCAGGGCCGCGCGGTCTCCATCGAGGAGAAGCCGAAGGCGCCGCGCTCGAACTACGCCATCCCCGGCCTCTACTTCTACGACAACGACGTGGTGGAGATCGCCCGCGAACTGCGCCCGTCCGCGCGCGGGGAGTACGAGATCACCGACATCAACCGCGCCTACCTCGAGCAGGGCAAGCTCAGCGTCGACGTGCTCGCCCGCGGCACCGCCTGGCTCGACACCGGCACCTTCGACTCGCTGCTCGACGCCGCCAACTACGTGCGCACCATCGAGGAACGCCAGGGCCTCAAGATCGGCGTGCCCGAAGAGGTGGCGTGGCGGCGCGGGCTGATCACCGACGACCAGCTGTGCGAGCTGGCCGAACCGATGGTGCGCTCCGGCTACGGCCGCTATCTGCTGGATCTGATCGACCGCGGGAAAGACTGGTAAGCATGCAGATCCGTGAACTGGCCATCCCCGGCGCGTGGGAGGTGACCCCGCGCCTGCTCGGCGACGACCGCGGCATGTTCTGCGAATCGTTCAAGGCCTCGGAATTCGAGAAGGCCACCGGGCGGCCGTTCGAGCTGCACCAGGTGAACACCTCGGTCTCGGCGGCCGGCGTGCTGCGCGGTATCCACTACACCGAGGACCCGCCAGGTCAGGCCAAGTACGTGACCTGCGTGCGCGGCGCGTTCCTCGACGTCGTCGTGGATCTGCGGCCCGGCTCCCCCACCTACGGGCGCTGGGACAGCGTGCTGCTCGACGACGTGCACCGCCGCTCGGTGTTCCTGTCCGAGGGCCTGGGCCACGCCATCCTCTCGCTCGAGGATCACTCCACGGTCACCTATCTGTGCTCGCTGGAATACACCCCCGAATTCGACCGGGACATGGACGCTTTCGATCCCCGTCTCGGGATCGAGTGGCCGACCGAGGGCCGCGACGGCAGCCGGCTCACCTATATCCGCTCCGCCAAAGACGAAGTGGCCCCACCTTTTTCCTGATCCACGTGAAACACCGGACGGCACCACCAGGGAAAGGTGGTGCCGTCCGGCGTTGTCCGATCAGGCGACCGGCTCGAGGACCTTCTCCTCGGCGACCGGCACGTCGGCGACCCGCGACCGGGTCAACCGCGGCAGGAAGACCGTCAGAGCGACCAGCGCGCCGACGATGGTGACGCCCGCGGCGAACTCGAGGCCCGGCCGGTAGGTGTCGAGCATCTGCTGCGGCGTCGCACCGGCGCCGTGCCCGCCGGAGGTGACGATCGCGGTGGTCACCGCGAGCACGATGGCCGCGCCGACCTGCATGGAGGTCTGCAGCACGCCGGCCGCCAGACCCTGCTCGTCGTCATCGATACCGCTGGTGGCCTGCACGTTGATCGCCGGGAAGCCGACCCAGCCGATGCCGATCAGCAAGATGGCGGGCAGCAGCACGGTCAGGTAGTCCGGCGCGGTGTCGACCCGCAGGAACAGCAGGTAACCCACGGCCATCACGGACATGGTGACGGCGATGACCGGTCCGGTGCCGAAGCGGTCGATCAGCTTCTCGGAGAAGAACGCCGACCCGACGACCAGGATGCCCACCGGCAGCAGCGCCATCGCCAGCTTCAGCGCCGACCAGCCCAGCGTGTCCTGCATGTACAGGGTGACGATGAACTGCCAGCTGAAGTAGGAACCGGCGACCGCGATGATGGCCAGGCTGGCCCGCACCAGCGACACCTTGCGCAGGATGCCCAGGCGCACCAGCGGGTGCCGCACCCGCTGCTCGGTGATCACGAACGCGGCGAACAGGGCGATGACGGCGAGGAACGAACCGATCGTGCGGACCGAGGTCCAGCCGACCTCCGGCGCGGTGACCACCGTGTAGACCAGCAGCAGCATGCCCGCGGTGGACAGCAGCGCGCCGAGCAGATCGTGGCCGCCCTCCTCGGCCTTACCGTCCTTGGGCACCAGCACGAACGCGGCGACCAGGGCGGCCAGGGCGATCGGGACCGGCAGCAGGAAGGTCCAGCGCCAGCCGACGCCGGTCATCAGGCCGCCGAACAGCAGGCCCATGGAGTAACCACCGGCACCGAAGACGGTGTAGATGGACAGCGCCTTGTTGCGCGCTTTTCCTTCGGCGAAGGTCGTGGTGATGATCGACAGGCCGGTGGGCGCGGTGAACGCCGCGGCCAGGCCCTTGACGAAACGGGTGACGATCAGCAGGGTCGGGTCGCTGACCAGGCCGCCGACCAGCGAGGCGACGGCGAACACGGCCAGCGCGATGAGGAAGACCTTGCGGCGCCCGAGCAGGTCGGCGGTGCGGCCGCCGAGCAGCAGCAGGCCGCCGTAACCGAGGACGTAGCCGCTGACGAGCCACTGCAGGGTGGAGGTGGACAGATCGAGTTCGGCGCCGATGGACGGCAGCGCGACGCCGATCATCGAGACGTCGAGACCGTCGAGGAACAGAACGATGCACAGGGTGATCAGCATGCCCCAGAGGCGAAGTGGCCACCTGGTCGGATCGGTCGCCTGATCTGCGGCCGAGAGCGTTGCTGGCGAAGTCATGCGGAGGACATTACATGCGCACGCATTAAATGCCAACACATAAATTGCCGTTGCATAGACATGCCTGCACTACTAAGATGGGGCCATGTCGAACCCGGCCACAGCATCAGCTCGGCGCAACGAGGCGCCCACCGAGCTGGTCGGCCAGTGGCGCGAACTGCTCGATCGGCACGCCGCCGTGAGCTGCGCACTGGAGAAGGCGCTTCAGCACCAGCACCGCATCGGACTCAGCGAATTCGAGACCCTCGATCGCCTGGTCGACGCGGACTGTCAGAAGTACCGGATGACCGAACTGGCCGGTGACATCTACCTGAGTCAGAGCGCGCTCTCGCGCGCCGTGGCCAGGCTGGAAAAAGACGGCCTGGTCGAGCGCACCATGTGCGCCGAGGACCGCCGCGCCATCTTCGTCCACCTGACGGAAAAGGGCAGGGCGGTCTATGACCAAGCCCTGCCCACGCACCGCTCGGTGCTCGCCAACTCCTGGTAGGAGCTACAGCGCGCCGGAGGCCGCCGCGCTGATGTCGGTGAACGCGCCGTGGTAGCGCTCGTAGTCGGCCGGCTTGTCCAGATAGGCCGAGCCTGCGAAGGTCTCCGCGAAGACCACCGGCGGCTCCGGCCGGTCGAGCGAGCCGTCGACGCCGAAGTCCAGGATCACGAACCGGCCCGATTCCAGGCCGGCGTGATAGCCCGTATCACCCGGCACCACCTGGATCCGGACCGTGTCCAGCTCGGCCAGCTCGCGCAACCGCGCGCGCTGGGCGGCCAGCACCCGATCGTCACCGATGCGCCGGGTCAGCACCGCCTCGGCCAGCACCACCTGTAGCCGCAGCGGCGCTTGCGCGCGGGTGAGCAGCGCCTGCCTGGACTCGCGCACCCGCAGCCTGCGCTCCAGCTCGGCCTCGGTCAGCCCGGGCACGGTCTGCTCGAGTAGCGCCCTGGTGTAGTCCTCGGTCTGCAACAGCGCCGGGACCAGGCCGTCCTCGTAGATCGACAGCCCGGTGGCCGCCTCCTCCAGCCCGATGTAGACCTCGAAGCCCTCCGGGATCACATCGCCGTAGCTCGTCCACCATCCCCGTGCCTTGGTTTCGCGAGCTAGGGCGGCCAGCGGCTCGACGAGCTCCGCCGGCGCCCCGTACACCTTGCACATCGCCTCGACATCGAGGCTGCGCAACGATGTCTGGCCGGTCTCGATCCGCCAGATCTTCGCTTCCGACCACTCGAGTTGCGCCGCGGCGGTCCTGGTCGTCATCCGCGCCTGATTGCGCAGATCACGCAAGTGCCTGCCCAGCTGCCTGCGCGGCATCGTCGAACCGGTGACGCCCTGTGGTGAAGCCATACTTCCCCCCTGTAATCCAAATCCGGTCTCCCCCATCTCTTTCGGAGACCGCCCTACGCAGCCGACCCAGTCGTCGGATCTGCGTACGGATTGTTTCACAATGAATCGGACAACGCGCAACACATAGTTCAGGAGGCAAGCACGGGGCTACTTCTTCTTCCTGAACCGCCAGAACTGCACGGCACGAACGTCTTCGGAGAGCTGGTTGACCGGCTCGGCGACATCCGAGAGCGCCTGGAACAACCCGTCGGCCAGGTCGCTGATGTGCTCGACCCGGCCCGCCAGCCGGGCGGCGTTGCTCGCGAACTCCAGCATCAACCGGACCGCGGCCGCGATCGTCAGCCCGAGCGGAATCGCGACCAGCGCGGCGAGGATGCCGAGCAGCGCCGAAGCCCGCCACGCCAGCACCGTGAGCACGACCGGAATGCCGATGCCGAAGGAGACGACGCCGAGGATGTAGGCCAGCGGCAGCAGCGTTCTGGTCGCCGGCCTGCGGAACTGGACATCGAGCAGCGAGCGCAGCACTTCGGCGGCCCACTCTTTGGCCGATCCGGTACTGCGGAACGGGTCCTCGAACCCCGCGTCGCGTGGTATATCCGAATCGTCCGCGTTTTCGTCGTCGTCCGCCTGCGCCGCCCGCCGCGCCGCGCGCTTCACGTCGGTCTCTTTCCAAGAGAGCCAGCGTGATTCGGCTTCGAACTCCTCGGGTTCCCCCTCGGGAGGCGGGGTGGTGCCCGGCGCTTCGGTCATATGCCGAATCCTGCCCGGTTTCGGCCCCTACGCCAACCCTGCCGGGCCGCATCCTCCGATAGCGAAGGTCGGCCGAGTGAGACGAACCAGACAGTCTCGAATATTTTTCGGTAACCGCGTAACAAGACTGCCACCCCGGTCCGATACGCCCCATGAACGCAGGAACAGAGCTCTTCGGGGAATGGAGAACACAGTGCGCACGACGTTTCCGACCACAACTACGGCCACCGAGAAAGGTGCCGCCGCGCAGGAGTACGCCGCGCGGGGTTGGACGGTTGCCGAAACGGCCAACGGCCTGTGCTTGATCACCGACGACGAGGTCTCGGCGATCGAGATCACCGGTGAGATGGCGGGCGAGGTCCGTCGCTTCCTGCGCGCCAACAACCTGTCCGGCCCCGTGATCGAGATCCCGGGCCAGGAGCGTCGCGAGATCCACCTGGTCACCGGTGTCCGCAAGGCCGCCATGGCGATCGAGGCCATGCGCGAGGCCGGCGTCGTCGTACACACCGACGGTGCCAGCATCCCGCTGCCGCCGACCCAGCTCGCCGCGGGCAGCGCCTCCTGGGGCGTCGCTCCCGCCGAGGCCCGCTGGCTCCCGCCGGTCGTCGCCCTCGGTGCCGCCGTGCGCGCCGCCGCGACCCGCAAGCGCGCCACGCTGACCGTGGCCTGCTAGAACACCGACTCCGCGGTGAACCCGCGATCGCGACGCGTTCCCCGACGTCGCGATCGCGGGTTTTCGGCGTTTTCGAGTACGGGTCTCCGCTGTACGCGCCGGCGCTGAGCCTGCGCATGAAAAGGCCCGGGCCGGGCAGCGGTCGATCCCCGCAGAGATCCCGCCTGACCCGGCCCGGGCTTGCCCCACTGCCTACTTCAGGCCGAGTGCCGCACTGCCCGCATCGAGAAGATCCTGGATCGGGTTGCCTGCCGCGCCACCCACAGCGACGTTCTTGTCCAGCAACTCGATGGCCGGGCTGTTGACGCTGCAGGTATCACCCTCACCGACGTAGAGGTGGATCCGCACCCGGTGGTTGCCCGCCTCGATGTTCCCGAGCACCGCCGACGGCTTCTCGCGGGAGAGGATGGTGCTCTGCATCATCTCGTCCAGCAGCACCGTCCCGGACCAGCATGCGTCGTCGGTGTTGTCGATGGAGACGGTGATGTTGTCGGTACCGCCCACCGCCTCGGCGGTCCGCGCGGCGGACGCGGTGCCCGCGAACAGGGTGATCGCGACGGTGACGAGGGCGGTCGCCCCGGTGGCAAGCTTGAAAGTACGCACGCCCGTGATCATAGGACGATCCGACCTTTTCGCATGCCCCCAATAGTGTTGGCGGAAAACATGTTTCGAGAAACCCGAACGTGGGCAATACGGTCGTCCACACGGCTTTCCGCGTTTTCCGACCCGGGTGCGCCGGACGGCGTAAGGATGGGGGCATGGCTCCGCGAACGCTGCTGCGCACCTGTCCGCTGTGTGAGGCCGTCTGCGGTCTCGCGATCACTCTCGACGACGCCGACCGGGTGGTCTCGGTGCGCGGCGATCGCGACGACCCGTTCAGCAAGGGCTTCGTGTGCCCGAAGGGCGCGAGCTTCGGCAAGCTCGACGACGACCCCGATCTGGTCACCACCCCGCTGATCCGCGAAGGCGACGGCTTCCGCGCCGCGAGCTGGGACGAGGCGTTCGACCTGATCGCGACCAGGTTCACCGAGGTCGTCACGGCGCACGGCAGTGGCTCGACCGCGGTCTACCTGGGCAATCCCAACGCCCACACCGTCGCGGGCGCGCTCTATCTGCCCGCCCTGATCCGCGCGCTGAGCACCCGGCACATCTACACCGCGAGCACCGCCGATCAGATGCCCAAGCAGGTCGCGGCCGGGCTCATGTTCGGCGACCCGCTGACCGTGCCGGTGCCCGACCTGGACCGCACCGACTTCCTGCTGATGCTCGGCGCCAATCCGCTCGAATCCAACGGGTCGCTGTGTACGGCGCCGGACTTCCCCGGCCGGTTGAAGGCGCTGCGGGCCCGCGGCGGCAAGCTGGTCGTCGTCGACCCGAGGGCGACCAGGACCGCGGCGCTGGCCGACGAGCACCTGTTCATCCGGCCAGGCGCCGACGCCTACCTGCTGTTCGCCGTCGTCCACACACTCTTCGCCGAGGAGCTGACCGACGTGCGGATCGAGGCCGACGGCCTCGACGACCTGCGCGCCGCCGCCGCCGAGTTCAGCCCGGAATCGGTCGTCGAGCGCACCGGCATCCCGGCCGACACCATCCGCGCCATCGCCCGCGACCTCGCCGCGGCGCCGACGGCCGCCGTCTACGCCAGAATCGGCACCTGCACCGCCGAGTTCGGCACGCTCACCCAGTGGCTGGTCGACGCGATCAACGCGCTGACCGGCAATCTCGACGCCCCCGGCGGCGCCATGTTCGCCACCGCGGCGGCGGGCGGTATCCCCCGCACCAGGCCGTTCCGGCCGGGCCGCTGGACCAGCCGGGTGCGCGGACTGCCGGAGACGATGGGCGAACTGCCCGTCGCCACCCTCGCCGACGAGATCGAAACCCCCGGTCAAGGGCAGATCAAAGCCCTGGTCACGGTCGCGGGCAACCCGGTGCTGTCCGCGCCGAGCGGCGCCAGGCTCGACCAGGGACTGGCCGGGCTGGAGTTCATGGTCAGCGTGGACCGGTACGTCAACGAGACGACCAGGCACGCGTCGGTGATCCTGCCGCCCCCGCGCTCGGTGCAGTCGCCGCACTACGACTTCGCGCTGCTGCAGTTCGCGGTGCGCAATTACACCCGGTACTCACCGCCGCTGGTTCCCCTCGACGGCCGCCCGTCCGAATCGGCGGTGATCGCGCGGCTCGCCGCCGCCGTCAGCGGGCAACCGCACGCGGGTACCGGCGCGGACAGCCCGATCGCGATGATCGACGAGCTGGTCATCGCGGGCATGCTGCACAAGGCGGGGATGAGCGACCGGCGCGACGAGCTCGACGGCACCGACACGACCGAACAGCGCATCGACCTGATGCTCAAACTCGGCCCGTACGGCGCGTGGAACGGCGGTGAGCTGAGCCTGCGAACCCTGCTCGCCAACCCGCACGGCATCGATCTCGGCCCGCTGCGACCGCGCCTGCCCGGCGTACTGCGCACCGCGTCCGGCCGGGTGGAGCTCGCACCGCCGGAGCTGCTCGCCGATGTGCCGAGACTGCGCGCCGGCCTCGCGACGAGCGCACCGGAGATGGTGCTGATCGGGCGCAGGCAGCTGCGCTCCAACAACAGCTGGATGCACAACATCGCCGGCCTGGTCGGCGGATCGAACCGGTGCACGCTGCAGATCCATCCCGACGACGCGAGCAGGCTCGGTCTCGGCGAGCTGGCCGAGATCAGTTCGGCGGCGGGCTCGTTGACGGTCCAGGTCGAGCAGACGCCGACGATCATGCCAGGCGTGGTGAGTTTGCCGCACGGCTGGGGACACGGCGCGAGCACCACCCAATCGGTCGCGCTCGCGCACGCGGGCGTCAATGCCAATGCGCTGACCGATGATTCGGTGGTCGACGCGATTTCCGGCACCGCGGTGTTCAACGGTGTCCCGGTGACGGTAGGACCGGCCTGATCGGTCTACCTCTGGAAACCGCTGCGCAAACCGGACTTTCGTACCATTCGCAACAATGGACACACCCCATAACTGGTGATGCTCCCCTAGACTGGGTGAGATTGCAGTCACAAGCGGGGGTTTCAGCGCGAAACCCGCACCACCCGGTTCGGCTAGCAGAGGGGGCCCCGATGCCCGGAAAACACGTCGGCAGCGATGGAGAGCACGAGCTTCAGGACACGTTGGGCACCACGGACAGGGCCGAACGCTTCTACGACGACCAGGTGATCGACTACCTGAACCCGTCGATGGTCGAATTCGTCGCGCGGATGGACATGGCTTTCATCTCCACCGCCGACTCACACGGTGAATGCGACGCAAGCTTCCGGGCAGGTACCCCGGGATTCCTGCACGTGATCGACGATCGCACGATTGCGTACCCCGAATATCGAGGTAACGGGGTAATGGCCAGCCTCGGCAACATACTCGAGAACCCGCACGTGGGGATCTTGATGATCGACTTCGTGCGCGACCTGATCGGGCTGCACATCAACGGGAAAGCCCGCATGGTTGCCGACAGTGAGCTACGCGAGACCGTCAGCGATCTGCCCGCCGCCGAACGCGGGAAGACATCGCAGGTGTGGGTCGTCGTTGATGTGGAAGAGGCCTATATCCACTGCCGCAAGCACATTCCGCAGATGGTGCCGGTCGAGCGGGATCGCCGCGAGTGGGGCACCGACAGTGTCAGGGCCAAGGGCGGCGACTACTTCGGCGTCAAGGCGGGCAAGCCGCTCGCGCCCGCGAAGGCCGCGGCGGCCAAGGCCAGCTGACTAGTCGAGCTTGAAGATCACCAGTCGCTGCACGACGAAGTTGATGACGGTGGCGGTGCCCTGCGCGATCACGAACGCCAGCGGCTGCCGCCACCACTCGTCGGGCAGCGCGAAGTACAGCACCGCGTTGATGCCGACCTGCACGGCGAAGGTCACCGCGTAGAGCGCGACGACGGCGAGGAAGCGCGCCCTGCTCGGTTCCGCCTTGAACGTCCAGCGGCGGTTGATCAGGTACGCGGTGGTCGTGCCCGCGACGAAGCTGATGGCCTTGGCCAGGCTCACCGGGAGGCCGAGCAGGTTCAGCAGCAGGCTGTAGATGCCATAGTCGACGATCGCCGAGAGGCCGCCGGTCAGCGTGAACCGCACGATCTGCGTCTTCAGGTCGACATCGGTTCCACCCGGCTCGTCGACCAGGGGAATCTCGGCGGGAAGCGGCAGATGCGGTTGGGCTTGCACGTGAGGAAGACTACGAGACCGGTCGCGTATCCCGCCATGCATGTAGCCTCTTAGCCGATGTCCGAGAACATTCCGACCACCACCGATGGGGCGTTTGCGCTGCCCACGCGCACTCGCACGCTCACCGGATGGGGTCGCACCGCACCCACCTCCGCCGAAGTGCTCTCGACCAGCGATCCCGAGTTGATCGTCAAGGCCGTGAGCATGGTCGCCGAGGACAACGACTCCAAGCCGGCGCACCTGCGACGCGGCGTGATCGCCCGCGGCCTCGGCCGCTCCTACGGCGACCACGCGCAGAACGCGGGCGGGCTCGTCATCGACATGCCCGCGCTCAACCGCATCCACCGCATCGACCGCGATTCCCGCATGGTCGACGTGGACGGCGGCGTGAGCCTGGACCAGCTGATGAAGGCCGCGCTGCCGTTCGGCCTGTGGGTCCCCGTGCTACCCGGCACCCGCCAGGTGACCATCGGCGGCGCCATCGCCTCCGATATCCACGGCAAGAACCACCACAGCGAAGGCAGCTTCGGCAACCACGTCCGCTCGATCGACCTGCTGACCGCCGACGGTCAGGTGCGCACGATCTCGCCGACCGTCGACGCCGAGCTGTTCTGGGCCACTGTCGGCGGCAACGGCCTGACCGGCATCATCCTGCGCGCCACCGTCGAGATGGCGCCCACCGAGACGGCCTACTTCCTCAACGACGGCGTCAAGACCTCGACGCTGGACGAGACCGTCGCCGTGCACAGCGACGGCAGCGAGGCGAACTACACCTACTCGAGCGCGTGGTTCGACGTGATGAACCCGCTGCCCAAGCTGGGTCGCGCCTGCCTGACCCGAGGCAGGCTGGCCAAGGTCGACGAGCTGCCCAAGAAGCTGCGCAAGAATCCGCTCAAGTTCGACGCGCCGCAGCTGCTGACGGTGCCGAACATCTTCCCGAGCTGGTCGGCCAACCGCCTCTCGCTCGGTGCGGTCGGCGAGGCGTACTACGCCATGGGCGGCACCTACACCGGCAAGATCCAGAACCTGACGCAGTTCTATCACCCGCTCGACATGATCGCGGAGTGGAACCGGGTCTACGGCAACGCCGGTTTCCTGCAGTACCAGTTCGTGGTGCCGACCGAGGCCGTCGAAGAGTTCAAGCGGATCATCATCGACATCCAGGCGTCCGGGCACATCTCGGCGCTCAACGTGTTCAAGCTGTTCGGCGAGGGCAACGCGGCGCCGCTGAGCTTCCCGATGCCCGGCTGGAACATCTGCGTCGACTTCCCGATCCGTCGTGGCCTCAACGAGCTGGTCACCGATCTGGACCGGCGCGTGATGGAGTTCGGCGGCCGCCTGTACACCGCGAAGGACTCGCGGACCAGCGCGGCGGCGTTCCACAAGATGTACCCGCGGATCGACGAGTGGATCAAGGTCCGCCGCAGCGTCGACCCGAACGGCGTTTTCATGTCCGATATGGCCAGGAGGCTGGAGCTCCAGTGATCAACGCAGTGGGCAACCCACAGACCATTCTGCTGTTCGGCGGCACCTCCGAGATCGGTCTCGCGATCTGTGTCGAGTACCTGCGCAAGGGCCCGGCCCGGATCGTCCTGGCCAACCTGCCCGGCGACCCGCTGCTCGATGGCGCGGTCGCGCAGCTGAAGGCCGCCGGTGCGACCCAGGTCGACGTCATCGATTTCGACGCGCTCGACACCGACTCGCACCCGAAGGTCGTCGACGCGGCGTTCGCCGCGGGTGACGTCGACGTCGCGATCGTGGCGTTCGGTGTGCTCGGCGACGCCGAGGAGCTGTGGCAGAACCAGCGCAAGGCGGTCATGACCGTCGGCATCAACTACACCGCCGGTGTGTCGGTGGGCGTGCTGGTCGGCGAGAAGTTCAAGACGCAGGGCCACGGCCGGATCATCGTCATGTCCTCGGTGGCCGGTGAGCGCGTGCGCCGCTCCAACTTCGTCTACGGCTCCACCAAGGCCGGCCTCGACGGCTTCTACCTCGGCCTCGGCGAGGCGCTGCGCCCGCACGGCCCGCGCGTCACCGTCGTGCGCCCGATGCAGGTGCGCACCTCGGCGACGAAGGCACACTGGGAGGCCACCGGCTCCAAGGAGGCCCCGCTCACGGTCGACCCGGAGGATGTGGCCCGGATGGCCGTCACCGCCTCGGAGAAGGGCACCGAGATCGTCTGGGCACCCGGCGAGGCACGCTTGCTGATGTCGGCGCTGCGCCACGTGCCGCGGCCGATCTTCCGCAAGCTGCCGATCTGATCTACCGCTTACCCGAACTGCCGCATCGTCCCCGGATGGTGCGGCAGTTCTCGTTCACGCCCCCGGGCGGGGGCTCCACTAGGCTGGCCCGGACCGTAGGGCCGACAGGAGCTGGAGGACAGCGCGCCGATGACGACGAACGAACAGGTGCCGTCGGGGCGCAGGATCGGGGCCGGGGCCGGTGAGGGCGTGGCGGCTGCCCTGGTCGCGCTCGTCGTCGCCGCGGTCGGGCTGTTCGCGTTCTCGGCGGTGCAGTGGCCCGCGTTCAACTCCTCCAACGTGACTCGGGCGCTGACCACCGTCGGCCAGGTCGTCGCCATCGGGCTGCTGGTGGTATCGGTGCTGCTGATCCGGCTGCGGAAGTGGCCGGTGGTGGCGAAACTGGCCTCCTGGGTGGGCATTTCGGGCTTCGTGACGGTGACGCTCGGTATGCCGCTGGCGGCGACCAAGCTGTATCTGTTCGGTGTCTCGGTGGATCAGGAGTTTCGCACCGAATATCTGACGCGGCTCACCGACAGTGCGGCGCTGCGCGATATGACCTATGTCGATCTGCCGCCGTTCTATCCGGCGGGCTGGTTCTGGATCGGCGGGCGGGTCGGCAACGTGCTCGGCATGGACGGCTGGGAAGTGTTCAAGCCGTACGCGATCGGGCTGCTCGCGGTCGCCGCGGTGGTGGCGCTGGTGCTGTGGACGCAGCTGGTACGGGCCGATCTCGCGGTCGGCGCTGCGGCGGCGGTGACCGCCATGACGCTGGCCTACGCCTCCCCCGAGGCCTACGGCGCGGTGCTGGTCGTGTTCATTCCGCCGGTGCTCGTGCTCGCCTGGGGTGCGCTGCACCGGTCGTCGGGCGGGTGGGGCGCGGTGCTCGGCACCGGACTGTTCCTCGGCGTCGCCGCCTGCTTCTACACGCTGTACCTGGCGATCGTGGCGTTCACCGTGGTGCTGATGGCCGTGGTCGCGGCCGGTGTGGCCGTGTACACGCGCCGGGAAGACCTGCGGCCGCGGGTCGGCGGGCCTCGTGCCGTCGGCGGTCCGGCGCCGTGGCGGGCGGCGATCGCGCCGCTCACCAAGCTGGTCGTCATCGGGGCCATCGCCGCCGTGCTCGCGCTGGTGGTGTGGGCGCCGTATCTGCTGAAGATGCTGTCGGGGGCGAAGCTGCCCTCCGGCAATGCCTTCCACTATCTGCCGCAGTCGGGCGCCGAGCTGGCCTTCCCGATGCTGGAGTTCTCGCTACGCGGTGCGCTATGCCTGCTCGGGGTGCTGTGGCTGGTGCTGCGCGCCGGAACCTCGCGCCGGGCCCAGTCGCTGGGGCTCGGGGTGGTGGCCATCTACCTGTGGACGCTGCTGTCGATGGCCGCGACCGCCGCGGGCACCACGCTGCTCTCGTTCCGGTTGGAGCCGGTGCTACTCGCTCTGCTCGCCGCCGCGGGCGTTTTCGGCTTCGTCGAACTGGCCGGCCTGATCTATCGCGCGATGAACGATTCGTCGCCGGTGCGCACCGCCGCCGGCGTGGTGGCGGTGCTCGGCGCGGTGGCCTTCGCCCAGCACATCCCGACCGTGCTCACCCACGAGATCGACACCGCCTACACCGATACCGTGCCGACCGAGGTGGCCAACGCCGACGGCACCTTCGGCGAGCGCGCCGACAAGCGCAAGCCCTCCGCGGTGAGCTACTACCACGCCGTCGACGAAGCTCTGCTGGCGCAAACCGGCCGTCCCCGAGACGAAACCGTCGTCCTCACCGCCGACACCAGCTTCCTGGCCTTCTACCCCTACTTCGGCTTCCAGGCCCTGACCTCGCATTACGCGAACCCACTGTCGGACTTCAAGGACCGCGCCGCCACCATCGCCGCCTGGAGCAAGCTCGACTCCGCCCCCGCCCTCCTCGACGCCATGTCGACGGCCCCCTGGCGAGCCCCGGATGCCTTCCTCTTCCGCCGCGACGGCGACACCTACACCCTGCGCCTGGCCGAAGACGTCTACCCCAACGACCCGAACGTCAAGCGCTATACCGTCGCCTTCCCCAAAACCCTCTTCGCCGACCCCGCCTTCACCACCACCGACATCGGCCCCTTCACCCTGGTCACGGTGCGCCGCTGAGCTCTGGCTCGATACGTCGCACCGTGACCGGGCCCGCGGATCGTTTCCGTTCCGTGCCGGATCGCCCTGTCCAGGCCGCTCGACGGCACTACACTGACATGTGCGGCACGGTCGCCGCCGACGGGCGAGTACCGCGGCGGATGGCGTTGGAATCTTCGATCCTGCACGTCACGGGTCCCGGCGACCCGATACCGGAGGAGGACATATGTCCGATCCGTTGCACACGAGGGTGTGCCTCACCGGAATGCACTGCGACTGCCCGAGCATCAGCTTCTTCGTGGTGCCCGAGCCACTGGTTCGCGGCGGGCAGGTGCTTCATCTGCTCGAACAAGCGCCGGTCGCCGGACGAACACCGGAACCGAAACCCGATATCGACATGATCGATCTGATCGAGGCGGTCCGTACGCCGCTGAGCACCCGCGGCCTGGCCCGCGTCGAGCGCGTCGCCTTCGCAGGCAGGCGGCACGATCCGCCCACCGCGCGCACCGTCCTGCACGACCATCTCATCGAGGAGACGCCGTGGGGTCTCGACGTCGACGACCCGGCGGAACTGATGCGCCTGGAGCTGCTGCCCGAACACCGCATCGGCCCGCGCCGCATCGATGACTTCCAGTCCCATTCGGTGCGCCAGGCGATGCTGGCGGTCTACCGGTATTTCGAGATCGATCAGCGCATTCCGCTGGTCTATCACGGTTTCGCCGACCCGATCGACGGCTGGTTCGCCCTGCGCGCCTCGGCCGCCTGAATTCCCCTGGTCAGACACCCACAACCGACTGTTGTGTTGATCGACACCCGGTAGCTACTGGTGTGCGGGAGCGCGATAGACCACAATATGCCCGGTCAGTGTCAACAAACTGCGCGGTTCGCGTCGCGGGGCGAGTACGCTGCGAAATGTTGAAATGTTCGGCCGACCGAAATCAGTTTTGGTAGTGCTGATCGGTACGGATGCAGAGGTATAGCTATGACGCTCAGCAGATCGGAGCGGATCGATCTTTTGCTGACCCGCCCGCACCGTCAGGAACGTGAACCCTCCCCCAGGGAAGAGCTGCACTCGGTCAGCCAGATCGAGCAGACCGTCGTCGACGCCGCGATCGCCCTGCTCGGGCCGGGCCAGAAGTTCGCGCTGTTGTGGTCGATGCAGGTCGGCGAGAACACCGTGGCGGGCGTGCAGGTCAAGAAACGCGACGGAACGGTCACCAACCTGGTGCTGCCGGTCGAAGTGCTCGAGTACTTCACCGACCACAAGCGCCTGTCCTACGACCCGGTGGCCGGCGCCTGGCTCAGCGCCGAGATCTTCATCGCGGGCCCCACCCGCTACAAGGCGACCTTCTCCACCGGCGCCGTCCCGGACTGGATGCCGGAGTTCTCGGCCGAGGATCTGCGCGCCGAATTCGCCGCCTTCCCCCGCGCCGACGGCGAGATCCCCGACTGGGCCAAAGCCCAGCTCGATTGGAGCGACCGCAAGACGGGATGACCCGGCGCACAGGTTCGATGGCTAGCATCAACCCCCGTGCTGCGATCTGACCGAGCGTTCACCCGATACCGCCTGATCGCCCTCGTCTGCGGGCTGCTCGGGTTCGTGCTTGCCCTGCTGACGCCGCTGCTGCCGGTGCAGCAGGACCGCGCGAGCCTCGATTGGCCGCAGGCGGGCGCGACCAGTGTCGAAGCACCGCTCGTGTCGTATGTGCCCCAGCAGCTCGACGCACAACTGCCGTGCACGATGCTGCGCGGACTGCCGGAGACCGGGTCGACGACGCTGGTGAGCACCATTCCGGTGGCGTCGGGCCAGACCCAGAAGGGGCTGACCGTCGCCGTGCGGGACGGCGTGCTCGGGGTGCAGGCGCGTGATGTGCCGATGCTGTCGGCGCCGATCGCCGAGATCGCGAACTGCGAGCGCATCACGATCGAATCCACCATCGCGGCGACCACCGTCGAATTCACCGGGGTGACGCGCGCGGACGGCAGCCCGTTCCGCAATACCGTCACCGTCGACAAGCGCCCGCAGATCGTCGGCATCTTCACCGATCTCGACGAGGCCGCGCTCGCCGGTGCCCGCGTGCACGCCGACATCGATTCCCGGTTCACCTCGACGCCGACGACGCTGAAACTGGTGACGATGATCGCCGCCGCGGTCGCCACCGTCATCGCGCTGATCGCCCTGCACCTGCTCGACACCACCGACGGCCGTCGCGCTCGCCGTTTCCTGCCCCGGCACTGGTGGCGGATCACCCCGACCGACGTGGTCGTTGTCGTGACGCTGCTCGGCTGGCATGTCATCGGCGCCAACACCTCCGACGACGGCTACATCCTCAATATGGCCCGCGCCTCCGGTCCGTCGGGCTACATGGCCAACTACTACCGCTGGTTCGGCGTCCCCGAGGCGCCGTTCGGCTGGTCCTACGAACTGCTGGCCTGGATGACCAAGGTCTCCGACGCCAGCCCCTGGATGCGCCTGCCCGCCCTCGCCGCCGGCCTGGTGTGCTGGGCAGTGATCAGCCGGGAGGTGCTGCCGCGCCTCGGCGCTCGCGTGCGCCGCGACAAGGTGGCGCTGTGGACCGCCGGACTGGTGTTCCTGGCCTTCTGGCTGCCCTACGACAACGGCCTTCGCCCCGAACCGCTGATCGCGGCGGGCGCGCTGCTCACCTGGTGCCTGATCGAACGCGCCATCGCCACCGCCCGGCTGCTGCCCGCGGCACTGGCGATTCTGGTCGCCGCGTTCTCCCTCGCCGCGGGCCCGACCGGACTGATCTGCATCGCCGCGCTCATCGCGGGTACGCGGCCGGTGCTGATGATCATCATCAAGCGTGCGCAGGGTGTGCTGCCGCGCCGGATCGCCGCCGACGAACTCGACGGCGATGCCACCGACAGCGCCGCGACCGGCACGGGACCGCACCTCACGCTGGGCGCCAAGATCTTCCGCTACGGCGCGCTCCTCGCCCCCGGCCTGGCCGCGGGCACGCTCGTGCTGATCATCGTCTTCGCCGACCAGACCCTGGCCATGGTGATGGAGGCGACCCGGGTCCGCACCCTGGTCGGCCCCAATGTCGCCTGGTTCGACGAACGCACCCGCTGGGACTCGCTGTTCATGCTCTCCCCCGACGGCTCGCTGGCGCGGCGCTTCGGCGTGCTGGTGATGCTGCTGTGCCTGCTCGTGTGCATCCTGCAGGTGCTGCGCAAGGGCCGTATCCCCGGCACCTCGCGCGGGCCGTCCGTGCGCATCCTGGGCATCGTGTTCGGCGCGCTGCTGCTGATGATGTGGACGCCCACCAAGTGGACCCACCACTTCGGCGTGTACGCCGGGCTCGCCGGTTCACTGGCCGCGCTGGCGGCGGTGGCGGTCGGCGCCAACGGCATTCGCGCCCCACGCAATCGCGCGCTGTTCACCGCGGCGGTGCTGTTCGTGCTGGCGATCACCTTCACCGGCTCCAACGGCTGGTGGTACGTGTCCAGCTTCGGCGTGCCGTTCTGGGACAAGGCGCCGCTGGTGGCCGGCAAGGGCGTCTCGACCATCTTCCTCGGGCTGGCCGTGCTCGCACTGCTGGTCGCGCTGTATTTCCATCTGCGCGATCCCTACCGCACGCCGTCCGCGCCGTCGCGTTTCGACCGCTTCGCGACCATGCCGCTGACCATCGCGGCGGCGCTGTTGGTGCTGTTCGAGGTGGCGTCGATGGCCAAGGGCGCCGTCACCCAGTACCCCGCCTACTCGATCGCGAAGTCGAATATCGAGTCGCTGCGGGGGAACACGTGCGGCCTCGCCAACGACGTGCTGGTGGAGACGAACACGGCCGATTCGCTGCTCACCCCCTACTCCGGCGCCCCCGCCGACGGGCTGAGCGCCCAATCCACCGGCTTCTCCCCGAACGGCGTCGCCGCCGACCTCACCGCCGATGCCGACGAAACCGTGGTCGGCGGCGCGAACTCGGTGGACACCGACTCGGCCAACAAGACGACCAACACCACCGGCGCGGGCACCGGCGGCGGCACCAGCACCGAGCCCGGCATCAACGGCAGCACCGTCGCCCTGCCCTTCGGCCTCGACCCGGCCCGCACCCCCGTCCTGGGCTCCTACCAGGACGGCGTGCAGCAGCAGGCGAAGCTGACCTCGCAGTGGTACCGCCTCGACCTCACCGACAGCTTGCGTGACGATCCCGCCTACCAGGCACTCGTCGTCACCGCCGCAGGCCGCATCCGCTACGTCGACACCGACGGCGTCGTGCACTACGGCCAGGACCTGCGCCTGGAGTACGGCACCCGCGCCGCCGACGGCGAGGTGACGGTGACCGGTTCGGTCGAGCCGCTCGACATCGGCCCCGCGCCGTCCTGGCGCAACCTGCGCGTGCCGCTGGACCGGCTGCCCGACGGGGTGAACGCGGTCCGCCTGGTCGCCACCGACAACGACATCACCCAGAAGCAGTGGCTCGCGGTGACCCCGCCGCGACTGCCCAAGCTGGCCACGCTCGACTCCGTCGTCGGGCAGACCGACCCGGTGCTGCTGGACTGGCACGTCGGCCTGGCCTTCCCCTGCCAGCGCCCGTTCGACCACCACGACGGCGTCGCCGAGGCCCCGAACTGGCGGATCCTGCCCGACCGGGTCGGCTCGGACGCCTCCAACGCCTGGCAGGACGACATCGGCGGTGGCCCGCTCGGGTGGACGGGTCTGCTGCTGAAGGCCGAGACCGTCCCCACCTATCTCGCTCACGATCTGGGCCGGGACTGGGGCTCGCTGGAGCGGTTCACGCCGTATCAGCCCGCGCCGCCCGCCGAGATCTCGGTGCGGGTTGTCGAGCAGTCGGGGAGGGCGAAGGAGCCGGCGATCCGGGCGCAGTAGTGAGTGCGGCAGCGTAAGGGCAGCGACCGGGCAGTTGTGCGTGGACGGCACGAAAAGCCTAGCGGCCGTTAGCGTTTCGTGTACGTGAAACGGCTGTAAATGTCGGCCGAATGGCCTTCCCCTGCGCGTTTCAGCACGTACCCTCATGGGTATGACAGGAGCCTTCGATGACATGGATCTGCGAGATCTCGTCGAGCTGCTCAGCGATGACGAGAAAAAGGAACTACGACCGGCCGTGATGCGGGTACTGGATAGATTGCCTTCACAAGAGGTGTTACGCCGCGACCTCAACCGTCGCATGCTCAACGTTTGACTCCTGCACCCTCATCAACGGCCAAAGGCGCGGACCACCTAGGTGGTCCGCGCCTTTTACTGTCTCGGGCTCAGGTCAGAAGACCCGCAGCGGACCGGGGGTCCACAGGCCGCTGCGCGGGGCGGTGCCCGTCGCGAGCTGGGCGGGCTCGGCCCTGAGGTACTGGTTGTAGCGTTCCAGCGAACCCCAGTCGCGAGCCCAGTCGTCCTTCAGGTAGGTCGGGATGGTGACCCGGCTCGCCAGCATCTGCGAGAAGCCGAGCGGGCCGCCGAACTCCTGGGCCTGCCAGGTGTCGGTGGACGAGATCGCCAGCGGGCGGTCCGGCAGGATGCGGTAGTTCGGCACCTCGGCGACGCCGTTGTGGTGCGCGAACGGCCGCTGGCACGGGAACTGCAGGCCGACGGCCCAGTCCAGCAGCACCGGCTGGGTGCGGCCGATGACGCTGTCCAGCGTCCGCAGCTTCGGCACTCGCGGCGGGGTGAACGCCAGCCACTGGTCACCGATCAGGATCGGGTCGTTGGCGACGATGCGGACCGCGTTCGTCTCGGCGGGCAGGTCGGCCACCGGCACGCGCAGGTTGCGCCACGACGGGAACGGGCCGATATCGCGCGGCAGATAGGTGCCGAGCGTGGTGACGCTGCCGTCGGGATTGCGGGTGCCGTATTCGACGAGCAGCGACTGTCCGTACTTGTCGGCGCCGGAGTCGTCCTTGGAGGCGATGCGGCCCGCCGCCGAGATCACGACCAGCGGTGAGTCGTCCGAGCGGGCGGGCAGCCCGTACCAGGCCGACTCCAGGAGCGCGGGCTGCTGCACGCCTTCCTGGTAGGAGCCCAGGATCGGGGTCTGCGCCGGGTCGAGCCCGAACGGCAGCGCGACGGTCGACCCGTTGACGCCGAGCGCGCCCTCACCGCCACCGGTGCCCGCGCTCTCACCCTCGGCGAAGGCGGCGCCGACCGACTGGTTGCTGGTGTTACCGGTACCCGGCTTCACCTCGACCGCGTCGGCGGACAGGTCGCCCGGCACGCCGTTGGGCGTGAAGCCGACCGCGCCGGTGCCCGCGAGCGGATCGTTCGGGTCGGTGAACGGGCGGGCCGGGTCGACGATCGCGTCGAGCCTGCCGCCGTTCGGATCGGATTCGACCAGCACGTCGTTGGCCAGACCGCAGGCATTGCCGCCGATGGCGTCGATGTTGGAGCGGGCCAGCGAGTACCCCGGGTACTGCTGGGTGGCGCCCTTGACCAGCGAGAGCACCTCGAACAGCACCATCAGCCCGACCACGATGGTCAGCGGGATGGCGGCGAACTTGCGGATCCGCCTGCCCCGCTCGGTCCTCGCCGACGGCTGCGGTTTCACGTAGTCCTCGCGCAGCGCGTACCAGCCGACCAGGGCCAGCGCCACGCCGAACAGGATCAGCATCACCGTGTTGGAACGGACGCCACCCAGCGAGATGGTCTTGTCGAACCACGGCACGCCGTAGCTGGACACGTACCAGTAACCGTTGATGCCCGAGAACGACAGCGCGAGCACGAACAGCAATCCGGCCAGGAAGATAGCTCGGTTCTTGCGTGAGCGCAGCGCGCTCTGCGAGACGGCCACCGCCGTGACCGCGGCCAGCGAACCGGCGATGCCCGCGTACGCGCCGAAATGGTGGGTCCACTTCGTCGGGTTGAACATCATGAAGAAGATGGTGCCGAAGACGATCCCCATCAGGCGCCAGGTCGGGCCGGACGCGATGCCGGGCACCTGGCGGCGGCGCAGCAGCACCAGCAGCGTGGTGAACAGGCACAGCAGCATCACCAGGAAGGCGAAGCGCCGGGCCAGCGAGCCGTCGACGGTCTCGACGAACATGTAGTAGTAGCGCAGGTAGTCCTCGTACCAGGCCAGGTTCGGCCCGGTGGCCTGCCGCACCCGGTTGGCTTCCTGGATGCCGGCGAAGGTCTGGTCGCCGTAGACCACCACCAGCACGAGCAGACCCGCCGAGGCGATCGGAGCGAGCAGCGGCAGCGTGCCGAACTCGCGGTGCCTGCGCACGACGATCCGCACCAGCGGGCGGATACCGGCCAGCAGCGCGGCCACACACATCAGACCGGTCGGGGCGGCGGCGAGGGTGAACGCCGCGATCAGCACCGCCATGCCCGCGGGCAGCAGCCTGCCGGTGGCGATGGCGCGTTCGATCGAGACCCAGGTCAGCAGCGCGCCGAGGGCGACGATGGGCTCCGAGCGCAGGCCGTTGTCGAACGGCAGCCAGAAGGCCAGGAACACCAGGCCGCCGGTCCACAGTGCCACCTGCGAGCGCTTGACCGCGTTGCCGAGGCGGGGCACCACCTCGCGGCTGATGACCATCCAGCACAGGATTCCGCACAGCAGCGCGGGCAGGCGCACCCACGGGCTGGCCGTGGAGATCTCGGCGAAGACCTGGATGACGTAGTAGTACCAGCCGAACGGCGCCTCGGGCACGCCGTACCAGCGGAAGTAGTTGGCCGTGTAGCCCGCGTCGGGCGCGACTCGCACCATCGACAGGATGTAGCCGTCGTCGGAGGTGTTGGCGCCGACGAAATGCCAGACCAGCAGGGTGCCGATGACCGCGCCGTCGGCCCAGGTCGGCTTCAGCCAGTTCTTCGGCAGGAACCGGCGGTGCCCGCGCCCGTCGCTGCCGTCGAGCACGGCCAGCGCGCCGAGCGCCAGCAGGGTGCACAGCGCCGCCGCGATGATCGCGATCAGCTTCACCAGCGACGGGCTGGAGGAGAACCGCGAGTCGATCGTCGAGGTCAGCGACAGGCCGTCCGGCACGGCGCCCTTGAGATCGGAGAACACGCCGACGATCTGCGGCCGCAAGTCACCGGCGAGCTGACCCTGCACGGGCGCCCGCACGGTCTCGACCGCGCCCGGCTGACCGGTGATCGGCCGCTCGACCTCCTTGGTCATGCCCCGGAATTCCGCGGTCGTGCGGTTCTGGTCGGAGCTGATGACGATCGCGGAGCACTGGTCCATCGCCGCGCGGTCCGCCGAGGCGACCACCGCGTTGCGATCGACCACGTCCACCGAGGTGTCGGAGACGCGGACGAACAGCGCCTCGAGCGCGGCCCGGTCGCCCTGCGGCGGCGCGGTGGCCAGCAGCATGCCGCCCTGTTCGGGCAGCGTCGCGACCGCCGAGCACGGGATGGTGACGTTCAGATCGATCGGCACCTGCGACATCAGCGGTGCCTGGATATTGCCGAGCTTGCCGTTCTGCGGCCAGTTCAGCTGCGCGGTCGTCTGGGTGACCGGCAGGAACGGCGTCGCCACCGCGAACAGGGCGCCGAGGAGTCCGGCGACCAGCGCGATCCATCGCGCGACCCGGAAGTCCTTCGGGGACGCCACCGGCGCGGCGGGCGGCTTGGTGAGAACGGCAGTTGCGGCGTCTGGCACGGTGGGCATCGTATCCGCACCCTGTTATTTGTGAGGGGTTGCACGCCGTGCCTGTGGACATGCAGCACGCTACGGTGTGAAGTTCAAGCGTTTCATTAAGGGTGCGACGTGCGCCTACCCGGCCGAGCAGCAGGTCGACGTAGGGCGACCAGCCGTTTCGGCGCTATGTGAATTCGCTATCGATCCAGGTCCGAACCAGGTGATCCGCGGACAACCGAGCGCGGCACAGGAGTTTTTCGATGTTACCAGTGTGCACGGTGCATATAGATAAAAAACACAGTAACCGTTACGCGCGGTAACAGTCCCGCATGATAAAGGCGATCCGGGACATCGGGGGCCGATTCGCGAAGGTTTCCACACGAAATGGTAGGCGCCAACAATGCACTACCGAAAAATGCCTTTCGTATTCTTGAACACGACAGCTTCACATCACGTGACTGTCGATTTCACCAAGGAGTACGCAATGTTCGACAATCAATTCTTCGCGCGGGCGACACTGGCCACCGCAGGCTGTCTGGTCGCCGCCACGACCTTCGGCATCGGCCCGGCGACGGCGGCCGGCTCGACCACGGTCGCACCCGCGGGCGCCGCGGTCTCGGCGACCAATGTGGGCACGGTGAAGGCGGTCGCGGGTGGTGTCAGCATCACCTGCACCACCTCGAACGCCACCGGCGCGGTGCCCGCGGCACCGAACAACACCAACCCCAGCGGCCCGATCACCGTCCCGATCAGCGCGCCCACCTTCACCGGCTGCACGACCAGCATGTGGGGCGTGAGCGCGACCGTGACCACCAGCGGCAGCTGGTCGATCACGGGCCAGAACGGCACGCCGATCGCCGGGACCATCAATATCCCGCAGGGCGGCATGGTCATCCAGACCAGCGGCCTGGCCTCCTGCAAGATCGTCGTCGCCCCCACCGCGGCGGCGAGCCTGGCAGGCACCTGGACCAACGGCAGCCCGTCGACCGTGCAGGCGACCAATGCGCCGGCCCCGATCAAGGTGACCGGCAGCTTCGGCTGCCCGACCAGCGCCACGACCGGGCAGGTGACGGGCAAATACGCCGTGAACAACACCACCACCCCGTCGGTGCCGATTACCGTCGGCCCCTGATTCACCGTGCCGAAGTCACCTTGAATTCGGCACGCTGAATGGGTGTGCAGTAAAAGAACCCGCGTGCGCCTCAGGCACGCGGGTTCCTTAAAAACTATATCCGATCAACCAAACGCGCACCGCATGCCGGTGGGCGGATTTCGACGTGCGCCGCACATCCGTCAGTTCCTTCGGCACCCATCGATCCGGACCCCACTCCCTTCCGGCCCTCTCCCCTCCCTAGACTCGACTCCATGACCAAGGTGAATCTCGAAACCAACTACGGACAGATCGTGCTCGAGTTGGACGACCAGGCCGCGCCGAACACGGTCGCCAACTTCGTGAACTACGTGAAAGCGGGCCATTACGACGGCACCGTGTTCCACCGCGTCATCCCCAACTTCATGGTTCAGGGCGGCGGGTTCGAGCCCGGCCTGAAGCAGAAGCCCACCCAGGCGCCGATCGAGAACGAGGCCACCAACGGCCTCAAGAACAACAAGTACACCGTCGCGATGGCCCGCACCAACGACCCGCACTCGGCCACCGCCCAGTTCTTCATCAACGTCTCCGACAACGCCTTCCTCAACCACACCGCCCCCCAGGGCCAGGGCTGGGGCTACGCCGTCTTCGGCAAGGTCGCCGACGGCACCGAGGTCGTCGACAAGATCGCCGCCGTCGAGACCGGCAACGCGGGCCCCCACCAGGACGTCCCCAAGGCCGACGTCATCATCGAATCCGCCACCGTCGCTTAATCATTCGATGCCGAGTCGGGCCGTCACCGTGAGATTCGGTGGCGGCCCGACTCGCCCAAAATGACACGGTTGCCGCCCACCCACGCGAGCCTACTTGCGACGCCACGTCATCCGGATAAGTTGCAATGAAACCAGGGTTACGAATATTGCAACCCACATGAACACCGCGAAGACGATCGTTCCTGAAACCGCCTGAACGTCAGACTTTACCAATAGTCCTACACCAATATTCGCCCCAGCGACCAGTATCAAGAGCAATCCTGCCGCATAGTTCAGCCATGGCGTGCGCCGATCAGCTGTCCACAGCGCGACAATACTGCAAGTCGCGACCACTGCAGAGGCGATCAACACAGCTATGCCGATCTCTGCCGCGATACCACGCGTACTGCCCGTACCGCCTAATTTCCATAGCAGCAGTGCAAAAAGTAGCGCCGGCAGTATTACCCAAAGAGCGTAGATGGTACCCAGTGTTTCCGTGCGACCGTGCGCCCGATTCACTATACCGACTTCACGGACCACTCAGCGGTACCGTCCAATCGCGTTCCGTTATCGAAGGTGCTGGTAGAAGCATCAGGCCACTTACCTCCCGGCCAGATCTCATTGCCTGTTGCCGTCGCTTTCAATGCAAGCAAAGAAGTAACTTGCGCGCCGAGTACTGCAGTAATTCCAGCAACCAGTGCCGTTATCATAGCTGGATCAGCGATTGCCTCCTCCGCTATCAGCGCCACCCCTGCCCACGAGAAGACGCCTGACGCTATACCTCCGAGCGCCGTAGTAACAGCAACGGCAGCCTTTACCGCAACGGCGAGAATGCCTGCATAGAAAACCAGGCCAGCCGCCGCTGACGCGCCGAGCGCTACTGCCGCATCCTTTCCGATATCGCTGATCCGTTTTGCAGCAGCATTATGCGCGGTCGCAGCATTGCGATACGCAAATTGAGCGGCACCTTGCCACTCACTACTAGATTTCAAGACAACCGGATCAACATTTGACGCGACTTGTGAAGCGTCACCCCTGATACTGAGCCAGTCATAGGACGTGACGGCGAGATATATTGGCGCCGCAACCCCCTTGAGTAGGTCAACAATAGTATCAATAACCCAAGTGGCAAACTCTACAATTTTATCGCCGCACCACCTGATAGCCGCTTCCATTGCGTCATTCACCCACCAATGGTCGACTGCACTGCTCACAATCTTGGGAGTTGAATCGATGTCCACTCGCAGTTCATCGAGCTTCTTTTCGATCCCTTCGACAATCTGCTCGAACTGATCGATACTAAATTCCATAATAACCCCCTCGTATCACGAATTCCTCACCATACATCTTTTAGCTGGTCAGCATATCGCCGGTCTTCATCGTCATAGGTGTCTGCGACAATCTTTAGCGTAGACCCTGTTGCATCGAAGGCTACCGAGCCTTCTTTGCATCGCTCCGATACCGCATCAACAAGCTCGGAGTGCGTCGATACAATCAGCTGAAAGAGTCCCGCCTCAATTCGGTTGAACTTGAGCGCAGATACTTCGTTTGCAATGGATGTCAGCGAGTTCGATCCATCAGCCCAGGTCCGGGCTTCGGTACGCAGATCGTCGGTTGCGACTTTGAGTTGCTGCGCGGTAGGCCTTGGCGCCATTCGAGTTGCTCCAGATCAGGGGGCGAGGTTGGATAGGTACGCAATTGCACCCGATATCAGTCGATCAGCGGGAGATTGCGAGAAGTGTTCAACCGATCGCCGCGTTAGGCCTAGCCGCGCCGCCGCTACCGCTTCATTTAATGCCCATGACACTGACGAACCGCTTCTTCCCGCAGCCCAGAAGGCATCCACTGTGCAGCTCACGAACGATCCATCAGGTGAAAGCTCAACGGTAACTCGTCCAGCTTCATCGCCACCCTCACCTGTATTTTTGCCGGTCAGGTTACCCTGCGGCGAAACGGCGGACTCCTCGCTCGACGTACTGACCAAATCAAATGCCGCATCGGCGATCTGATTCAGCGATGGCGCCTCGGTGTCGACAGGCGACCATGGCGGAGTCGGGGGCGCTGATTGAAACTCTTCAGGTCTCATTTCTTTCAGGCGCATCATCGCTCCGCTCCCGACCAGAGCCGCAGATATGGCGGCGCCGTGCGCCCGCTCAGCAACGCGAACTGCGGTGCCTATAGCATCGCTCAACTGACTCGCATAAATTCGATTCTCCCAGTTGTCCACAATATTTGCTGAAACAAACTCATTCCGCTGTCCAGCGACTGTTGCAGTGACAATTCCCTTGGAATCCATACCAGTCGACTGCGTAGGCGCCGCACTCAATGCACTACCAAGCAAGCGCTGAGTCTCTTGCGCGTAAGTTTGGAACGCGGATATCCTTTGCAGCAGGCTTTCCGTTGTAGCCTCAGCTCCACCATCGGTGGTTCGTTGCACGTGAGCAGGCTGAGCGGGCTCTACACCTAGTTTGCTACTCCGGACATCCGCATCAGATGCCGGTGCAGAAAACGCGGCATCGGTTCTGAACGGGCGCTGGACCACCAGTGGCTCATCGTCCCAGTACTCGTCTGGATCGTCGTAGTGGTTATACCAACCTTGACTTGCCACAATGCGGCCCCCTTCGGCATTCAACAGTCTGATCTATCCGCAACATCGTGCGAATAATCGATCTATCCGCCGCTCCAGTACCTAATACGTCGAATTCGACCAATCGACGCCACCATAGCCGGGATCAGTCGCCGGCGCATCCGTCCGAGCGCATCTGGGTCCAGATCAGCTCACCCCCGGCCCGCTCGCCCGTCGACAGTCGCGGCCCTCCTCCGTGCGAATCCACACCTAACCAAACCGCTGACCCCACCAGGGCTTTCGTAGGACCTGCCCCATCGCCGAGCGCAGGTCGACCACGGTTACCGGTCCATCACCCTGGCGGTAGGCTCAGGACCACTTTGGGTCGATGGAGTATTCGACGGAACCGATCCGGGGCTCGGTGCGTCCAAGCTACTGAGAACATGTTGTCGCAGGCGAACTGGGAGAGTTGTGCGAAGCGCTGGGATGATTCGGGTGGCTGTCGGCACTGTCGTGGTTTCGGCTGCGGTCAGCGGGTGCGGGACGGGTGGGGAGACCGGGTCTGCGCGGCCGACGCCACGGGATCTGGACAAGATCGTTGTGTTCAACGTGTGCAGTCAGTTGAGTGACGAGGTGCTGCGCGGGGCGGGGTTGGACCCGACAACGAAGCGTGTGCTGACCGATCCGCCCACCGGCCCCTCGACGTGGCGAGTATGCAATTGGAAGCCGATCGACGATCGGTATGGCGCTGGCAGCCGTCGGGTCTCAGTGTTCTCGACAAGCCACACCCTCTCCGAAACTCGGGTAAAAGAGAGTCTTGTCGATGTTCGCGAGACCACCGTGGGCCCGAGACCAGGACTGACATTCCGAGAGAACAACGACCCGGATGGTTGCTATGTAGCGTTCGAAGCCGACCAAGGCATGTTCGAGGTACGCGTGTCCTGGCTGAGTAACGAGGGGCCACGCGTCGGTGACGTGTGCGAGATGGCTGCCAAGTACGCAGCCGACCTCGAGCCTGGTCTGCCGAAGTAGGGGGATGCAAATGACAGACCAAGCCACATATTGGCGAAACCTCAAGCAGCAAGCCCTTGCCGGAACCTTCCGCATGGAAGAAGGCCTCGGCGAGGCCTTGCGCTCCGCGTGCGAGCAGTACGTCACCGAACTCGCCGAGTTGAAGAACGACACCAAGGAGCTCGAGCACCTCTCCGGCTGGGGCGGCCTCGAAACCGCAATCCTGCTGAAGCAGAAATTCGAGCAGAAAGCCGTCAGCGGCAGCGCGGACGACCCGAACGACTCGGCTGACAAACGCCTGGCCTCGCACATCGAGATCGCCCAGCTCATGCGCGATACCTTCGCCGCCGCGATCGGCAAACTGCAGGCCGTCGACGGCCAGAACGCCGGCGATATCGCCGCGAACGGGGAGGGGATCTGATGCCGCTACCGCTGATCGCGCTCGCGGTCGTCGCTGTCGGCGCGGTCGCCGCCGAGGGCAAGGCCATCTATGACGGCTACAGCACCTCCTATGACGAAGCCAAGGCCCGAGGGGAACTCGGCGTCGCGGCGAACAACGAGGTGAGTGGCGATCGCACGATCATCGAGTCCGAACGCGCACGGCTCGAGACAGGATTCGACGGCACCTACTCGAAAGCCGTACTGACCGGAAAGCTGGAAGGGTTTGCCACGCTGACCCATCAGGAGATCTGGGATGCGCTGAACGGCAAGGGCGATCAACCGGGCGTATCGGCCGGTGAGATCAATGCGGGCGCCGATGGCTGGCGACGGTTGACAACCGGCATGACGGACGCGGTGACCAACTTCCGCACCCGGATCGACACCGCGATCAACGAGGGCTGGGCCGGCACGAGCGCGAACGCCGCGATCGACGGAGTGCGCAGCTATGCGACGGAGGCGGAGAAACTGCCGACGACGTTCCAGATGGTCGCCAATGGCATCGACCTGATGGAAGGCGCGCTGAAGCAGGCGAAGCTGGCGATCGACGAGCCCAAAGACGTGTCGTGGGACGAGGAGCTCCTCGGCGCGATCCCGGGCACCGACTACCTCAAAACCGAGCAGTTCCGGGCCGACGAAGCCGAACGAGCCGCCCGGGAGATCCTGGAACGCGTCTACACGCCGCAAGCCAGCACCGTCGACACCACGACGCCGGTGCTGGCCGTGGCGAAGAATCCGGTCGGCGACGGCCTGCCCGGTGATGGCACCGGGAGCGGCCTGACCAACGGCGGGGGCGGGTCGAACGCCGGCAACCCCAACGGCTCGAACCCTGGCGGGGACCAGACCGCACCGCAGACGACAACACCACAGACGACGACCCCGACGACCGAGACCCCGGATGACGACACCGAGGACGACGAGGCCGAGGACGACACCACCCCCACGTCGACGACACCCACCACGACCGCCGAGCCGACGACGCCGGCCGCCACCCAGCAGAACCCGGCAGCCACACCGGGCACCGCTCCCGGCACCGGCACCGGCGGAACACCCGGCGGCGGATCACCCGGTCTCGGCGGGACGGCACAGGCGCCGGGCGCGGGCCGCTCGGTACCCGGCAGCCCCACGACCGCGACCCCGGCGGGGAGCACCGCCGGCCGCGCCGCGGGCGCCGGCGCCCGCGGGATGTCCGGCATGCCGGGCATGATGGGCGGCGGCGGACGAGGCGGCGGACGCGACGACGAGAACGAGCATCAGACCCCGGACTACCTGATCCAGGATCGCGAGCATGATCTCATCGGCCAGCTGCCGCCGAGCCTCCCGACCGGCGGTGTGATCGGCGGATGAGCACCTCACACCCCATGCGCTGGCAGCTGGACGGTCTCGCCTTCACCATCGCCCTCGAGGCAGTCGGTCGCGACCGACTGCCCTACCCGCTGCGCTACCAGCCCGAGTTCCGGGAAACCGCCAACGAATTCACGCTCAGGCGGGCACGCAGTGCACAGCGCCTGCGACAGGTCTACGACGAATCCCTGCATCGCGCACTGGAACTCCTGCTGGAACCGCGGGTACGCGTGGAAATCCAGGGCTTTCATGGTGCGCGGCAGAACGAGGTGATCGGTATCCACGCCGGCATCATCGACGCGGAAGCCGTTGTGGCAGTGCAGCACTCGGAACGTGATCGCCGTGGAGCCGGCGACATCGTCCTCAGCCGCCATCCCGCCCACCTGGTGGCAGCCGAAATCGTCGGTCACCTGCCCCGCTGCTCCGGCGGCGCCGAACCCCGCTTCGAAGGCAGGCGCAGCGACCTCGACACCCCGGTCTACAGCCGTCACCCCACCAAGCTCTCGAACACCGAACACCTGCAGCGCTTCCTGAAACGCCCGCGCACCGGCACCGGCACCATCACCGTCTACCCCGGCTTCGAGATCGACGCCCGCCCCACCACCGACGGCAGCGCCTTCCTCTGGCTGGACTACCCGGACGACGGCCGCTACCTGATGCAACACCACGACGCCGAGAACTTCACCGTCATCCCGGGCCCACCCGAGGAGGTCCACCGCCGCCTGCAAGCCCGGATCAACAGCCTCACCGACCGAGTTCAGACGGCTCGCTGAGATCGCCCGACGCGAGTTCGGCGATCGCCGAGATACGTGGCGCGGTCGTCGCCGACGTGACGGATCAGGCGAAAACTGTCACGACATCCACGGAGGGATAACGTCCAGCGAGCTTGCGGTCGAGGGTCGCCAGTGCAACGCCGCTGGACTGGGCGAAGGCCGCCAGATAGTCGTCTGTCCACAGCTTGTGGCTGTGATCGTTACGCGCCGACAGGGCTCGGAACACCGGCTCCAGTGCAGCGGGCTCGTCGGCCCACAACACCCGCTCGTCGGCATTGAGTTGGTCAACGACCCGCCAGGCATCGCTGCGGGACAAGACTTCGGTATCCATCACCGATGGATTGGACAGCAGCCGCAGAAGGCCTGTCTGCGTAACCCTGCACATCAGCAAGCTGTCCGACTGCGCATCGAACCATGCCGCGGCGGCGCGGTGATGGGTGTGCCTTCCGTACACGGCCGCAAGCCACAGCCCCACATCGATCAGGGTCACCGACCGTACCTCTCGACGTCTTCGGAGTCGAAGATGTCCGCGATGTCGGCATTGGTGATTTCCCGGAGAGGCCGCGCGTCACTGGCACCGACCAAGGGGAAAGTGACCCTGCCGACGTGCGGCGAAGGCGAAGCACCGACCTCTCGCGCAAGTGCCTTGGTGAACAGTTCCTTGAGGCTGATCCCGCGCGCAGCGGCAGCGATCTTGGCCGCCTGCATGAGTGCGGGAGATAGGTCAACCGTGGTGCGCATAAAAGCATATTAGCACTTCGGCGCGGCGCCGGCAGCTGCTGCGGCCTTGGATACGCAAAACGGGCCGCCTCGGATGGTCTCCGGGGCGGCCCGCTACGGGTGGTGATTACAGCGGCAGGACGTGGTGTTTGCGGGGGTTGCGCTGGATCTTCTTGTCCTGCAGCAGTTTCAGGGCTCGGCGGATTTCGAGGCGGGTGGTGGCCGGTTCGATGACCGCGTCGATGAAGCCGCGTTCGGCGGCTACCCAGGGGGTGGCGATGTTGGCGTTGTAGAAATCGACGAGGTTCTGGCGGATGGCGGCGCGCTGGTCTTCGGGGGCGGCCGCGATCTGGGCGGCGCCGAGCAGGCTGACGGCGCCTTCGGCGCCCATGACCGCGAGACGGGCGGTCGGCCAGGCGAGGTTGATGTCGGCGCCGAGCTGCTTGGAGCCCATCACCGCGTAGCCGCCGCCATAGGACTTGCGGACGACGAGGGTGATCTTGGGAACCGAGGCCTCGACGTAGGAGAACAGGAAGCGGCCACCGCGCTTGATCACGCCGACCTTCTCCTGTTCGACGCCGGGGAGGAACCCGGGAGTGTCGACGACGAAGACCAGCGGGATCTCGAACGCATCGCACAGCCGCACAAAGTGCGAGGCCTTGTCGGAGGCGCGCGCGTCGAGGGCGCCGGCAGAGGCCAGCGGCTGGTTGGCGACGACACCGACGGTCTTGCCGTCGACGCGGGAGAAACCGGTGATGATATTCGGGCCGGTCTCGGCGCTGATCTCCTTGAACTCACCGTCGTCGAAGATGCGCAACAGGATGTCGTGCATGTCGTAGCCGGCGTTGTCGGAATCGGGCATGAGCGTGTTCAGCTCGCGGTCGGAGTCGGTGATCTCCGGTTCCAGACCGGGGTTCACCACCGGCGGCAGTTCCTGGCAGCTGCTCGGCAGGTAACTCAGGTACTCACGCACCCAGGTGAACGCCGCTTCCTCGTTCTTGGCGACGTGGTGGATGTTGCCGTACTCGGCCTGCGTGCGCGCACCGCCGAGTTCCTCGAGGCTGACGTCTTCGCCGGTGACCTCTTTGATGATCTTCGGGCCGGTGACGAACATGTGCGCGGACTCGGTCGCCACCACCACATCGGTGCAGATCGGCTCGTACACCGCGCCACCGGCACAGTTGCCGAGGATCAGCGAGACCAGCGGCACCATCCCGGACAGCGGCTCGAGATTGGTCGCCATCCAGGCGTACCAGGCCAGCGAGCTGATCGCCTCCTGCACGCGCGCGCCGCCGGAATCGTTGATACCGACCAGCGGGATGCCGACCTTGGACGCGTACTGCATGATGCCGCACAGCTTGCGGCCGAACGCCTCACCGACCGAACCGCCGTAGACGGTCTGGTCGTGCGAGAACACCGCCACCGGACGACCGTCGACCATGCCGTGCCCGACGACCACACCGTCACCGTAGAGCGCGTCCGGGTCGCCGGGCTTGCGGACCAGGGCACCGATCTCGACGAAGGTGCCCGGGTCCATCAGCATGTTGATCCGGTCGCGGGCACTCGGAATGCCCTTCCGCGCGCGCTTCTCGATCCCCTTCGCGCCTGCGGGCTCTTTGGCGAGCTCGAGGCGCTGATGTAGATCGGCAAGCTTTTCGGCGGTCGTGCTCACTTCTCTCCCTTAGCGATCTTCCCCAGCTTGGCGGACAGGTCCGCACCGATCTGGCCGATTCGCGGCTCGTCCACGATCTGGAGGTGATCGCCGGGGATGTGGACGATCTCCAGGTTCGGGATGTACTCGTCCCAACCACCGTTGGGCTTGCGATCGGCGAAGCGGGGCTCGAGCTCGATCATGCCGTCGTGGTAGCGATCGGCCAGGTAGAGCACGGCGTCACCGTCGTATCGGGTCGGCTGCGCCTTCGCGAGATGACGGCTCTCGATCCACGAGGTGCGCTGGTGCTCGAGCACGCCACCGGGGATCTTGGCGCCGGTGAGCTTCACCAGACTGGCGACGATGTCGTACTGCTCCTCGTCGTTGGCTTGGGCGAGTTCCTGCAGCTGTTCGTCGGGCAGTTCGCCCTCGACGCCGTAGGTGGTCTTGGCGAACTGCTGGTAACGCTGGATGCGGCGCACCCGCTCCTCGGGGCTGTTGTCCTCACCCTTGACCGGGAGGGCCAGGTCGATCAGGCCGACGACGCGCACATCGGCGCCTTCCTCGCGGAGCAGCTGTGCGACCTGCAGCGACAGTACGGCGCCGAGCGACCAGCCGTAGAGCACGTACGGACCGTTGCCCTGGATCTTGCGCAGCTCGGGCAGGTACTGCCGAGCACGTTCCTCGATATCGCCCTCGACCCGCTCGAATCCGTACATCGGCGTGTCAGCGGGAAGGCGCTTCAGCAGCGGCTCGTACACGAGGGTGTTACCACCCGACGGGTGGAACACGAAGACCGGCACAGCATCCGAGCCCTCGGCACGTGCCCGCAGTGGACGCACGAATCCGTCGACGTCGGCACCACTGTCCTGCAAGGTGCGCACGACTTCGGCCAGCTGCTCGATCGACTCGCAATCGAGCACGTCGTCGACGGTGACCTCTGCCTTGATCCGCTCGGTGAGGCGGGCTGCCATCTTCTCGGCGACCTCCTCTTCCAGGATCGGCAGAGTGTTGAAAACGCCGCCGGGGGAAGTACCGGTGACGACAGCCCAGGTCGCGTAGGTCAGGCGTTCAGCCGCATCACGCGGAGGGACGTTGTCTTCATCCGCACTTGCGTCGGCGAAGTAGTCGACGTCGGGGACATTCGACTCAGCAGCCTCGACGGCAGTCTCAGTCGACTCCGGCTCTGTCGCCTCGACAGGAGGCTGAGCCGTAACCGATTCGGCGACAGCAGCTTCCGACGACGGCAGCTCCGCACCGGCCTGCTTGGCAGCAGCCAGCGGATCCTCCCCCGCCGCGATAGCCGCACGCGCGGCCTCGACGAAGTTGGCGTCGACACCGATCTCGACATCCTCGCCCGCCGCCTTGGCAGCAGCCTGCTTCTCCGCCATCGCCGCGACCTCGTCGCGATGCTCGATCGCGTAGCGCAGCACCTTCGACACCTCGTGGAGGCTGGCGTCGCGCACGGCGGAGATCTGCAGCTGCGGGATGTCGAACTCGTATTCGACGCGGTTCTTGATGCGCATCGCCATCAGCGAGTCCAGGCCGAGCTCCATCAGCGGGATCTCCATCGGGAGGTCCTCGACGGCGTAGCCCATCGACTCGGCGACGATGACGCACAGTCGCTGCTCGACGGTCTCACTGCCGTTGGGGTCCCAGCGGTCGCTGGTCGCCACGGCCACCTCGGCGGCGGTCGGTTCGGCGACGGCAACCGGAACGGCAACGGCGGCAACCGGTTCGGGCAGCGCGACACCGGAGGTGACGACCGCGTCGAACAGCAGGGTGAAGCCGACCGGGGTCTTCGCGTGCACCTGCACCGACGCACCACCGAGGTGCGGGGTGAGGGTGGTGGTCAGCGTGCCGGTGGTGGGCAGCGCGGCGTGCGGGTGCGAGACCGTCACGGCCACATCCGACAGCACCTGCGCGGCAGCGGCTCGCACCAGCGCGGTCAGATCGGTGACCGACCCCGCCTGCACCTCCCAGGCGTGGCGGCCGTCCGGCATGGCGACATGCGCGCCGGGCACCCGGCTGTTGCCGCCACCCGCGGCGAAGGTGGCCTTGGGCCAGTACTGCTTGCGCACGAACGCGGTTCGCGGCACATCGGCGTAATCACCCTGGGGCAGCAACGAACTCAGGTTCACCGCGTGGCCGTGCACGTAGAGCTGGGCGAGCGCGCCGATGACACCGGCGGACTCGTCTTCCTTGCGCTTGAGCGTCGGGATGAGCTGCGCGTCGTGCACACCCGCGGCGAACGTGGTGCCCAGGACCTGCATCAGCGCAACGGAATTGGGCGCCAGCTCCAGGAACGTGGTGTGCCCGGAATCGACGGCGGCCTTGATCGCGTTGGTGAAGTACACGGCGTGGCGCATGTTCTTCACCCAGTAGGGCTCGTCGTGGATCGGGTCGGAACCGGGCCGGAAGAACAGGCCCTCGTGCACGGTCGAGTAGAGGCCGGTCTTCAGCGAGGTGGGCTCGATGCCTGCCAGTTCGGCGGCGAGCTCGCCGAGCAGCGGGTCCATCTGCGAGGTGTGGCCCGCGCCGCGGGTGGGCAGGATGCGGGCGAACTTGCCCATGCCCTCCACCTCGGCGACGATCTGCTCGACCTGCTCGCGCGGACCGCCGATGACGGTGTTGGTCGGCGCGGCGTAGACCGCGCACTCCACGTCGGGGAAGCGCGGCAGCAGCTCGGCCACGTCGTGGGCGCTGAGCTCGACGAGTGCCATATTGCGCACGTCGTCCTCGGTGATCATCTGCTCGCCCTCGCCCATCAGGCGCGAGCGGGCGCAGATCACGCGCACCGCGTCCTCGAGGCTCAGGCCGCCCGCGATGTACGCGCCCGCGACCTCACCCATCGAATGACCGACCACCGCGGCGGGTTCCGCGCCGTGTGCGCGCAGCACCGCGGCCAGACCCAGCTGGGTGGTGAAGATGCCGACCTGGCAGGTGCCGACGTCGTAGTCCTGCTCGTCGTCGAGGAACATCTCGCGGATCGAGTAGCCCGCCTCGTCCTGCACCAGCTCGTCGACCTCGTCGACGGTCTTGCGGAAGATCGAGTTCTCGTTGTAGAGCTGCTTGGACATCTTGCGGTGCTGCGCGCCGAAGCCACACATCACCCAGACCGGCGCGGCGGCGGCCGGGGAATCGGCAGTGAACACACCGGCACCGGGCTTGCCCTCGGCAATGGCGCGCAGACCGGCGACGGCCTCCTCGTGCGTCTTGGCCAGCACCACACCGCGGGAACGGTGATGACTGCGCTTGGCCAGCGACCGGGCGACATCGGCCAGCGGCACGTCCTTGCCCGGGCCCTCCAGCCAGTCGGCCAGCTCGGCGGCGGCGCGCTTGCGGCGCGAGGGCAGGTAGGCGGAGACGGCCAGGATCACCGGCAGCGGCTCGGCGCGCTCGCCGTCCCACTCGAGAACAGGTTCCGTGTCCTCGGCGGCGGCGACGATCGCGGCAGCCTCGGCGACCACATCGGTGGCCTCTTCGCCGGCAAGCTCGTGGGCGGCAACCTGCTCGGCCGTCACATCGACATCGGGAACGGCCGGGGTCGGCACGTATTCCTGCAACACGACGTGGGCGTTGGTGCCACCGAAACCGAAGCCGGAGATGCCGACGGTCGCGACGCCGCTGTAGCGCGGGTACTCGGTCGGCTCGTCGACGACCTTGAGGTTGGCCTGCTCGAACGGGATGTAGGGGCTCGGGCCCGCGTAGTTGATGTTCGGCGGAATCACGTTGTGCTGGAACGACATCAGCACCTTGGCGAGGCTGGCCGCGCCCGCGCCGGATTCGAGGTGACCGAAGTTGGTCTTGGCCGAGCCGAGCAGGGCGGGCTTGTCGGCGTCACGGCCACGGCCGACGACGCGAGCGAGCGCCTCGGCTTCGATGGGGTCGCCGATGGGGGTGCCGGTGCCGTGCGCCTCGATGTAGTCGACCGAGGACGGGACGATGCCCGCGTCGCGGTAGGCGCGGCGCAGCACGTCGGCCTGCGCGTCCGGGTTCGGCGCGAGCAGGCCGTTGGAGCGGCCGTCGTTGTTGACCGCCGAGCCCTTGACCACCGCGTAGATGTGGTCGCCGTCGCGTTCGGCGTCGGCGAGCCGCTTGAGCACGACCAGGCCCGCGCCCTCGGAACGAACCATGCCGTCGGCATCGGAGGAGAACGCCTTGATGCGACCGTCCGCGGAGGTGCCCGGCGCGAAACCGAGCGTCGGGAACGGCATCAGCAGCATGTTCACACCGCCGGCCAGCGCCACCTCGGCGTCGCCCTCCCGCAACGCGCGCACCGCCTGATGCACCGCGACGAGGGTGGACGAGCAGGCGGTGTCCACGGTGACCGACGGGCCACGGAAGTCGTAGAAGTAGGACACCCGGTTGGCGATGATGCCGTTGGAGCTGCCCATGATCGCGTAGCCCTCGGCCGACGCGGGCACATCGGGGTCGGTCTCACCGAGCGCGAGTGCGGCGATCATCCCGAAATCGCTGGACGAGGAACCGATGAACATGCCGACAAGCGCGCCCTTGAGGTCGCTCGCCGGAATCCGCGCGTGCTCGAGCGCCTCCCAGGTGAGCTCCATCATCAGTCGCTGCTGCGGATCCATCCGCTCGACCTCGACCGGCGAGGTCGCGAAGAACTCGGCGTCGAAGCCCTTGACGACGTCCTGGTCGAGGTAGCCGCCCCTGGTCTTGCCCCCGGCGACGGCCGCGGCCACGGTGGGATCGCTCAGGAACTCAGCCCAGCGTCCCTCGGGCAGCTCCCGGATCGCGTCGCCGCGACCGATGATGAACTCCCAGGTCGACTCGGGCGTATTGCCCGCGCCCGGCAGCCGTGTCGACAGGCCGACAACCGCGATGTCGTGCGCCTCGCTCGGCGTGAACGCGGCGGTGTAGTCCGCGTCGTTCTCGGCGGCGGGCTCCGGCTCACCGTTGACGATGATCTCGGCCAGCGACGCGATCGTCGGATGCTGGTAGATCACCGTCGGGGCGAGCGAGACACCGGTGTAGTCCTCGATGTCGCCACCGAGGGCGAGGGCATCGCGCGAGGCCAGCCCGAACTCCTCCATCGGCCGGTCGACCGTGATCGCGTCGACCGACTGCCCGGTCGCGTCCGCGACCCATTTCCGCAGCCAGTCGCGCACCTCGGCAACCGAGTGATCACCCGCAGGGGTGCTCGTCGCGGGAACTTCGGGGTTCTGGGTGGGCGTGCCCTCGTTGTCAGCCATCAATTCCTCAAGCTACCTGTCTGCGTACAGGGCGCGCCGTGGAATGACGCCCGGCGCGTGTGCCACGTCGAGCGTCATCACCGATCCGGTCGGCCGATTACTCTTCCGGTGCATCGGGGAAAGCCTGCTGGGTGTAACCACCGCGCAGCGTTCCCTCGAGGTAGGCGGCCTTGCAGGCCCGCCGTGCAATCTTTCCACTGGAGGTACGCGGGATGGAACCCGCGGGGACCAGCAGGATGTCACGGGCGGTCACGCCGTGGCGCAGCGAAACCGCCGCGCGCACCGCGTCGGCGATCGGGGCCGGGTCGGCCTTGCCCGCGCCGGGACCACGTTCGGCCACGATGACCAGCTGCTCGGACGCGTCGTCGGCGTCGAACTTCAGGCCGGAATGGCTGTCGGAGGCGAAGACCTCGGCGGGCAGCTGGTTGGCGGGCACCGCGAAGGCGGCGACGAAACCGGGCCGCAGCGCCTTGGACGCCTCCTGCGCGGAGTACTCCAGATCCTGCGGGTAGTGGTTGCGGCCGTCGACGATCACCAGGTCCTTGACGCGACCGGTGATGTAGAGCTCACCCTCGAAGTAGACGCCGAAGTCGCCGGTGCGCATCCAGTCCGCGTCGGCCGTGGTGCCCTCGGTGTGCCCACCCGGCTGACGCTCGGTGACCCGGTTGCGGAAGGTCTTGGTCGACTCGTCCGGGCGTCCCCAGTAGCCGATGCCCATGTTGTTGCCGTGCAGCCAGATCTCGCCGACCTGGCCGTCGGGCAGCTCACGGCCGCCCTCGGGGCCCTCCACCGACTCGGGGTCGATGATCGCGGCCCACTGCGACAGCCCCACGTAACCGCAGGAGACCTGCGCGATGGCGTTCTCGGCCGACTGCTCCACGCGGACCATCCGGCCCCTGTTGAGCTCGTCGCGGTCGACGTAGATGTACTTGGCCTCGTCCTCGGCCTTGGTCGCCGAGACGAACAGCGTCGCCTCCGCCATGCCGTAGCAGGGCTTGATCGCGGTCTTGGGCAGGCCGTACGGGGCGAACGCCTCGTTGAACTTCTTCATCGACGAGACCGTCACCGGCTCGGAACCGTTGATCAGGCCGATGACGTTCGACAGATCCAGCGACTCGCCCGCCTTCGGCACACCACGCGCCGCGGCGTGCTCGAACGCGAAGTTCGGGGCGGCCGCGAAGGTGCCCGCACCGTCGGAGACGGCGGCGAGCTCGTTGATCCAGCGCGAGGGGCGGCGCACGAACGCGCTCGGCGACATGATGGTGATGAACTTGCCGCCGACCGCGGGCAGGATGACCGTCAGCAGGCCCATGTCGTGGAACAGCGGGAGCCAGGTGACACCGCGCGAGTTCTCGTTCATGTTCAGCGAGTTGATCATCTGCAGCAGGTTGGTGCCGACCGCGCGGTGGGTGATCTCCACACCGGCGGGCACCCGGGTCGAACCCGAGGTGTACTGCAGGTAGGCGATGTCGTCGATCGCGGTGTCGGGGCGGACCCAGGAATCACCGAGGGTGTCCGGGATGGCGTCGACGGCGATGATGCGCGGACGCTGCGCGGCGGGCAGCGAGCGGAAGAACTGGCGGACACCGGCGGCCGAAGAGGTCGCGGTGAGGATCGCCGAGGGCTCACAGTCGCCGAGCACGGCATGCAGCCGGTCGGTGTGGCCCGGCTCGTCCGGGTCGAACAGCGGCACCGAGATGGTGCCCGCGTAGATCGCCGCGAAGAAAGAGATCACGTAGTCCAGGCCCTGCGGCGCGAGGATCGCGACCCGGTCACCCGGGTTGGTCACCTGCTGCAGGCGAGCGGCCACCGCGCGCAGCCGAACTCCGAACTCCTGCCAGGTCAGCTCGTGCACCTCGCCGTCGCGTTCCCGCGAGTAGTCGATGTAGCGGTACGCGAGCGTGTTCGCATCGTTACGGGTGTGCTTCTCGACGTGATCGACCAGGGTCCGACCCTCGGGAATGATGAGGTTCCCGGTCTCGTCCAGGTAGTCGTCGAAAGTCTCTGCCATTCCTTCTTCTCCTCCGAGGCCCGGGCACCGGTGAATTTCCCAACGCACTTCGGCGCTGACACCTGTGAGGCCCCGACTCGCTATCGCCACCGGCCCCCGGACGACGCCGTGCGTACATCCTGACAACCTGCGGATTTTCGAGCGGTCTGCGCGGTGACCGCTATCGGCTAGATGTTCTCAAACCAGAGTCATGTTACAGAGAACCCCCGCTCAGTCCTCCCGCAGCAGCGGAATGACAGGCGCGAAAGCGTCCATCTGGGTGGGGAAGATACCCACATACGACATCGACGTGAGTTCGCGCACACGCTTGATCTGTTCGGCGATCTCTTCGAAGCTGCCGATCGCGACGTACGGCGAATTCAGGATGTCTTGTACCGAGAGCTCCACGTCGACCTCGAGGTCGGGGTGCAGGCCGCGTTCGATCGCGCGCAGCGCCATCTCCGCGGTCTTCTCCCGATCGTCGGTGATGACGATGGCGGTGATCGCCCAATTCAGCTCGATGTCGGCGAACCGGTCACCGGCAGCCGCCTTGACGATGTTGACCTTCTCGATCGTCTTCTCGAGCGTGATGCCCGACAGCAGACCCTTGCCGTTCTTGGTGGTCTGCGGGACGACGGAGACGATATCGGCGTGCTTGGCGGCCAGCGCGAGCATCTTCGGGCCGCCGCCACCGGTGCACAGCGGCGGACGCGGGCCCTGCCGCGGTCGCGGCGTGCCCTTGATGCCGCGCACCTGGTAGTGCTTGCCCTCGAAGTTGCACTCCTGGCCGCGCAGCAGCGTGTCCAGGATGGTCAGCGACTCGTCGAGCTTCTCCAGCCGGACGCCGGGACGCTCGTAGGGCAGGCCCGCGTTCTCGAACTCTTCCTTGATCCAGCCCGCGCCGACGCCGACCTCGAGCCTGCCCTTGGACAGCACGTCGATGGTGGCCAGGTCCTTGGCCAGCACGACGGGGTGCCGGAAGCCGTTCGCCAGCACCGACGTCCCGAGCCGGATCTTCTCCGTGGCCTGGGTGAGGGCGCCCAGCGCGGCGATCGGCCCGATCTGGTCACCCAGATGATCGGGCACGAAGAAGGTGTCGTACCCGTACTCCTCGGCCTGCTGCGCAGTCTGGACGAACTTGCGTGCGCCGCCCTCCTGCTTGTTGCCCTCGCCCGCCGCTCCGAAGCGGAACGGACGCAGCGGCGTACCCAGCGCGGTCAACTCACCGACGGGTGCGGCAGCTTCGGTCATGTACTCATCGCTCCTGGCTGTTGCACGCTGCGCGTGCTAGGCGGTGTACTCCGGGCCCGCCGGCTACTCCGCGGTAGGCGGGGAAGACGGCGCGATCATCAGCGCACTTTACAGCGTGCCGGCGAATGGGAGTGCGGATGTCACAGCGAGGCATGATCCATGGCAATCACACGCCCGCTGTGACTGTGACAACTCCGGCTTCGCGCCGCTCAGGAATGCGGTGGGTGCGGCGCGTTCTCGATCAGACCGGCGGCCCAGTTCACCGTCCACTGGGTGGCGGTGGTGCCCTGTCCGTCCACCGTGTTGGAGGCGTACAGCGCGTGGACCGGGTTGCCCGCGGAGCGGATCAGGGCGCTCAGGCTGGTCAGCGCGTTGGCCGGGCTGAGTGCCTCGCGCGGCGCGTCGCAGATCATGTCGCCGGGCGCGCAGATCGAGTTCACCTTCGGCGCCAGCGAGCCGAAACCGGCGGGACGGGCACCGGTCATGCTGATGCCGGGCACGTTGATCCCCCGCAGCGCGACCTCGGCGCCCTGGCCGGCCGGCGGCGGGTCGCCGATCTCGATGGGCTGGCCAGGTCCGGTGTCGCCGGTGCGGCGGCCGTCGGCGATCACCGTCACGCCGAGGACCTTGTCGGCCGGGACGGGACCGTTGCCCGCGCCGATCTGCGCGGCCAGGTCACCGGCGATGACAGCGCCCTGGGAGAAGCCCGAGATGACATAGGTGGTCAGCGGGCACTCCTTGTGCCGCTGGGCCAGGATGTCGGTCGCCCGCGCGGTGCCCTCGGTACGGCTGTTGTTGTAGGAGGCCTGGCCGTCCGGCGGGAACGCGATCGGGTTCGAGAACTGGGCCACGTAGGGCACGGTGTAGACCTCGAGCCGGTTGTCCGGGAACTGCGCGCGCAGCGGCCCGCTGACGCTGAGCATCAGCGAGATCGGGTTGGCGTGCGGGTTGTACGGATCGTCGTTGCTCGCCGACTCCCAGGTGCCGGGGATCGAGAGCAGCATCACATCGGGACAGTCCGCCGACTGCGACGTCGGTGGCGGCGGCCCGGGCGGCGTCGGCCCCGGCTCCCGCAACCGGCCTGCGAGCAGGTACCAGAGCAGCACGATGACGATGATCGCCAGAACGAACAGCGCCAGCACGGTCAGGCACCCCGCAGGCCAGAACCTGCGGGTACGTCGCGATCGGGGGTTCACTAGCAGTAGGTGGAGGTCGCGGCGGCGATGTAGATCTGAGCTGCCTTGTTGACGTCCATCTTGGCCGGGTCGAAGGCCGGGTCGGTGCCCGCCATCGCGGCCACGAAGGTCGCCATGTCGGCTTCACTCGCACCGGTGGCCTTCGTCGAGCAGATGTAGCTCGCCGCGGTCAGCGCGCTCGCCGGATCGGCCGGGGTGATCCCGTTCTTGCTCAGCTCGTCGAGGAAGGCCTTGTCCTTACCGGCAGCGGGCGCAGCCGCCGCCGACGTGGTCTCCGGCGCGGCCTGCGGCTGCTCGGGGGCCGCACTGGTCTCCGGCGCGGCGGTCGCGGACGGGGCGTGGTCGCCGTGTCCGCCTTCGGCGGGTGCCTGGGTGGCCGACGAAGCGGCAGCGCTCGCGCTGGTGGAGAGGGTGGGCGTCTGCGACGCGGTCGAGTCGTTGCCGCCACAGGCGGACAACAGGGCGACGGCAGCCAGGGCCGCGACCGATCCGGCAACCTTGCCAGGGATCCGATGCATGAAGATGTCTTTCCTCGATCGTTCGTCAGGGAAGCGGTCGGAGACCAGGCTAGCCGGACATTCGGCGCCGCCGGGTACCGCGCGGCGATGCTCAGAGAGTTCTCAGCCCGAGCTCACACCCCGTGGACTTCGGATTTGCCATTGCGCACGACGATGAACCCGGTCTGAAAGTTCTGCTGGATTCCGCCGGGAACGGCGAATTCGTCGGACACCGGATACCCCAGCCGTCCGTTCTCGAACCCCTGCGCACCCCAGGCGTCGGCGACCGCGCCGTTGCGCACCGACCAGGCGCCCGACAGCGGACTCCAGTAGATCTTGCCGCCCTCGAACTGGCTGTACCGCCCGAGATCCTTCAGCGGCGCCTCCTCTGCCACCGGGAAGCCGAGCGGGCTGTTCTCGAAACCGAGGGCGGCGTATTTGTCCAGGATGAAGCCGTGCACACGGTGTGCGCCGGTGGCCGCGCTGTAGAACATCGGGCCGTGCTCGAAGGCCTGCACCACGCCGTCGCGGCTGGGCGTGCGCGCCTCGGCCGCCACCGGATAGCCGGCGGGCCCACGCTCGAAGCCCTGCTTGCCCCATTCGTCGAGGATCGCGCCCCGCATCAGCTGCGCGCCGGTGTCGGGGGTCCAATAGATCGAGCCGTCCTCGAAGGTCTGCATCCGCCCGCGCCCGTCGGGCAGGCCCCGCTCGTCGCCGGTCGGCAGGCCGAGCGGCGAGAACGGCCCGCCCGCGCCCGTGTAGGCACCGCCGATGCGGCCCGCGACCGGGTGCGCGCCGGTCGCCGCGGAATAGAAGACCCGGCCGTTCACGAAGTCCTGCGCCACCGCGGGACCGAGGGGGTACTCGCCGGTGACACAGTTACCGATCCAGCTCTGCGCCACCGGGGCGATCGCACCGGCCGTCGAGCAGACAGCGCCGTTGGGGTCGGCGCCGAGGGCGGCCGCGGCCTGCGGCCAGGACTGGCGCATCTCGAAATCCCAGTACGGCCAGGTGTGCGTCCCGGACGGCCGATAGTTGACCTGTACCGGGATCGCGAGTTCACCCAGTTTGGTGACGAAGTTCTGCGTCGAGAGCCTGGACAGGATCTCGAGCCCGGTGCCCGACCAGTTGTCACTGGTCATCGGCAGCGGACCGGGCTGGTCATGCGTGCCTGCCAGGCCACTGCCCGAGGACACGTACACGCTGATCCCGCGCAGCTTGTCGGCCATGCGCTCCGGATCGTGCTCCGCCCATTCCGGTCCGCCGGGCGGTCCCCACATCGCCGTGGAGTCGAAGCCACCCACGGTGCGGACGGCGAACTCGATCGCCTGCGGCATACCGAGCGTCGTGGTGGTCAGCAGCCCGGAATACGACGCGGCGTACTTGACGAAATCCGGGTTGCGGGCGGCCAGATTCATCGCGCCGGTGCCCCCCATCGACAGACCCGCGACACCGCGGACAGCGGTGGTGCGCCAATCGCGTTCGAGTAGCGGTGGCAGTTCCTTGGTCAGGAATGTTTCCCACCGATAGTTCTTTCCATTGTTCGGTTGCAGCCAGTCGGTATAGAAACTGGACTGACCACCGACGGGCAGTACGACATTCACATTCTTATCGGCGAAGAATCCTTCCGCGTCGGCATCTTTGGTCCAGCCGTTTTCATCGTCGGCCGCGCGGAGACCGTCGAGCATCAGCAGCACCGGAAAACGCGCGTCGGGCCGCTGATGCCAATCCCTGGCAAGCAACATCTGCACTTGGATAGAGGTATTCATCGCCGCGGAGTGCACCCACAGTGCCACCCGCCGATCCGACAGCCACTCGAGGCGCTCGATCACCGAGACCGTTCCGGGCTGGGCGACCGCCACAGCTGGAAACACGGACTGGCCCAAGGGAAGCGCGATCGCCGTCGCCACGGCCAGTGGGGCGCCCAGTCGACACGCGAGGCTCCGCCGGTCAGCCGGGCCGCGGTCCCTCTCCTTCTGCGCGACTCTCATCAGGTCGTTGTACCTCGCCAGGGGCGAGATACCCGGCAGGCGCGCGGAAGTAACGACCGGTTCACTTCGCTCTGTGACCTGACCGAACGCGGAGTTGTGCAATCATCACCTCGTGCTGAACGTTCGGTCGATATCGATCTGATGCCGATTCAGCTTCCCGGTCGCGAAAAACGATTCGGCGAAAAGCCGCACACCGAAATTAATCTTGCACGGCCTGTTCGCCAGCGGCTCGCCGAACCCGTGGAATCCGCGGTCCGAGCGTGCGACCCAGCTGTCCGACAAGCAATTCCTCGCGCAGCTGGAGATATTCGCCGGTTACTGCCGGGCCCGCTGTTGCGAGCTGATGCATTGTTCACCTCCTCTCAGATTGCTCGGTCGAGCTCGGTTGGAGCAGGATTGGCGAACTCATACACGGTGGTGCTCTGATTGCGCGCCGGTGCGACCGCGGCGAGAGATTCCAGCGTCCACCGCCGGCAGCGGGTCAGTGTGACCGGCGCGTCGTCGTCGATCATTCAGCCGCCACCTCGAGCACGTCGGGGACCGCGAGCGCGGCGCGCACGTCGGCATCGAGCTCGCGTAGCTGGGTTCCGTTGTCCCATGGACCGAACGCCATGGTGTGTTCGCGGCCCTCGTCGTCGATGCGCGACCATGAGGCGTCGTCGCGTTGCAGCCACCCGAGCGTCACAGGACTGCCCGCCGAGGCTGTACCCGCAGCGGCGGCCAAAATCTGCCACAGCTCGTCTGCGGAACGCGATCCCTTCCCGGAACAGCGCCCCCGAGGGCGCGGCGAGCTTTCTACTTCGGCAGGCCCGTGCCGCGGGCGATCTGCTCGACGGTCAACATGCCGCCGGGTACCGTGAACGCATCGGGATGACTCGGCCCGTGCTGGGTGGCCTCGTCGACCGGTCGGCCGAGTGGGTCAAGTCGGTTGAGACCGGGATCAGACACCGCGGCTCGCATGGGAGGTCCGGCACGAAACTCCGGACCATCGGACCGCGCTTGGCGAGCTGCTACCCGACCTCATCCGCGCCGCCCAGCAGGCCGCCCGCGCCCCCGGACACGACCGCCGCGCCGCTCGTGCGGTGCTCGCCGGCGTCTACCAACTCACCGATTTCTACGTCGCGTGCCAACAGGATGCGGCGTTGGTGTGGCTCGTCGCCGACCGCGCCCGCGAGCAAGCCGAGGCCGCCGACGATCCGTACATGATCGCTTGCTCTGCATGGGGAATGGTGCAGGCGCTGCGCGACTCCGGCCGACGGGATGAGGCGCTGAGCCTGATCGACTCTGGCACAACGCTGCTCGCCCCGTACGTCGAGCTTGACGAGACCCCGGACGATTGGCGAGGGATCACCGGCGCCCTACACGCCGAGGGTGCACTCGCACACTCGCGCCGCGGCCGATATGGCGATGCCTGGTCGGCATGGGACCGTGCCGACGGCTGGGCTCGCAAGCTCGGCAGACGATCAGTTACAACGGCTACGCACGCGACATGCTGCTCGCGTTGCGGAAGGCGCCATCAACCGGTATGGCGCGCGACGTACGCGAGCTGTGCGAGCGTGGCGGCCTGACTGCGCTGCCCTGGCCGTGGCTCGCGCCGCCCTTCACGGGGGCGGCTGCGAGCCTTTCTCGTTGCGGGGCAACCTGCTCGGCACCTGTAGACGCGATTCAAGACCCCATCAAGTCGAGCGGTGACACAGCGAAGGCATGGCCGCGAACGATGTTCGCCACAGCCATGCCTTCGTCGATATTCAGATATTGATGCGGATCAGACGCCGAGGGCGGCGAGGATCTGCGGGCGACCGGCCCAGAGCTGGTCCTCCCAGTACTTCCAGGTGTGGGTGCCGGTGGCAGGGAAGTCGAACGTGGCGGGAACGCCGATCGACTTCAGCCGCGATTCGAACGACCGGGTGCTGATCAGGGTGACCGCCTCGATGCCCATACCGACGCCGGTATCGAAGACCTCGCCGGGGTTGCGCGGGTTGTTGTACTGACCCGGCAGGCCGCTGCCCGCGGAGATCCGCATCGGCAGACCCTTGAGCTGCGCCGCCACGGTGAAGGGGTCCATCCGCAGCCACTGCGGGCTCCACGGCGGAGCCAGCGAGTCGGAGCTGTAGGCACCCCAGCGCAGCATGGCCACCCGCACGGCTTCGCGCATGCCGGGCTGCGAGAGGTTGAGTGCGCCGGAGAACGAACCGGCGTACTTGAACTGGTCGCGGTGCATGGCGGCCAGCGACAGCGCCGCGCTGCCACTCATCGAGAGGCCGATGATGCCGTTGTTGGTCCTGGAGACACCGTAACCGGCGAGGAAGTTCGGGAGTTCCTCGGTCAGGAAGGTTTCCCACTTGTAGGTGGTCTTCTGGCCGTTGAGGCTGCTCGGCGAAACCCAGTCGGCGTAGAAGCTCGACATACCGCCGACCGGCATCACCAGGGTGACATTGTCGTTGGCGAACTGCTGCATGGCGTTCGTCTCGAACGACCACGCGTTCTTGTCGTCGCGCGCGGCCATACCGTCGAGCAGGTACAGCGCGGCGGAACCGCCGTTCTTGGCCCACTGGACCTGAACCTTCACCGGCCCCATCACCGAGGGGACCATCAGCTCTTCGTAGCCACCGGCAGGTGTCCGCAGGACGGGAGTCGCGGGCGCGGCCGAAGCCGCGACGGTGGCGGTAAAGGGCATGGTGACCGCGGCGGCGATCGCGACAAGCGCACGCAGCCTCCGGTGCAGCCGAGGATCACTGCTCGCGTCGCTCAGCACTGAGGCTGGCGTCCGGGCGAAGCGCATGGTGCGGCTCTCTTTCCGAGTTGTTCTCGACGGCGCCGGTATGCGCCCGACCGCATACCACCACGTCTATTCAATTGGCCACGCATACTTGGTTTTTCAGGTGGGGGCATGCGGCCTTGTGTCCGCGATGAAGGGTAGTCATACACCGACGTCAGTGCAACCTATCCTGGAGTTTCACCCGATATTTGCCGACAGGTCGGGAATCATGCGGAATGCTTCCGCACCCCAGGTATTCCACGCGTGAATTCCGTACGCGGGGTAGGAGTAGGTGACATTGCGTGCCCCGAGCGTGGCCATGCGGACCTCGAATGCCCGGGTGTTGGCCAAGGCCATGGCTTCCAGACCCATGCCGTTGGCGGTATCCATGGACGGGCGGTCCTGTCCCGTCGGCAGACCGGAGGCCGCGCCGATCCACAGGCGGGTGTTGTTGCCGATCAAGTTGGGCGCGAACACGAACGGGTCCATCCGCAGCCATTGGAGGCCCCACGGCGGCGCCATCGAGTCCACGTTGTATCCGCCCGCGTCGAGCATGGCCAGGCGGATGGCCTCCCGCATTCCGGGCGCCGAGATGTTCAGGTAACCGGAGAATGCACCGGCGTAGGAGAACTGATCCGGGTGATAGGCAGCCAGCGTCAAGGCGGCTGATCCACCCATCGATAGGCCGAATGCGCCGTTGCGGTCACGGCGGAACCCGAGCCGGTCGGCCAGCGCGTTACGCAGGTCGACGGTCAGGAAGGTCTCCCACTGGTACCGGTAGGTCTTGCCAGGGCCCGCAGCGAACGCGCCGGAGCCGGAGGGGCCGGCGCCGCCCGACTGGACGCCGAAGAACTCACTCGGCGAGTTCCAATCGGCGTAGAAGCTCGACATGCCGCCGACCGGCATCACGACATTGATGTTCGCGGCGGCCAGCGCGTTGGGTACGTCGGTGTTTTCCTCCCAGCCGTTGAGGCTCTCGGGGGCGCGCATGCCGTCGAGGGCGTAGACGACGCGCTGGGTGTTGCCGTCGGCGGCACGCAGGATTCGGGTCTTGATCGGGCCCATGCCGGAGTCGACCCAGAAGTCGAACGCGCCGGGATGGAATCCGGCGGACGCCGGTGCCGCGGTCCCCGCGACAACTGTTCCGATCGGCACCAGCAGGGCCATGGTTACGCCGGCGGCCCAGCGCTTCGTCCACGATCCTCGGGCCGCGGTCTCGACAGGCCCACGCTTCCGGCGCAGTGTTCGCATTCGACTCGACCTTTCTCGGAAGATCGATTGCGCAAACTCTGAGCTACGCAATCCAATCCCTCATCGGACGTCGAAAAGACTCAATCCGGGGCAAAACGGACGATTCAACCTCGACGCATGCTCACCGTGTATCAACCTCTGACGAACGCTTCCATGTTGCTGGAAAGTGACCCGCAACACAACTCGCGGTGACCTGCCGCACATGATTCGTCACCCCCTGTCCTTCGGATCGTGACGCGGACAAAGAAAACCGCCCGGTGCGTTCATGCACCGGGCGGTTTGTTCGTCGAACGGGTCGAGCTAGCCGATGTTGGCCGACAGATCCGGGATCATGCGGTTGACTTCGGTCTCCCAGTTGCGCCAGTTGTGCACGCCGGTGATCGGGAAGTCGAAGTTCGCGTTGCCGCCGCCGAGAGTGGCCATCCGGACCTGGAAGGCCCGGGAGTTCACCATCGCGAGCAGCTCGAGCGGCACGCCCTGGACGATCTCCATCGGGTTGGACACGTCGCCCGCACCCGGAATACCGCTGGCCGCGGACACCCACACGCGGGTGCCGTTGGCGACCAGACGCGGCGCGAAGACGAACGGGTCCATGCGCAGCCACTGCGGGCCCCACGGCGGCGCCATCGCGTCGATGTTGAAGCCACCGGCCGAGACCATCGCGACGCGCATCGCCTCACGCATGCCCGGCGCCGAGATGTTCAGGTAGCCGGAGAACGAGCCGGCGAAGCTGAACTGATCGGGGTGGTAGGCGGCCAGCGTCAGCGCGGCCGACCCGCCCATCGACAGACCGAACACACCGTTGTTGTTCGGGTTGAAGCCCAGCCGGCTGGACAGCGCGTTACGCAGGTTGTTGGTGAGGAAGCTTTCCCACCTGTAGGTGTTCTTCTTGCCGGCGACCTGGGCCGGAGCGATCGACGAGCCCGTCATCGCGGAGCCGGTGGCGGCCGAACCGGTCGAGCTGCCGCCCGAGCCGGCGTCGAGGCCGAAGAAGTTGCTCGGTGCGTTCCAGTCGGCGTAGAAACTGGACTGGCCGCCGACCGGCATGACGACGTTGATGTTGGCCGCGGTCAGCGCACGAGCGACGTTGGTGTCGATCTCCCAGCCGCTGAGATCGTCCCGCGCCCGCATGCCGTCGAGCGCGTACACAACGCGACCGGTGTTGCCGTCGGCGGCACGGAAGATCCTGGACTTGATCGGACCCATCTCGGAGTCGACCCAGAAGTCGAAGCCACTGGGGTCGAAGGCCGCCGTCGCCGTACCGGTGGGGCCTGCCACCGATGCACCGAGCGGCAGCACAACCGCCAGGGAAACCAACACCGACCGCTTGAGCCAGCCGGATCCCCGGGCTCTTAGACGTCCGCCACGCATTCTGTTTTTGGCCTTTCCTCGTGCGGTTCGCGCGGAACCGCGGTTGCAATGACCGCCGACTTACTACCGGCACACCAGTGCGCCGACGGGCCGTACTTCGTTGACCATATCGCTACATCGATAGCCGGACGTTACCGAAAAGAGATTTAATGGTGTACGCCACTAAGAAAAGCCTGAACAGAGGTGTAACCACTGGGCTCATGGGTACCCATGAGCCCAGTGTGACGCAAGGAGAGTACTTCAGCGGGGCGGCTCGGGGAAGGGATCCGCCAGCCCACAACGCTGGATTTCGTACTTCGGCACCCGGTCGATCCGGTACTTCGCGAAACTCAGCGCATTGCGCAGGTTGTGCTTGAACCGGTCGAAGGTGAGCGGGTCGCGGGTGGAGAGCATCAGCGCCTGCGTGTCCGGGCACGAGAACGCCGTGCGCGCCTGGGTGACCCAGTCCTCGTCCAGGTACCAGGGCATCCACGGATGGATGTCGACCATGCCCGAGTCGACCACCACCCAGTCCGGGTACAGGCTCTTGTCGTGCCCGATGCGGCCGTCGGCGAGCCGGTCCGAATGCGCGGCCAGCGGGTACGCCAGGCCCATCGGATCGATGACGCGCACGCTCAGCGGCACGTTCATGCTGGTCATGCCCAGGTTCAGGAAGTAGACCGTGTGCCCGGCGCCGCCCTCGGGGATCGGCTCCGGCGGCGGGTCGAGGTACCAGAACGTGAACGCAGGCGAGTTCAGCAGCAGGCCGCCGTCGGGGTTGGCCGCGATGTCGTTGACCATCGCCCGCATACGCGGATAGTCGAGGTAGTCCTCGGCCAGGATCGGATGATCCCTGCCGGTGTTGAGCACGTAGTAGACGCGCTCGTCGACGATGCCCGACGAACTGATCTTGGTGCCGGTCTTGATCGCGGTGGTGCTCGCCGCGTACAGCGACCAGCCCGCGGTGCCGAGCAACGCGGCAAGCACGACGACCGTCGACCAGTCACGGGGGCTGAACGCTCGCAGCCGGATCGGCACGACGGCCACCGGCAACAGCAGCAGGAACAGCTGGGTCAGCAGCATCCGGCCGTGCATGAAGTCGCCGCCGACGCGGATCGCGTAGACGGTGAGCAGCAGACCGCTGACCAGGACCAGCACGACGACCGCGCTTGGCGAGCGCAGCCAGGTCCGGAACCCGGCGACCGACCACTTCGGCCGGACCGAGACCCCGCGCGCCGCCGCGGTGACCGCACCGGCGATCAGCAGCACGAGCAGCGGAATCCACAGGTAGTACGGGCCGACCAGGTCCCAGAGGTACTTCATGCCCTGGCCCCACTTGGCCCCGCCCGCGTCCTTGGCGACCGCGGTGTTCGGGTAGGGCAGGCCGTAGTAGCCCATCCGCCAGATCTGGTAGGCCACCGGCACGATCCCGGCGACGAACACGATCAGCGCGCGCAGCGCGATCGGCCCGTACCGGAACTGCGGCATCGGGGTCAGGAAGATCATGCCGAGCGCGAGCACGCCGATCAGCGTGGCCTCCGGCCGGATCAGCGGCGCCAGACCGGCCAGGAAGACCAGCCCGAGCAGGCTCGGCACGCGAACCACCGCGGCCTGACTCCAGCGGATCAGCAGCCACCACAGCAGCCCGACCCAGCAGATGACCAGGCCGCTCTCCAGCCCGGAGGTGGCGTAGTCACGGGCGGGCGGCAGCGCGATGTAGACGAGCACGCCCGCCGGGATCAGCAGCTGACCGGCGCTGCCGCCCCACAGCCGGGCGGTGCCGAGCATGGCGAACACGATCGCCAGCAGCGAGGCCACCAGCGCGACGCCGAGCACCACGTACTCGAGCCTGGCCTGGGTGAGCCAGCTGAAGAACCAGACCACATACGTCCACGCGGTGCTGGTGTTGGCCTCGACCCGCTCGCCCATGTTGAAGACGGGGCCGTTGCCCGCGAGCAGGTTGCGCACCGTCCGCAGCACGATGAGGCCGTCGTCGGCGATCCATCGCCGCTGCCAGGCGCCCACCGTGAACAACACGACGGCGAGCACAACCCCACCGACGAAGGTGGCGCGGGACAGAATCGTGAAACGCGCGGCCGGGCGCACCGACTGCTCGTCGTCGCGTAGCCGCTCGTATTCGGTTGTTTCCTGCTCCGCTACCACGATCTCGTCAGGTGAGATAGACAGCGACACCTACCGCTCCGATCCAGGCAATAGCGAGGAACTGCAGGATGCGGTCCCCCAGCGCGATCTCTTCGGGTTCACCGGCCTCGCCACCATCGACGTCGACCGCGTAACGCAGGATTGCGATGGTAAACGGGATCATGGAGATCGAGTACCACTGGGTGTCACGCAGCTCGTCCTGCTGGAATGCCCAGAGGCCGTAGAAGATCACGACGGCGGTGGCCGCGAGGGTCCAGATGAAGCGCAGGTAGGTCGGCGTGTAGTACTGCAGCGACTTGCGGATCTTGGCGCCGGTCTCCAGCGCGATCTGCAGTTCCGCGTAGCGCTTGCCCGCCGCCATGAACAGCGAACCGAACGCCATGATCAGCAGGAACCACTGCGACAGCGCGATGCTTGCCGCCGCGCCACCGGCGACAGCGCGCAGCAGGAAGCCCGACGACACGATGCAGATGTCGAGCACGGCCTGGTGCTTGAGGCCGAGGCAGTAGGCCAGCTGGATGGCGATGTAGATGGCCATCACCACGGCAAGATGCCAGGACGCGAGGAACGAACCGGCGATCGAGCCGATCAGCAGCACCGCGGCGAGCCCGTATGCCAGGTTGACAGGGACGACGCCGGCGGCGATCGGCCGGAACCGCTTGGTCGGATGCGCCCGGTCGGCCTCGACGTCGAGCGAATCGTTGACCAGGTAGATGCCCGAGGCCGCCATGCAGAACACGACGAACGCGATCGCGACGTGCACGAGCACGCCCGCATCGCCGACAGCTTCCGGGCCGACGGCCAGCGGCGCTGCGAGCACCAGGACGTTCTTCACCCACTGACGCGGGCGCATGGCCTTGACGACGCCACCGACCAGAGTCTTCGGCGGGCCCTTCACAACACCTTCGTCGAGGACGGCGGCGGACGGTTCTTCGCTCATCTCAGCCAAGGTTCTTTCGGTTGCGGTCACTGTCGGAGTCTCTTTTCGGCGGCTAGCACGGCAGCTGCCGACGCGGCACCCAATGCGGAACCGGCGAGCACGTCGGAAGGGTAATGCACGCCGAGCACGACCCGGGAAAGGAGCATCGGCGGCACGAGCACCGCAGGCAAGGGTAGCCCGGTCAACCTGCCGAGCAACACCGCCGCCGCCGTAGTCGAGGTCGCGTGCGAGGACGGGAAGCTCAGTTTGCTCGGCGTCGACACGTTGACCTGCACCGCGGGGCTGTCCGGGCGCGGGCGCCGGACGATCCGCTTGATCACGATCGACGCGGCGTGCGCGCCGACGGCGCCGACCGCGACACCGGCCCACTGCCGACGGCGCGGCTTGTCGACCAGCCAGCCCGCCGCGGCGATGCCGACCCAGCCCAGCGCGTGCTCACCGAAGTGCGACATGCCGCGCGCGGCCGAGACGACGGCCGGGTTGGTACCGATGGTCGTCTGCACGGTGTTGATGATGCCGACCTCGAGCGGCACCTCCACGTACTCGCCTTCGCCACAGGCGCACTCGCCGCAGCAGCCTTCTTCGGCCAGCTCCAGCTCGGGCAGGTCCTGGTTCATCGCGCTCACTTCTTGGTTCCGTTCGTTGTGATGCCGAAGGTCTTCTCCCACGCGGCCGTGCTGGTCAGCTCGGCGTGCGCGGCCCGGTAGCGCTGCTGCATCTCCGGGAAGCGCGTGGTGAGCTCCTTGCGCAGGCGCATCGCCTCCTTGAGGAGTTCGGCGGCCTTGCGCGGGTCGCGCTTGCGGTAGACGACGCCGCGGCCGTCGGCGGTCGTCACCGTGACGCCGTCGACCTGGGACAGCAGGAACCAGCGCGCGTCCAGCGTCGGCACGTTCAGCTGCGGTGTCTCGTGCGCGGCCGGGTCGGCCTTGCGGAAGTTGTGCACGACGCCCTTGGCCAGGCGCGCGACCTTCGCGATCGGGTTGCCCGGCTCGCCGGTCGCGCCGACGCCGTGCCGGTTGGCCAGCGGCAGCTCGGTCGAGGACGGCAGCACGACCGCGTCCGGGTATTCCTTGCGCATCGCGTGGATCTTGCCCAGCGCGCTCGGCAGCAGATCGAACAGGCCCTCCGGGCCCGCCAGGAAGTCGCGGATCGCCTCGTTCTGGATGGCGACCGTCGAGTACTCCAGACACAGCAGGTGCTTGAGGGTGGCCTTGACCGTGTTCACGATCATCGGCTTGCCGTCGCCGGGCAGGTGCAGCGAGGCCACGACCAGGCGGTTGCGCAGGTGGAAGTAGGCCTGCCAGTCGATGGCGTCGTCCTTGTCGGACCAGGCCATGTGCCACACGGCCGCACCCGGCAGGGTGATGGTCGGGTAGCCGGCCTCGCGGGCGCGCAGGCCGTATTCGACGTCGTCCCACTTGAGGAACAGCGGCAGCGGCTGACCGATCTGCTCGGCCACCTGGCGCGGGATCACGCAGGTCCACCAGCCGTTGAAGTCGACGTCGATGCGCCGGTGCAGCAGCTTGGAGTTGTCGCGGTCCTTGAGCGGGTACTTCGAGAAGTCGTGGTCGTACTCGACGTTCGGCGCCGAGGACCACATGAAGACCCCGCGGTCGACGACCTCGCCCATGCTGTGCAGGTGCGAGCGCTCCTGCAGGTTCAGCATCTGCCCGCCGACCAGCAGCGGCGACTTGGCGAACCGGGAGAACGCGAGGGCGCGCAGGATCGAGTCGGGCTCGATCTCGATGTCGTCGTCCATGTAGACGATGAACTCGGCGTCGGTCTTGAGCGCCTCGTACATGACGCGGCTGTAGCCGCCGGAACCGCCGAGGTTGGGCTGGTCGCAGATGCTGAGCCGGTCGCCGAGCGTCGCGGCGGCCTCGTCGAAGCCGGGCTCGTCGACGACCTTGCGGTTGCCCTGATCGGCCACGATCACCGCGGCGACATTGCCGAGCACCAGCGGGTCCGAGCCCAGCGCGGCCAGCGTCTTGACCAGGTCGGTGGGCCGGTTGAAGGTGGGCATGCCGACCGCGATGGTGCCGGTGCCCGGCGCCTCCTGCGGCGCGTACCAGCCACCGGCCAGCAGCGTCACCGCCGTGTCGGTGGTGATGTCGAACCAGATCCAGCCGCCGTCCTCGAACGGGCCGAGGTCGGTCTCGAACTCCACGGTCACCGAGTCCGCACCTTGGGCGACGGCGAATTCCTTGCCCTGCACATGGATTCGCGAACCGTCGGCCTTGGAACGGTAGACGTCGACGCGGCCGTGCCCGGCCAGTTCCAGGCGAAGCACCACCGAGTTCAGCACGCTCCAGCGTCGCCAGTAGCTGGCGGGCAGCGCGTTGAAGTAGGTGCAGAACGACACCTCGGACTCGGCGCCGATCGAGAGCGCGGTCCGGCTGGTGGCGTGCGCGCGGCGCGCGTTGGTGGTGGATTCCTCCAGGTAGAGGGTCCGCACGTCGAGCGGCTCACCCGGACGCGGCAGGATGATCCGCTGCAGCAGCGCCTTGGCGCGCGTCTCGGTGGTCACGTCGTCCAGCACCGGCTGCGCGCTCACGCCTCGTCCACCAGTGCCGCGCCGGACTCCAGGTGCGGACGCAGCACGTTCTCGAACATGCTCAGCGCCGAACCGATCGCCATGTGCATGTCCAGGTACTGGTAGGTGCCGAGGCGGCCGCCGAAGAGGACCTTCTTCGCGGCGGTCTCCTTCTTGGCGAGCTCGCGGTAGGCCAGCAGCTTGGCGCGGTCCTCGGGGGTGTTGATCGGGTAGTACGGCTCGTCGCCGGTCTGCGCGAAGCGGGAGAACTCGCGCATGATGACCGTCTTGTCGGCCGGGTAGTCGCGCTCGGGGTGGAAGTGGCGCGGCTCGATGATGCGGGTGTACGGCGCGTCGGCATCGTTGTAGTTCATCACCGAGGTGCCCTGGAAGTCGCCGATCTCGAGGACTTCGGTCTCGAAGTCGATCGTGCGCCAGCCCAGCTCGCCCTCGGCGTAGTCGAAGTAGTGGTCGAGCGGGCCGGTGTAGACGACCGGCGCGTCCGGGCTGGCCGCGACGATCTCGTCACGCACGTCGAACCAGTCGGTGTTCAGGCGCACCTCGATGAGCTCGGAGGCGGCCATGTTCTCCAGCCACTTCGTGTACCCCTCCTTGGGCAGGCCCTCGTAGGTGTCGTTGAAGTAGCGGTTGTCGAAGGTGTAGCGCACCGGCAGGCGGGTGATGTTGCCCGCGGGCAGTTCCTTCGGGTCGGTCTGCCACTGCTTGGCGGTGTAGTCGCGCACGAACGCCTCGTAGAGCGGGCGGCCGATCAGCGAGATCGCCTTCTCCTCGAGGTTCTGCGCGTCGGCGGTCTCCACCTCGGCGGCCTGCTCGGCGATCAGCGCCTTGGCCTCTTCAGGGGTGAAGTAGCGGCCGAAGAACTGCGAGATCAGGCCGAGCCCCATCGGGAACTGGTAGGCCTGGCCCTTGTGCAGCGCGAACACGCGGTGCTGGTACCCGGTGAACTCGGTGAACTGGGTGACGTAGTCCCACACCTTCTTGTTCGAGGTGTGGAACAGATGCGCGCCGTACTTGTGGATCTCGATACCGGTTTCCGGCTCCGGCTCCGAGTAGGCGTTGCCACCGAGGTGGTAGCGGCGGTCGATCACCAGCACCCGCTTGCCGAGCAGGTTCGCGGCACGCTCGGCGACGGTCAGGCCGAAGAAGCCGGAGCCGACCACGATCAGGTCGTACTGGTTTGCCGAAGTGGCGGAATCTGCGTTGACGGAGTTACCCGGGGACGATGCGACGGTCACGGGTGCCCAGCGTATCGGAAGACGGCAGATTGTCCCGGCGGAGTCACCGACCTGGCCCTGAGCTGGGCGGAGCCGGGCACCCGGACAACGATGGGACCGACGGGCGCAGTCAGTACCCGTAGGGCTGGGACCTGCGCCTGCCTTCGCGGATCCAGCGACCGGTCGACGGGGCGGCGACCAAGCCGAGGATCAGCAGGGCGGGGCCACCGGACAGCGCGACATTGAGGCGAATAGCGGCTACCAGATCGGCGTCCCACCTGATTCCGAGCACCATCACGAGGGTGATCCCGAGCTGAATCAGCGCGAGCGAAGCCGCGACGATGAGCATCGACCGGCCTGCGGCCCTACGCCTGAACAGCAGGATCGAGCCGAGCATGTAGAGCACGGTGATCACGCCGCGGACGATCACCAGCACGGGAGCCGTCAAGAACGGGCCGTTGATGGTGAGGCCCAGATGGCCGGCCGCCATCGCGATGACGCCGTCAACGAGCAGCAAGGCGAAGCACAGCGACATCAGTACTGCGATCACCCCGGCGGTGATCGCAGTACCGCCACTCGGCCGCGGCTGCCCATCGCCCGGCATCGGGTGCGGTGTCATCCCGTAAGCGGGCGCGGCACCGTAGCCCTGGGCGGACACTGGCACCGGGCCTGGCGACTGCCACCATTCCCCCGACGGCTGCGCCTGCCCACGTTGGGCAGCGCCGTAAGCAGGCGGCGGGTTTCCGTCGAGATGACCGGGAAGGCCCGCCGGTGCGGCGTTGTGGTCGGGGCCGTACCAGACGGTCGCCGGAGCGGGCGAAACCGGCTGGGCGGCACCCTCGTTCGGAGCGTGGCCGGATGGATAGCTCATGCGTGATCCCCCCCTGTGCGCTGTCAGTGGTACGGGTACGGAGGGTACGCGGGCTGGCGGCCGGCGCGGATCCAGCGGCCGGTGGACGGGGCTGCGGCGAGGACCAGGATCAGGAGTGGCGGCGCAGTGGTGATGGCTCCGCCGACCAGCGTGATCGCCGGCTCCTCAGCACCGCCCGCGATCGCCGCCGCGATCGAGATCGCGCTCATGACCACGGCGATCAAGGACAAGATGATGAGGATCACCCGGCCCGCGGTCTTGCGCCGGAACAGCAGGATCGAGCCGAGCAGCAACAGCAGGCCGGGCACTACACCGATCGCCAGGCCTATGCTCACCGCGGAGCGCGCATCGTCTTCGGCAGCACTCACCGCATCCGAGCCGAACAGGACGGCAGCGGCGATACCCATGCCTCCCAGGGCGACCAGTGACAGCAGCAGGGAGAGCAAGGCCGCGGTGATCGCGGTGCCACCGCCGGCACGCGGCTGCGAGTATCCGGGCACCGGGTAACCCGGTGCACCGTAAGCCGGTGCGGCGTAACCGTATTCAGGCCCCGGCACACCATAGGGCTGCGGCACGTATCCCTGTTGACCGTACGGGTCGCCGCCGTAAGCGGGTTGCACGTAGCCCTGGCCCGCGTACGGGTCGTAGCCCTGTTGCGGGCCATGCGGATACCCCATCGTGTCCCCCTCCTTCGCAGCACCACGGCGGTGATGCTGACCTGCTGAAACTATACGTTCGGTCCGACAACCGTTTCCGGGCGAGCGAGCGTGTACGCCGCCGTCCACGGCAGTGCCGCGGGCAGCAGCACCAGCGCGCCGAGGACGACAGCGGCCAGCGCGGCCGCCCAGCTGTGGTTCACGATCGCCGTCACGGCACCGGGTACCCCGCCGAAGCCGATCAGAATCGAACGGATCACCGGCTCCTCGGCGAACCAGTGGATTCCGTACTCGGAGTCGTAGTTCACGAGCGTCGCCAGCAGGCCGAGCACACCGAGGCCGACCTGCGCGCCGGCCGCCACGATGAGCACCCACCGGCCGGTCTGGTCGCGCCGCGCCAGCAGCAGCCCGCCGTAGCCGAACGCGAACGCCGACACCAGCGCGCCGAGCGTGGTGAACAGGGTCAGCGAGTCGTCGAGCCGGTCGGGATGGGCGAGGAAGGAACGCACGAGAATCAGTGCGCCGAGCAGATTCGCCGCGGCGGCCAGGGCGGCGCAGCACACGGCGGTCATCGCCGTCACCTCACCGATTGTCGACTTCGTTTCCTGCACGACCATCCTCAAAACTTATCCCGTGCCGTGCTGCCGCGTGGTGGCCCAGCGCCGCGTCGGCTCACTCAGGCTGAGCGCGAGGATCACCACATTGAGCGCGAGCCAGAAATCCAGCGGCCCCAACCGCCACCCGTGACTCGACCCGTTGAGCACGACGACCAGCAACGTCGCCCCGGCCATCACCGCGGACATGGTGACCAGCATCCGCCTGCCCAGCATCCGCCGCCGCAACAGCAGCACCGCCCCGACCAGATAGACCAGCCCGAGCCCGCCGACGATCCCCGCCCCCGCGTAATCGAGCTCGATATCCCGCCCGAACACCCGCACCACCGCCGTCGCCGTGCCGACGATGATCCCCGCACCCCCGACCAACACCCCGAGCCATCCCGCGACCAGCGCGGTCACCGCGCGAGAAGGCCGCTCCGGCCGCACCTGATCCACCACTGTCCCCGCTACTTGTCGACGTCGCCGTCAGTTATACGGCGGAACAGCCGATCGCGGGGTGTTCGCGGGCGCGGACGGACCGCTCGGCCGAGACTCGACCCAGCGGTGGGTCGCCGGAAGCAGCGCCATGACCAGCACCACCGCGCAAGCGAGCGCGAGCCCGACATACATGACCTGCGTCTGGACGTGCGTCGCCGTCGCGAGCGGGACGAGGCAGCCGAAGATCCCGAGACCGCCGCCGATGATCACCATCGTCAGCCCGGCGGCGCGCCGCGCGAGCAACAGCGCTCCACCCAGGCCGAGCAGCACGAGGAAAACCGCGCCGGTTGCGAGCTCGAGCCGGTTCTCCAACTCCATCCCATTCCAGTCGACTTCGACCGTGGGATCCCGCATTTCCGCCACCACTCGGAGCCCGGCGTACCCCATCTGTGCCCGGACCAGTCCGACCAGCCCACCGACGATTGCACCGATTCCCGCGATCATTGCCGAGGGGGGAAGCGCATGGTCCGCACGACGCTGCGAGGGCGGAAATCCCTGCGGTCCTGGCTGATGGTTCATAACTCCCCCGAGATACCGAAATAGTGTCCAACGCCCAGCATCCGGGCGCGGGGGAAGCCTACCGTTGTCTCGCACCTCGGCATGAGCGCGCGCAGCAGGCCGACAGCCGCGCCCGGACGGCTATCGTCCGAGCGCGGCTGTCTTCTTTGCATTCCGGCCACATGACCGTGATCTGTCAGGCGGACTTCCCCGCGACGTACGCGCGGAACGCGTCGAGGATGTACTCGGCCGTTCCGTCGCCGTGGATGTCGTAGTTCTTCCGGAAGCGCGGGTCGGCGACGTACATTTCGCCGAGTCCGAGCAGGTGTTCGTCCGTCACGGGCTTGCCCTGCGAGCCACCGCTGATCCAGTCGCGGTGCCGGACGACGATCGCCTGAACGACCTCACTGTCGACGGGAAGCCCTGCGGCGTGCGCCTTTCCGTAGTCAGCGGCGATGTCCAGGTGCTGCTGCAGGAACGCCTGCTTGTCAGCCTCGGTCAGCGAGCGCCAGAAACGGTCGCCGCTTTCGTAGGCGTCCTTGCCCCAGCGTTCGGTGACCTCGTCCTTGTACTGGGTGTGGTCGAAGCCGTCGAAAACCTCTGCGGCCATGAGTGGTTCACCTCTTTCGGTCTTGTGCAACGTGGTGGACACCGACTCGATCTGGCGTGCGATCCGATCCTGTTGCTGCCGAAGCAGTTCCAGGTGGGTACGCAGGGCGCCCGCGGTGTCCTGTTCACCGGCGAGGACCTCGGCGATCACCGGTAGGCCGAGGCCGAGTTCGCGCAGCAGCAGGATGCGCTGCAGGCGGATCAGGGAGTTCTGGTCGTAGTAGCGGTAGCCGTTGGCGCCGGTCCGGCTCGGCTCCAGCAGCCCGAGCTGCCCGTAGTGGCGCAGCGTCCGGCTGGTGGTGCCCGCGGCTTTCGCGAGGTCCTGGATGGACCATTCACCCGCCATGACCACTCCTTTTCTCGTCGGTGTCTCCAGTCTGCAAGTTGACGCTACGTCAATGTCAACACCGAAAGTCAGAACCCGATCTCGACCTCGACGGTGTCGCGTTCGGTGTACATCCGCCAGTACCGCGCCGAGTTCGTCGTTGCCGATCCGCGGCAGTTCCAGCCCGGCGGGAATCAGCTCGGGATGCGCGTCGACCTGCTGTTGGACAGCACTGTTCTCGATGAGCGCGCCGATCGCGAGCAGCCCGACGTAGACCCCGAGCTATGGCGCAGCAACCTCGCCCTGATCCTCGACGGCCTGCGCGCGAAAGCCGCGCACCCCCTGCCGGTTCCGGCCCTCACCGAGGACCAGTTGATGCAGGCGATGCGCGGCTGAGCGGTCTACTTGCTCAGCGGAGTGGCGGCTCCGTCCACCGAAACCACTTCCGGCGCAGTCAGAACCGCGACCTTGGTGATTGCACCAGTCCCGGCGAGGCCGCCGTCCTCAATCTCGTTGGGCGAAACCGGTTCAGCCACCGCCGGTGCGGGCTTCGGCGGAATCTGGCCGAGCACCGTGCCGGCGAGGGCGATGCCGAGGCCGAGGATCTGTAGCGGAGTGAGCGCCTGGCCGAGTGCGATCCAGCCGATCACCGCGGCCGACATCGGGCTCAGCAGGCCGAGGAATGCCACCGAAGTCGCGGGCACCCGCGAGATTCCGCGGAACCACAGCCAGTACGCGAGCGCGGTGCCGATGATGCCGAGGTACAGGTAGCCGCCGACGGCGGCACCGTCGAGTGCGGGCGGAGCGCCTTCGACGAGCAGTGCGAGCGGCAGGATGAACAGTCCGCCGGCGGTGAGCTGCCAGCCGGTCATGGCCAGCGGACCGACGCCGTCGGGGCGTCCCCACTTCTTGGTCAGCACGGTGCCCGCCGACATCGACGCCGCGCCTGCCAGTCCGGCGACGACACCGATCGTGTCCAGCTCGGCATTACCGCGGAGCACGACCAGCGCGACACCGAAGACGCCGATCACCCCGGCGATCACCTTGCGCCGGGTCGGCGCCTCGGCGAGCAGCACGGCCGCGAAGCCGAGCGCGATCATCGGCGCCACCGCGCCGAGCACCCCGGCCACGCCGCCGGGCAGCCGGTACGCGGCCAGGAACAGCAGCGGGAAGAACGCGCCGATATTGAGCACGCCGAGGACAGCGGCGCGACCGAGCCAGATGCCGCGCGGCAGCACCCTGGTCAGCGCCAGCAGCACCAGGCCCGCGGGCAGGGCGCGCAGCAGGGCGGTGAACAGCGGCCGGTCCGGTGGCAGGAATTCGGTGGTGACGGCGTAGGTGGAGCCCCACACGATCGGAGTGAGGGCGGTGAGTGCGAGGGTGCCCGCGTAGCCGGTCGGGCGGGTTGCAGTCGTCATGTTCACTCCTGATTGATAATCTCAACGTTGAAATATCTACCCGGCGAGATGCCTCATCGTCAAGTAGATGAACGTTGAGATTTTCAATCGAGAGGAAACTCATGCGCGACGCCGTCGACCTGATCACGGAGCACTGGCGGGCCGAACGACCTGATGTCGACGTGTCACCGATGGCGATCGTCGGCCGGATCACCCGGCTCTCGCGCGTCCTCGAACAGGACCTCAAGCGCTTCTTCGCAGGTCACGGCCTGGAATTCTGGGAGTTCGACGTGCTTGCCACACTGCGCCGCTCCGGCGGCGACACCGGCCTGACCGCGGGCTCGCTCAACCGGGCCGCCATGGTCACCTCCGGCGCGATCACCAATCGGATCGACCGGCTGGCCGCGAAGAACCTGGTCCGGCGCGTCCCCTCCGCCGACGACCGCCGCTCGGTCTTCGTCCAGCTCACCGACGAGGGCCGGGAACTGGTCGACCGGCTCCTGCCACTGCACATGGCGAACGAGCAGCGGCTGCTCGCGTCACTCGGCGCCGGGGATCGCGAACAACTCGCCGGCCTCCTGCGCACCCTGGCCGTCGGCCTGGACGACACCACCCTGGACTGACCGCACTCCGAGCCGCACGACTACGCCGGACTACTCACCGTCGTGAATCCCCGGCGCGGCAGCGGGATTCGCCGGACCGTACACCGGTTCGCCCAGCGGCACACCGGCCACCGGCGCACCGCCCGCGGCCTGCGTCGGTCCGCCGGGATGCGACGGTACGGCGGCCTGTGCCGGTCCGCCGGGATGCGCCGGGACCTGCGCGCCGTCGCCCGGCGTGATACCCGTGGGCGCCTGGCCTTCCGGCGTCGTCACCTTCGGCTCCGCCGACCCCGACGGCGACAGCTGATCACCCGCGCCGGGAACGAGCTGGAGCAACGTCGAGAAGTCGACCACCTGCGCGCCGAGCGTCTTCGTCGCCACGATGACACCGTTCGTATACAGCCGATAGGTGCCCGCGTGTTGCGGCAGCTGCATTTCCGGCCCGATCGGCGCCCCGATCGCACTCTCCGCACCGCCGATCCGGCGGTACTCGGTATCGATGACGCTCTCGCCCGCCAGTGCCTCGATGGTCGGATCGGGAACGGTCGGCTCGAGGGGAATCGGTGGCGCGGGGGCGGTTTCGATGATCTCGTCCGGCGCGGGGCCGACCGCGAAGGTCTCGATATCGGCGGGCCTGCCGCCGTCGGGGGCGGCGGAGTACTCCGAGCGCAGGATCAGCCCGTCGCGCAACAGCACCGTGCCCGTGGTCGCCGCGACGGCTTCGGTGGTGCGCGAATCCTCTTTCACCGTACCGGGATACACCTGGCAATCGGTGGTGTCGCAGGTCTGCGCGTAGCTGTAGCGGTCCTCCGCGAGGGCGTAGGAACGGGCCGCGATCGCTTGCGCGCGCAGCGCCTCGAACGCGCCCTGGTCGGCCCAGTTCGCCTGCATCTCGGCGGGCAGCAGCCCGGCGAGGTAGTCGTCGAGGTCCACCTGGTTGACGGTCCGGTACGCACCGCCCTCCAGCGCGACGCCGAGCGCGCCGCGGTAGGCGGTGCCGCCGCATAATGTGAGGTGCTCGTCGGGGGGCCTGCCCGGCCCGGCATCGACGGGGTAGACGTACGGATCGTCGGTCGCGGCCTGCCACAGCACTTCGCCGTCGCAGCCCGTCGTCACCACGATGCTCGCGCCGCCGTCCGGTAGCGGAGTGAGGTGCGCGGCCTCGCCCGGTCCGATCATCCGGCCCGCGACCTGCGCGCCCGCGGCGGCGTAGGTGTCGAGGGTGGCGTCGTCCTGGGCCTGCAGCCTGACCCCGATGGTGGTCGGCCCGACCTGACCGAGTTCGGCGCCGGGGTAGTAGTGCCCGAGGATCTCCTCCGCGGTCCAGCCTTCCCTGGCGCTGTCGAACGCGCCGACCTGGCTCATCCCACGCCCGTGGCCGGCGCCGACGGTCGGCGCGATGTGGCCCGGCAGGATCTGCCACAGCCCGATCGCGCCGGTCAGCGCCAGTGCGGTGCCGCCGACCAAGGCCGGCAGCGGCGGGGTCCGCAGCATCGGCACGGTGCGGCGCCTGGTGCCTCGGCGGGTACTGCGGTTGATCTTGGTGTCGGCTCTCATCCTGCGCTCCCACGGTTTCGGGGTTCGACCGGCGGAGCTCGCGTCGGCATGTCGTCACCGCCGAGCGGGTTCCGAAGGCTACATTCGAGCAATCACATAATCCTCAAGTTGAGGTTTAGATATGTGACGTATGTTAACTAGTGTGGTGTGTGAGGCAAGAGGAAGCAAGCATCACTTGCCGGTGATGGCCCTGATACCACCAAGGTCTACGAGCTCGACCCTGATTGGAGAAGGCACGTGCGATATCCCAAGCCGAAACGTTCCTACGTGCTCCCGGTGGTCACCACGCTCGCCGTCGCCGCTCCTGTCGGCGCGTTCGCGCTGAGCGACTCGACCGATTACCGCAGCACCAACGACTCCCAGCTCGCGGCGGTGCCGGCGCAGCTGGCCGAGGTCCCACTGACCTCGGTCCCCGACATCACGGTCCCGCTACGCCAGCTGACCGGTCTCGACCTACCCGATCTGCACCTGTCGGATCTGCAGATGCTGCCGCTGCCGACCTCGATTCCGGTGCCGCCGGGATTGCCCGTTCCGCCGGGCGTGGCGCTGCCGACCGAGATCGTGCTGCCGCCGCTACCGACGAAGGCGCAGCCGACCACGACGACCGCCGCGCCCGCACCCGCCCAGCAGGGTGACGCGCCCGCGCGGCCACCGGCGCCGAGCACCTCGGTCCCGACCGCACCGCCGGCACAGCCGCCCGCCGCCGCACCGGCCGCACCCGCGGCACCAGCACCGGCGGCACCAGCAGCTCCGGCTCCCGCAGCGCCGCTAGCGCCGACGTCCGCCGCCCCGGCACCGACAACCTCCGCACCGGCCCCGGCCGCACCAGCGACCACTCCCTCCGCGGGCGCTCCGGCTTCCCCGAACCGTCCGACCGGCATCAAGTTCATCGCCGACCCGGCCAACCTGGAACCCGGCACCACTCCCGACACCCCCGCGCTCTCCCCCGGCGCGATCGCCCCCGACCTGGTCGACCAGGTCGGCGCGCAGGTCAAGGAGCTCACCCAGGACACCCCGTTCAGCATGGTCGCCGTCACCGCGCGGGACCTGGTGAACACCACGACCAAGCTGCGCGCCCGCCAGCAGGACGGCAACTGGGGCCCCTGGTACGACGCCGATCCGCTCGACACCAGGGCCACCGATCACACCCCCGCCGACGCCCCGACCGGCACCGAGCCGATCTACGTCGGCGAGACCACCGCCGTCCAGATGCTGGTGACCCGCAAGCCGACAGCGGGCCGCGACCACGACCCGGCCCACCTCACCGAGGCCGCGCTCAAGGCCATCCTGATCAATCCCGGCCGCGCCGCCATCGACGCCGGACTCACCGACGTCGCGGCCGCGCTGCCCGGCGGTGGGCCGAAGGTCATCACCCGCGCGCAGTGGGGCGCCGACGAGTCGATCCGCTGCGAGGAACCCACCTACGACGACGGCGTCGGCGGCATCACCGTGCACCACACGGCCGGCCGCAACGAATACAGCCGCGCGGAGTCGGCGGGCATCGTCCGGGCGATCTACGCCTACCACGCCGAAACCCTCGGCTGGTGCGACATCGGCTACAACGCCCTGGTCGACAAGTACGGCCAGATCTTCGAGGGTCGCTACGGCGGCCTGGACCGGGCGGTGCAGGGCGCGCACGCGGGCGGCTTCAACGAGAACACCGCGGGTGTGGCGCTGATGGGCAACTACGAGTCCGAGGAGCCGAGCGAGGCGTCGCTCAACGCGATCGGCAAGTTCGTCGGCTGGCGGACCAAGCTCGCCGGGCTGAACCCCAAGGGCTTCACCACGATGTATTCCGAGGGCACCGAATTCACCCCGTACGCCCTGGACGAAGCGGTCGACCTGCCGGTGGTGTTCGCCCACCGCGACGTCGGCAACACCGACTGCCCCGGTGACGCCGCCTACGCGCTGATGGACCGGATCCGCAATATCGCCGCGGGCAACGCGGGCACCTACTCCTCACCCGCGACGCCGTCCCGTCCGCCGAGCAGGCAGGCCCGCGCACCGCAGGGCAACATGGCCGAGCTGGGCGCGCTGGTCGACAAGCTGCTCGGCCTGTCCGGCGAGAACGAGATCGCCAGGCACTGGGTGAGCCGCGGCGGTGTCGACGGTCCGCTCGGCGCGCCGCAGTCGGACCTGCTGTCGGGCTCACAGGGTCGTCAGTACGCGAAGTTCGCCAACGGCTACATCTTCTCCGGCGAGAACGGCCAGGTCTTCGAAGTGGTCGGCGCGATCCTGGATCGCTATCTGAGCCTGGGTGGCGACGCGGGCGTGCTCGGCCTGCCGACCGGCAGCGCGTACCTGGTGCCGGACGGTCTGCGCACCGATTTCCAGAACGGTGCGCTGGTGCTCAACGAGCTCACGGGCATCGTCACCACGTTCTGGAAGACCTACAACGAGACCTACCAGGAAGAGATGGAAGGGATGGACGGCACCAAGCCCGAACAGACGCCCGCCACCACGGCGCCCACGTCGACGGTGCCCGTCACCCCGGCCGCACCGGCATCGACCGAACCGGCCGCCCCCGCGACCCCGCCGGTCCCCGCTGACCCGCAGGCCGCCGCACCCGCACCAGCCGCACCCGCACCAGCGGCACCCGCGCCCGCCGCACCCGCACCGGCTGCACCCGCACCGGTCGATCCGGCACCGGCCCAGCCCCCGGTCGCCCCGGAGCCCGCCCCGGCCGGCTAACCCCCGGTCATGGCGAAGAACGGCCGGTGCCCCTCCGAGCGAGGGCACCGGCCGTTTTCGCGTTCGTCTATCTCCACCAGCGTTCGAGCACCATGGCGACGCCGTTGTCGATGTTGCTGCCAGTGACCTCGTCCGCGGCGGCCCGCGCCTCCGGGTGCGCGTTGCCCATGGCGACACCGTGCCCGGCCATCGTCAGCATCGGCACGTCGTTGGGCATATCGCCGAACGCGACGATCGACGCGTCGTCCACGCCGACCCGCCGCGCCACCTCGGCCAGCCCGGACGCCTTGGTCACCCGCGGCACCGCCAGCTCGATCAGCCCGTTCTCGGTGGAGTAGGTGATCTCGGCGCGGTCCCCGATCAGCGGCGCGAGCGCGGCGCGCATCTCGGAACTGCGGGCCGAGCTGAGCCGGATCAGCATCTTGATCGCGGGCGATTCGATGACCTCGGCGTGCGAGACGACGGTGTCGTCGGGGTTGAGCCAGGCGTGCTCGTAGTTCGGCGAGCTGACGAACTGCGGGGTAGCGGCGTCGTGCGCGCTCGCGCCGACGCGCTCGGTGGCCAGCCCGCAGCCGGGTAGCGCGTGTTCGGCGAGTTCGGCCAGCCAGCCCAGGGTCTCGACGTCGAGGGTGTGGCTGGACAGGACGCGATCGCTGGCGCTGTCGTAGATGACCGCGCCGTTCCCGCACACCGCGAGCGGGGCGTAACCGAGTTCGCTGACGACCGGATCGATCCAGCGCGGCGGCCTGCCGGTGGCGAGCACGAAGATGGCACCGTCGGCGACGAGCGCGTTGACCACGGACTTGGTGCGGGCCGATACCTTGTCCGCGTCGTCGATCAGCGTGCCATCGACATCGGTGGCCACCAACTTCGGTTTCGGGTGCAGGGGCGTCATCCGTTCCATCCTGCCGCACGTCGCCACGCGGGGACGGCGGACTGTCCTTATGATCAGGGCCTGAATACCCGATCCAGAGGGGACTGATGACCGGCTTCTTGTTGCGGCGCGCGCTCAACTACGTCGTGCTATTGCTGCTGGCCTCGTTCCTGACCTTCAGCCTGGCCTCGCTCACCTTCAGCCCGCTGGACAGTCTCGAGCAGCGCAATCCGCGTCCGCCGCAGTCGGTCATCGACGCCAAGGCCGAGCAGTTGCACCTCGACGAGCCGATCCCCCAGCGCTATCTCACCTGGCTCGGCGGCGTCGTGCAAGGGGATTTCGGGACGACGCTGGCGGGCCAGCCGGTGAGCGAGGAACTGGGCAGGCGGGTGGCGGTGAGCCTGCGGCTACTGATCCTCGGCTCGGTCATCGGCACCGTGCTCGGCGTGCTGATCGGCGCGGCGGGCGCGATCCGGCAGTACAAGTTCAGTGACTATTTCACGACCGTGGTGTCACTGCTGATCATCTCCACGCCCGTGTTCTTGCTGGCGACATTGCTGAAATACGGTGCGCTCCAGATCAACACGGCCACCGGCACGCAGATCTTCCTCTATACCGGCGAGACCTCGGCCACCCAGATCGTCGGCTGGTGGAACCAGTTCGTCGACCGCGCGCAGCATCTCGTCCTGCCGACGCTGGTGCTGGTACTCAGCGCCGCGGCCGGATACAGCCGCTACCAGCGCAACGCGATGCTCGACGTGCTGCAGAGCGATTTCATCCGCACCGCCAGGTCGAAGGGCCTCAGTCACCAGCGCGCGCTGTACAAACACGGCCTGCGCACCGCCCTGATCCCGATGGCGACCATGTTCGCCTACAGCCTCGGCGGCCTGATCACCGGCGCGACCTTCGTCGAGAAGATCTTCGGCTGGCACGGCGTCGGCGAATGGTTCATCGACGGGGTGAACTCCCAGGACCTCTACGTCGTCGTCACGGTGGCCACTTTCGCCGGGCTGGTGGTGCTGGTGTCGGGTCTGCTCTCCGATGTCGTGCTGGCCCTTCTCGACCCGAGGGTGCGTATCTCATGACCGAAACCGAACTCATCGTCGTCGGCGCCCCCGAGGCGGTCGCGGCCGGGCGCAGCAAGCTCGTCTGGCGGCGCTTCCTGCGCAACAAGCCCGCCGTGGTCGGCGCGGTGATCCTGCTCCTGCTGGTGATCGTCAGTTTCACGCTGCCGCCGCTGCTGGCGTGGGACTACCAGCAGATGGACTACACGGCGCTGCTGAAGCCGCCGAGCCTCGAGCATCCGTTCGGCACCACCCAGATCGGCCAGGACGTGCTCGCCCAGACCATGCGCGGGTTGCAGAAGTCGCTGATCATCGGCTTCTGTGTGGCGCTGTTCTCCAGCGTCATCGCCTCCACCGCGGGCGCCCTGGCCGGGCTGCTCGGTGGCTGGACCGACCGGGCCATCATGTGGCTGGTCGACCTGCTGCTGGTCGTCCCCGCCTTCATCATCATCGCGCTGTTCGCGCCGCGCACCAAGGGTTCCGGTTCGATCGCGATCCTGATCGTGCTGCTCAGCGTGTTCGGCTGGATGATTTCCGCGCGCATCATCCGTGGTCTCACCCTGAGCCTGCGTGAACGCGAATTCATCCGCGCCGCACGGTATATGGGCGCGCCGACGCACAAGATCATCCTCAGCCACATCATCCCGAACATCGCCTCGATCCTGATCATCGACACCACGCTGGCCGTCGGCGCCGCGATCAGCGCCGAAACGGGTTTGAGCTTCCTCGGTTTCGGTGTCCAGCCGCCCGATGTGTCGCTGGGTTCGCTGATCGCCGCGGGCACCAAGTCCGCGCTGACCTACCCGTGGCTGTTCCTGTTCGCCGGTGGCCTGCTGATCACGATCGTGTTGTGCGCCAACCTCGTCGGCGACGGCCTGCGTGACGCCTTCGACCCGGGCGCCCGCGGTGCCCGCAAGGCGCGCAAGGAGGTCGCCGAGAAGAAGGACGAGGCGCAGGTGGAGTTGAAGAAAGCCGAGAAGCGATGACCACGTCCACTGCGCCCCTGCTCGAGGTGACCGACCTGCGGGTCTCCTTCCCCGGCGAGGAAGGCCGCGTCGACGCGGTGCGCGGGGTGAACTACACCGTCGCCGACGGCGAGGTGCTCGCGATCGTCGGCGAGTCCGGTTCCGGCAAGTCGGTGTCCTCGCTCGCGGTGATCGGCCTGCTGCCCGAACAGGCGCGGGTGCAGGGTTCGATCCGCCTGCGCGGGCGCGAGCTGCTCGGCCTGGGCGACAAGCAGATGTCGAAGCTGCGCGGCTCCTCGATCAGCATGGTCTTCCAGGACCCGCTCTCGGCGCTGACCCCGGTGTACCGGGTGGGCGATCAGGTAGCCGAGGCGCTGCTCGCGCACGGCTCGATGAGCCGCAAGGAAGCGGGCGAACGCGCGATCGAGCTGCTCGAACTCGTCGGGATCCCCGACGCGCGGGTGCGCTCGCGAGCGTTCCCGCACGAGTTCTCCGGCGGTATGCGCCAGCGCGTGGTGATCGCCATGGCCATCGCCAACGATCCGGCGCTGATCATCTGTGACGAGCCGACCACCGCACTCGACGTGACGGTGCAACGCCAGATCCTGGACCTGCTGCGCAAGGCCCGCGACATCACCGGCGCCGGCGTCATCATGATCACCCACGACATGGGCATCGCGGCCACGATCGCCGACCGGGTCGCGGTCATGTACGCGGGCAAGGTCGTCGAAACCGCACCGGTCGCCGAGCTTTTCACCGCGCCACGGATGCCGTACACGGTGGGTCTGCTCGGTTCGATCCCGCGCATGGACGGCCCGCCACGCATGCCGCTGATCCCGATCGTCGGCGCGCCGCCCGCCATGCACGATCTGCCGCGTGGCTGCTCGTTCGCGCCGCGCTGCCCGATCGCGATCGACGACTGCACCGCCGCCGAACCGCCGCTGGAGAAGGTCGCGCCCCGGCACTCGGCGGCCTGCATCCGCACCGCCGAGATCGGCACGGCCCAGCTGTTCGAGGCCTACCGCAAGGAGATCGCCGAACCGGCGCAGCCCGACGCCACCGATACCGATGTCGTCCTGCGGGTCACCGACCTGGTGAAGACCTTCACGCTCACCTCCGGCGTGCTGCTGCGCCGCAAGACCGGCGAGGTCCGTGCCGTCGACGGCATCAGCTTCGCCGTGCGCTCCGGCCGCACCCTGGCCCTGGTCGGCGAATCGGGTTCGGGCAAGTCGACGACCCTGTCCCAGATCATGGACCTGGTCCGCCCGCAGTCGGGCAGCATCGAGGTGCTCGGCAACGACGTCGCGAGCCTCACCAGGGACCGCACCCGCGAGATCCGCCGCAAGATGCAGATCGTCTTCCAGGACCCCAGTTCCTCCCTCGACCCCCGCCTGCCGATTTTCGACGCGCTCGCCGAACCGCTGCGCATCGACGGCCGCTCCCGCGAGGAGGTCAACCGCCGGGTACCGGAGCTGCTGCGGCAGGTCGGCTTGCGCCCCGAGCACGCCGAGCGCTACCCCGCGGACTTCTCCGGCGGCCAGAAACAGCGCATCAGCATCGCCCGCGCCCTCGCCCTCGACCCCGAGCTGCTCGTCCTCGACGAACCCGTCTCCTCCCTGGACGTGTCGATCCAGGCCGGCGTGCTGAATCTGCTGCGTGACCTGCAGGCCGAACGCGGACTGTCCTACCTGTTCGTCTCGCACGACCTGTCCGTCGTCCGCAATCTCGCCCACGACATCGCCGTCATGTTGCGCGGCAAGATCGTCGAATCCGGCCCGGCCGAGCAGATCTTCGCGAATCCTCAGCACGAGTACACCCGCGCGCTGATCGCGGCAGTCCCGGAACCCGTCGTCAGCGGCTGAACACCTGGAGGCACGCCATGAGATCCCGAGGAATGCAGTCCCGTCGCCGCACCAGGCTGCGCTGCGCCGCGGTGGTGGTGGCGGCCGGGATGATCGTGGCGGGGTGTGGGGCGGGTGAGGAGTCGGCGACCGGTCTCAGCGATGCGCTCGGGACGACCAGCGATATCAATCCGCAGGGGTTGGATGCGCTGCGTGAGGGTGGGAATCTGCGGCTGGCCACCACCTCGTATCCGGCGAACTGGAACACGCTGTCCAACGACGGCAACGAGGGCGAGATCGCCGACATCCTGCGGCCGATGATGCCCCGCTCGTTCGAGATCGACGCGGCCGGACAGCTCAGCGTCAACACCGACTATTTCACCGATATAGCGCTGACCGGCACCGACCCGATGCGGGTCACCTATTCGATCAACCCGAAAGCGGTGTGGTCGGATGGTTCGCCGATCACCTGGGAGGACATCGCCGCGCAGGCGAACGCGCTCAGCGGCCGCGACAAGCGCTACCTGATCGCGATCACCAGCGGTTTCGAGTTCGTCGAGAAGGTGGAGCGCGGCGTCGACGACCGCCAGGCGATCCTCACCTTCCACACCCCGTTCGCCGACTGGCGTGGCCAGTTCGCAGGCAACAGCTCCCTGTACCCGAAGTCGGTGACCAGCACGCCCGAGGCGTTCAATACCAGCCTGGTCGACGCGATCAGCCTCACCTCAGGCCCCTTCGTCATCACCGCCACCGACCGTGCTCAGGGCCGGATCACTCTGGGCCGCAACCCGAAATGGTGGGGCGACAAGCCGGTCCTCGACACCATCACCTACAGCGTGCTCGACCGATCGTCGTGGGTACAGGCCCTGCAGAACAACGAGCTCGATCTCGCGCTGCTCACCACCATCGACGACGTGAAGACGGTCCGCGGCACCGAAGGACTCGTCGTCCGCCGTGCCCCCGGTAATCGCTGGCGGCACATCACCTTCAACGGCGCACCCGGCTCGATCCTCGCCGACCCCGCTGTGCGCGTGGCGATCTCGAAGGCGATCGACCGCCAGGGCATCGTCTCCGCGATCCAGAACGGCCTCGTCGAGAACCCGAAACCGCTGAACAACCACGTCTTCCTGCAGGGCCAGAAGGGCTACCAGGACAACAGTCTCGGCTTCGATCCATCCGCCGCCGCCCAGGAACTCGACGCGCTGGGCTGGAAGCTCAATGGTGACATCCGCGAGAAGGACGGCCGCAAACTCGTCATCCGCGACGTCATGTACAACGACCCGACCTGGGTGCAGATCGCCCAGATCATCCAGCAGAACCTGGCCGCGATCGGCGTCGGACTGACCATCGACACCAAGCCCGCCGCGGGCCTTTTCACCGACGTCATCCAGCCCGGCGATTTCGACGCCGCCCAATTCACCTTCCTGGGCGACCCGTTCCCCCTCGCCAGCATCCGCCAGATCTACTACTACGACCCCAACGACCTGCAGGGCAATTACGGCCGCATCGGCTCCCCCGAACTCAACGCCCTCATCGAACGCACCCTCACCGAACTCGACCCCCAGAAGTCCATCGACCTGGCCAACCAGGTGGACCGCATGGTCTTCGAGGAAGGCCACTCCCTGCCGCTCATGCAGTCCGACGGCAGTTATGGCGCCCGCACCACCCTCGCCAATATCGGCTCGCCGGGATTGGCATCGTACGACTACACGAAGATCGGATTCACGAAATGACCACTGCTACTTACGCATCCCGGCTGCGTCGCGCCGGTTTCCGCGTCGCGGCGCCTGTTGTCGCGTTGACCTTGGTACTTGGTGGCTGTGGGTCCGATACCGGTTCGCAGATCGGCGCCATCGAGATCGGCGCCACCAACGACATCAACCCGAAGGACGCGAGCGAAGTCCGTGACGGCGGCAACCTGCGTCTAGCGCTGACCGCGTTCCCGGAAACCTTCAATTCCGACCATGTCGATGCCAGCGCGGATGTCTCCGATGTCGTCGGCTGGACGCTGCCGGGCACGATCACGTCGAACGCCGCGGGCGAACTGTCCGTCGACCACGACTACTTCACCGATATCCAGCTCACCGGCACCGACCCCCAGCAGGTGACCTACACGATCAACCCCAAGGCGGTTTGGTCCGACGGCACGCCCATCACCTGGGAAGACATGCGGTCCCAAGCCCAGTCGCTGACCGGGAAGAACGTCGCCTACCAGGTGCGCGGCACCGACGGCTTCGACCGGGTGGAGAAGGTCGAGCGCGGCGTCGACGACCGGCAGGCCGTGGTCACCTTCGCCAAGCATTACGCCGAGTGGAAGGGCATGTTCAACCCGCTCTACCCGAAGGCCTCCACGCAGTCGCCCGAAGCGTTCGAGAATTGGGCGCGCAACGAGCTGCCGGTGTCGGCGGGTCCGTTCATCATCACCTCGATCGACCGGGGACAGCAGCGAATCACCCTGAACCGCAATCCGAAGTGGTGGGGTAACACGCCCAAGCTGGATACGGTCACCTTCGCTGTGCTCTCCTACGAGGCCCGCATGGCGGCCCTGCAGAACAACGAGCTCGACGCGGCGTCGGTCTCAGGCGTCGAGGAGATCACGACCGCGGCCAATTCGCCGGGTCTGATCGTTCGCCGCACGCCGTCGCAGCGGTTCTCGCACTTCACCTTCAACGGTGCGCCCGGTGCGCTGCTCGAGGATCCGAAACTGCGCATCGCGATTTCGAAGGGCATCGACCGCCAGGCCATCGCCACCACCACCCAGCACGGCGTCGTCGAGAAGCCGGAGCCGCTGAACAACCACATCTTCATGAAGGGTCAGAAGGGCTACCAGGACAATGCCCAGGCCGTCGGCTACGACCCCGCCGAAGCGGCGCGCATGCTGGACGAGCTGGGCTGGAAGCTCAACGGCGACGTCCGCGAGAAGAACGGCCGGAAGCTGGAACTGCGCGATGTGATGTACCAGCAGGACGCGTGGGTCCAGATCGCGCAGGTCGCCCAGCAGAACCTGGCCGCCATCGGCGTGAAGCTGACCATCCAGACCGTTCCCGGCAACGGCCTGTTCAAGGACGTGATCGACCCGGGCAACTTCGACATCTGCCAGTTCACCTGGTCCGGCGGCATCCTGCCGCTCGGCGCGCTGCCGCAGATCTACGCCTACAACCCCGAGAACCGGCTGAGCAACAAGGGCCGCATCGGCAGCCCCGAGCTCAACGCCCTCATCGAGGAGACCATCTCCGAGCTCGATCCGGAGAAGGCGATCGAACTCGCCAACAAGGCCGACCGGATGATCTTCGAGGAAGGTTTCTCGCTGCCCATCGTGCAGTCTCCCGGCGCCGTGGCCGTTCGCTCTACGCTGGCCAATTACGGAGCCTTCGGTCTCGCCTCCAGCGACCTGACCAAGGTCGGCTTCGTCAAGTAGCTACCACCGTGCCGCACTCGTGCAGCGAACCAAGGGGAAAGGGAGCGGACCATGCGAATTCGTTCGATGACCACCCGCCTGGCGATACCACTGGTCGTCGTCAGCCTGATCGCTGCCGGGTGCGGCTCGGGTAAGGACAGCTCGCCCACCGGCGAGGCAGCGCTCGGCACCACCAATGACATCAATCCGAAGGATGTCAGTGAATTGCGCGACGGCGGCAATCTGCGCCTGTCGCTCAGCGCGCTGCCGCAGAACTGGAACGCACTGCACACCGACGGTAACGACGCGCAGATCGCCGGAGTGTTGCGGCCGACGATGCCGCGGGCGTTCGCCACGAACGCCAGTGCGGAGCTGTCGGTCAATACCGACTACTTCACCGATGTCTCGTTGAGTTCCACCGACCCGCAGCAGGTCACGTACACGATCAACCCGAAGGCGGTCTGGTCGGATGGTTCACCGATCACCTGGGAGGACATCAGCTCGCAGGCGAACGCGCTCAGCGGGAAGGACAAGTCCTATCTGATCGCTATCGCCAACGGTTTCGACCGGGTCGAAAAGGTCGAACGCGGCGTCGACGACCGGCAAGCGATCATCACCTTCGATCAGCACTATGCCGATTGGCGCGGACAGTTCGCCGGGAACTCGTTCCTCTATCCCAAGTCGGTGACGAGCAGCGCGGAGGCCTTCAACAAGAGTGTCGTAGACGGTCCCGGTCTCTCGGCCGGTCCGTTCAAGGTCCAGTCCATCGACCGGGGTCAGGGGCGGATAGTCCTCGAACGAAATCCCCTGTGGTGGGGCAACACCCCCAAACTCGACACCATCACCTTCAGCGTGCTCGACAGCGCGGCGACCCTGCCCGCGCTCCAGAACAACGAGATCGATGCTGTCGGACTGGGCGACATCAACGACGTGCAGACCGCGCGGAGCACGCCCGGCATCGTCATCCGCCGCGCTCCCGGCAACCAGTGGTCGCACCTGACATTCAACGGCGCACCGGGTTCGATCCTGGCCGAGCAGGGTGTGCGCGTCGCGATTTCCAAGGCCATCGACCGTCAGGGAATCGCCAACGCGATCCAGAACGGCCTGGTTCAGGACCCGAAACCGCTCAACAATCACGTCTACCTCGTCGGCCAGCAGGGCTACCAGGACAACAGCCTCGGCTTCGATCCCACCGCGGCCGCCAGCGAACTCGACGCCCTCGGTTGGAAGCTCAACGGCGATGTGCGCGAAAAGGACGGGCGCAAGCTCGAGATCCGCGACGTGATGTACAACGATGACACCTGGGTGAGTATCGCCCAGATCATTCAGCAGAATCTCGCGCAGATCGGCGTCAAGCTGAACATCGAGACGAAGCGAGGAGCGGGCTTCTTCGCCGACAACATCCATCCGGGCAATTTCGATGTCGCCCAATGGAGCTGGGTCGGCGACCCGTTCCCGCTGGGCAGCCTCAACCAGATCTACGGGCTCTACCCGGACGACGTCCAGGGCAACTACGGGCGGATCGGCTCGCCCGAGCTCAACGCTCTCATCGAGCAGACCGTGTCCGAACTCGACCCGGCCAAGGCGATCGAACTGGCGAACCAGGTCGACCGGAAGGTCTTCGAGGAAGGCCATTCCCTTCCGCTGATGCAGTCGCCCGGCAATGTCGCGGTGCGCGACACGCTCGCCAACTACGGTGCGGCAGGCCTGGCGTCGCTCGACTACACCAAGATCGGCTTCGTCAAGTAGCCGTGACCAGTTCAGGCCCGGCGCGCGCCCTCACCTACCCACTGCTGGTCACGTCCGGCACCCTCGCGGTCATCGCCGCGTGGGTGCCGTTCGCCGATCTCGATCAGGTGAGCGCGCTCGCCGTGGTCGCCCTGGCGATCCTCGCTGTCACCGCCTATCAGCTCGGACTCGCCTTCGGTGTCATCCCGACCGGTCTCGTGGCGACGGGCACGGTGGGCGGAAAGCGGGTCCGGCAGCAGCATCGGCTGGTGAGCCGGTCGTGGCTGGAGATCACCAGTGGTGATCGGATGGTGTGGCAGCCGGTCTTCTACGAACCGAGCCTGTCCACGCTGACGCCCACGGACCTGGAATTGACCGGCCGCACGATCCGGTCGGGCGATACCCGCTTCTACCCCTCCGGCCGGGTCCGCACCACCGAGCCCGCGGGCAAACTGATCGACAACCCGACCCGCCCCACCGAGGTACCGGCGTTCAGCATCGCCCGCCGCCTGATCCTCGACATCCAGCCCGCCGTCGGCTCCCCCATCGCCGGCCTGCTGTGGGTCTACGTCATGAACGGCGGCACCGGCGCCTTCGCCGCCGCCACCACGGTCGCCGCCGCCACCTTCACCTGGCTCTCCGCCATCCGCGGCTCCGACCCGAGCTGACGCCCATCTGGACGTTCGATCACCAGGCTTTGATGGATTTTCGCTCTCGGGCGATGTCGACGCGAAAGCCTGGTGATCAATTGACCAGCTTCATGCACTGGTCTGACCACTTGACCTCTTGACCTGTTGGGCGCATTATCAGTGGCATGGCATGGACTCCCGTGGTGAAGCGCTCGGTTTCCGGTGATGTGTTCGAGCAGATCGCCGCCGAGGTGCTGGGCGGGGAGTTGGTGGCGGGGAGTACGTTGCCGAGTGAGCGGCAGTTGGCCGAGGCGCTGGGGGTTTCGCGGCCTGCTGTGCGGGAGGCGTTGCAGCGGCTGGCCGCGGCGGGGCTGGTGTCGGTGCGGCAGGGTGAGGCCACCACGGTGCTCGACTATCGGCGGAGTGCGGGGCTGGAAGTGCTGCCTCGGCTGCTGCTGCGGGGTGACACCATCGACCCGGGGGTGGCGCGCAGCATTCTCGAGGCGCGGCTGCACAACGGTCCGAAGATCGCCGAGCTCGCGGCCGCGCGGGTGCGCGGCGGCGCCGAGTCGCAGGTCGACGGCGAGTTGACGCTGCTGCACGAATCGGTGGATTCCCTTGTCGCCGAATCGGACCCGCTCACCCAGCAGCGGATCGCCCTCGAATTCTGGGATCACGTTCTCGATCTCGCCGATTCGATCGCGTTCCGGCTGATGTATTCCATGCTGCGCGCCGCCTATGAACCCGCGCTCGCAGCGCTCGCGCCGATCATGTCGGCCGAGGTGGGCAATGGTGGCGCGTATCGAGACCTGGCCGCCGCGATTGCCGCGGGCGAGCCGGAAAAGGCCGCCGATTTCGCCCGGGCACTGCTCGGGCCGGCGACCACCGCTCTCATTCACGCCCTCGACGGGGCGTGATCCACCCAAGGAATCGCCATGAAGAATGACCGTCCGACAACGACGTCGCACGAGACCGCCCCGGCAGGGGACACCCCGATCGATACCGGGCAACGCCGCACGACCGGCGCGATCCGCCGCGGCGCGACGCTGCGCGAGATGGCGCGCGAGTTCGTCCGGCACCCGTCACCCTGGATGATCGCCGCGGTTTTCGTCGTCGCGCTGGTGGCCCGCGTCGCCGTCGGCGACTGGGAGCTCACCGACGCCCTCGTTCCCCTGATCGTCGTCGCCACCTTCCCGGTGACCGAGTGGATCATCCACGTGACGGTGCTGCACTGGCGCCCGCGCCACCTCGGCCCGATCACCATCGACAGCGAGCTCGCGCGCAAACACCGTGAGCACCACACTGATCCGCGCGACACCCCCTTGGTGTTCATCCCGCCCAAATCCCTGCTGCTCACCATCGTCACGCTGGTCGCCATCGCCCTGCTGGCATTCCCCCGCCTCGGCCTCGGCCTGACCTTCCTGCTGACGATCACCACACTCGGCCTGCTCTACGAGTGGACCCACTACCTCATCCACACCGACTACAAGCCCAAGCACGCTCTCTACCGGGCGATCTGGCGCAACCACCGCCACCACCACTACAAGAACGAGCACTACTGGTTCACCGTGACCACCTCCGGCACGGCCGACCGGCTGCTCGGCACCGCCCCCGACCCAGCGACCGTGCCCACCTCACCGACCGCCCGTCACCTGCACGCGCAGTAAGCCCCACAGCCCCGCCGCCGACCGCGCCGTACGCCTGCACTGCGCATCCGGGTGACCCCCAGGCAGTCGCCGCTCGATGCCGCCACCGACACTCAGGCGAGCAGCCGGGCGGCGATGGCGGCCGCGCGGTCGGCGGCGGCCGGGGAGTTCTCGCGGACGGCGGTGACGATGGCGCCGTCGATGAGCAGGGCCAGTTCGGCGGCGAGGGTGTCCGGATCGGGTTGGTCTGCGGCGGTGAGGAGTTCGGTGAGGTAGGCGATGACGCGGCGCTTGTGCCGGTCGGCGACCTGGTGGGCCGGGGAGGTGGCGTCGGCCATTTCGATCATCGTGTTGATGAAGGCGCAGCCGCGGAAGTCGTTGCGGGCGAAGCGTTCCGCGAGGGCGGTGAAGACGGCCAGCGGGCGGGCCGCGGGGTCGTCGACGGATTCGACCGAGGCGCGCAGCCAGTCGAGCCAGCGGCGGTCGCGGTCTTCCAGGACGGCGACGACGAGGTCGTCCTTGCTCGCGAAGTGGCGGTAGAAGGAGGCGCGGCCGACGCCGGACTCCTGGAGCAGCCGGTCGATGCCGACGGCGCGGACGCCCTCGGCGTAGAACAACTCTTCCGCGGTCGTGAGCAACCGCTGCTTGGCCTGTGTCGCCATGCGCTCACCGTACCAGAACGGAAACGATCGGTACCGAATTGCTTGACCGTCATGGAACCGATCAGTACCGTCTCAATTCGGTACCGATCAGTACCGTCGTCGAAAACCCTGGAGCGCACCATGTCCCGACTTCCCCTCGTCACCCCCGACACCGCCGATGCCGAACAGGGCGAACTACTCGCCGAGGTGCAGCGGCAACTGGGCCGGGTGCCGAACCTCTATGCCGCGATGGCGAACAGCCCGGCCACCCTACGGGGGTATCTGCGCCTGCGGGACGCGCTGACCGCGGGCAAGCTCGGCGCCAAGACCCGCGAGCAGCTCGCCCTGCTGATCGCGAGCGAGAACGGCTGCGAATACTGCGTTTCCGCGCACACCATGCGTGCGGCGAAGATGGGCTTCACCCCCGAGGCGATCACAGCGACGCGCGCAGCACGGGCCGAGAGCCCGCATGCCGAAGCCGTGCTGCGCTTCGCCCGCGAGGTGCTGCGCACCGGCGGCCGGGTGCGCGACGAGCAGCTGACCGAGGCCAGGAACAGCGGTGTCGGCGACGGCGAGCTGGCCGAGGCGGTCGGCCATGTGGCGTTGAACGTGCTGTCGAACTACTTCAACCATGTCGCCCGCCCTGAACTGGACTTTCCGCTTGTTCCGAGCACCACGAAAGAGAGTGCCATGACCCCGAAGTGGCGTGCCGCCGACACCGTCGCGCTGGTCGACGGCTACACCCTGACCGATCCCGACGGGCGGCCGGCGTCGACGGTGCACGATGTGCACGTCGCCATTGAGGGCGGCTTCGCGCACATCTCCGTCAACGGGAGCGCACAGGTTCAGATGGTGTCGGCGCCCGCCGTCGCGCTGATCACCTATCGCCCCGAATCCTGACCCCGCACAGCTCCATACGCCCGGCCCGCCGCGATGCGGGCCGGGTTTTCGTCTCTCCGAATCCTTCTCGCCGGAGGCTTGACAGGTCAATACCCTAGGGGGGTATGGTACCGAGCACGAGACGCACTCCGCTCGAAAGGACGAAAGTCGTGACTACGCAATCACAATCCACCCGCAAGTGGTGGGCGCTGGCGGTGATCGCCGCAGCGCAATTCATGGTCATCATGGACACCTCGATCATCGGGATCGCGCTGCCCGAGATGCAGGCCGAGCTCGGCTTCACCCCCGGCAATCTGACCTGGGTGTTCAACGCCTACGTGATCGCCTTCGGCGGCCTGCTCCTGCTCGGCGGCCGGCTCTCCGACCTGCTCGGCGCGCGCCGGGTATTCGGCGCGGGCTGGCTGGTCCTCGCCGTCGGCTCCGTGATCGCCGGCGCCGCAGGCACTGTCGGCCTCGAGCTCGCGGGCCGGGCGATCCAGGGCGCGGGCGCCGCATTGATCGCACCGTCGGCGCTCACCCTGCTGATGATGTTGTTCGGCGGCTCGCCACAGGAACTCACCAAGGCACTCGCCGTCTACGGCGCGGCCGCACCGGCCGGTGGTACCGCGGGCGTGTTCCTCGGCGGCGTGATCACCGAATACATCAGCTGGCCTTGGGTTTTCTACATCAATATCCCGATCGCGGTACTCGCGCTGATCGCGGTTCCGCTGCTGATGCCCGCCGCTCCCGCACGCAAGGGCTCGATCGATATCGCCGGATCCGTCACCGTGACAGCCGGTTTGGCGGCCGCGGTATACGCGATCGTGCAGGCGCCGGAGGCAGGCTGGGCTTCGGGTCAGACCTGGGGCGTGCTGGCGCTGGCCGCCGCGCTGCTGGCCGGTTTCGTCGCCATCCAGTCGCGCCGCGGCGAACCGCTGATGCGGCTGAGCATCTTCCGCGCGCCGAACCTCGCCGCCGCCAACTTCGCCCAGTTCGCACTGGCGGCCGCCTGGGTGCCGATGTGGTTCTTCCTCAACCTGTACCTGCAGCAGGTGCTCGGCTACAGCGCGTTCCCGTCGGGCGCCGCGCTACTGCCGATGACCACGCTGATCATGCTCGGCATGGTGGTGCTGGCCCCGAAGGCCATGCAGCGCTTCGGCGCCAAGCCGATGATCGTCACCGGCCTGATCGTGCTCGGCCTCGGCCTGGGGATCATGTCGCTGGTTCGCCCGACCGGCAACTTCTGGGTCGACGTGCTGCCCGCCTCGCTGGTGGCCGCCGGCGGTATGTCGCTGGCCTTCATCCCCTCGCTCGGCACCGCCATCTCGGCGGCGCGACCGGAGGAGGGCGGCCTGGCCTCGGGCATCGTCAACGTCAGCTACCAGGTGGGTTCCGCGCTCGGCCTGGCCGCGATGACAGCCGTGGCCGCGGCATTCGGCGCGGGCGAGCTGGGCGACGCCACGGCACTGACCGACGGCTACTCGGCGGCCTTCCTCGGCGCGGGCCTGCTGGCCCTGGCCGGCGCGGGCATTACCGCGGCGGTCATGCGCACCCCGGCCCCGGCGACGGCCGACGCGACTGTTTGACAACGTACCCTAGGGGGGTATGGTAATGATTGAGATCGACGACGAGGAGAACACCACCATGAGCACCACCGTCACCGTCACCGGCATGACCTGCGGTTGCTGCACCAACAAGGTGCGCGACAAGGTCGGCGCCCTGCCCGGCGTCACCGGCGTCGAGGTCGACCTGGCCGCGGGCTCGGTGACCATCGAAGGCGCCGAACCCGACCGCACCGCCCTCGCCGATGCCGTCACCGCGGCCGGTTTCCAGCTCGCCGACTGAACCCCGAAACGGAGCATCCCGATGAACGCAACAGGCAAGTTCGCCGGTTTCACCCTCGGCCTCGCGGCGGTCTTCGGGATCGCTCTGGCCGCAGGTGCCCTGGTCGGTCCGGAACCCACCGAACCGGCCGGGCACGGCGAGCACGAGACCGCCGCGGCGCCGTCCGCCGATCTGCCCGGTGGCCTGCTGGTCACCGATCAGGGCTACACACTGGCCCTGGACAAGCCGAACACCACGACCGCGGCGCAGACACCCGTCGCCTTCCGCATCCTCGACGCCACCGGCGCCCCGGTCACCAAGTACGAGACCAGCCACGACAAGGACCTGCACCTCATAGTGGTCCGGCGGGACATGGCCGGTTTCCAGCACGTGCATCCGGTGCTGGACCCGGCCGGGACCTGGTCTGTTCCGCTGAATCTGAGCAGGGCGGGCGACTACCGCGTGTTCGCCGACTTCACGCCGGTGGGCGGGTCGAACCTGACTCTCGGCGCCGATCTGCGCGTCGCGGGCAACTATGACGTGCAGGCGCTGCCGGCCCCGGCGGCCACCGCGCAGGTCGGGGAGTACACGGTCGCGCTGAACGGCACCGTCACCCCGGGTGCGGCGTCGAAGGTCACGCTCTCGGTGAGCCGCAACGGCGCGCCGGTCACCGACCTGCAGCCCTACCTCGGGGCTTACGGTCATCTGGTCGCTTTGCGGGCGGCCGACCTCGCCTATCTGCACGTTCATCCCGAGGGCACGCCCGGTGACGGGGTCACTCCCGCCGGTCCCGGCGTCGACTTCGTGGTGAACGCGCCGAGTGCGGGCGACTACCGTCTGTTCCTCGACTTCCAGCACCAGGGCGTCGTGCGCACAGCCGAGTTCACGGTGCGGGTCGCCCAGCCGGACGCCGTCGGCGCGAGCAACCCCGCGCCGACGAGTGCACCGGCCGACCACGGCACCCCGGGCCACGGGCACTGACGTAACTCACCTCGACTCGGGCAAGGCCACCGGCGCAGCCACGGCACTGATGTAGCCCACCAGCAATCCCTCAGTAAGAATCGATACCAGGAACGAAACGGAGCACCCATGACCACCGTGACGCAACCACCGGGCACCAGCCAGGTCGAACTGGTGATCGGTGGCATGACCTGCGCTTCCTGCGCGAACCGGATCGAGAAGAAGCTCAACAAGCTCGACGGGGTCACCGCGACGGTCAACTACGCCACCGAGAAGGCCAGGGTCGATTTCACCGGTGACGTCTCCCCCGAGGAACTGATCGCCACCGTCGAGCAGGCCGGCTACACCGCGGCACTGCCCGCGCCGAAGCAGGCCGAGCCCACCGAGGACGCGGCCGCCGAGCCGGACCCCACGGCCTCGCTGCGCACCCGGCTGCTGGTCTCGCTGGTACTCACCGTCCCGGTGATCGCGATGGCGATGATCCCGGCGTTGCAGTTCACCAACTGGCAGTGGCTCTCGCTGACGCTGGCCGCGCCGGTCGTGGTGTGGGGCGCGCTGCCCTTCCACAAGGCGGCGTGGACCAACCTGAAGCACGCCACCGCCACCATGGACACGCTGGTGTCGATCGGCGTACTCGCCGCCTTCGGCTGGTCGCTGTACGCCCTGTTCTGGGGTACAGCGGGCACGCCGGGGATGACCCACCCGTTCGAGTTCACCATCGCGCGGATGGACGGCACCGGCAGCATCTACCTGGAGGCCGCGGCGGGCGTCACCACGTTCATCCTGGCCGGGCGCTTCTTCGAGGCCCGCTCCAAGCGCCGCGCCGGTGCGGCGCTGCGGGCGCTGCTCGAGCTGGGCGCCAAGGATGTCGCGGTGGTGCGGGGTGGCGTGGAGACCCGGATTCCGGTGGAGCAGTTGGCCGTCGGTGACGAGTTCATCGTGCGGCCGGGCGAGAAGATCGCCACCGACGGTGTGGTGACCGAGGGTTCCTCGGCCGTCGACGCCTCGATGCTCACCGGCGAGTCGGTGCCGGTGGAAGTCGGCGTCGATGACGTCGTCACCGGCGCGACCGTCAATGTCGGCGGACGACTCCTGGTGCGCGCCACCAGGATCGGCGCCGATACCCAGCTGGCCCAGATGGCGCAGCTGGTCGAGGACGCGCAGACCGGCAAGGCGCAGGCCCAGCGGCTGGCCGACAAGATCTCCGGCATCTTCGTGCCGATCGTCATCGCGCTGGCCGTCGCCACGCTCGGCTTCTGGCTCGGTACCGGCGGCGCGATCGCGGCGGCGTTCACCGCGGGCGTCGCGGTCCTGATCATCGCCTGCCCGTGCGCCCTCGGCCTGGCCACCCCGACCGCGCTGATGGTCGGCACCGGTCGCGGCGCCCAGCTCGGCATCCTGATCAAGGGACCGGAGGTGCTGGAATCGACCCGCAAGGTCGACACCATCGTGCTGGACAAGACCGGCACCGTCACCACCGGCAAGATGACCCTGCTCGACGTGATCCCGGCCGAAGGGGAGCTCGGTAGTCGGGTGCTGGAACTGGCCGGTGCGCTGGAGGATTCGTCGGAGCACCCGATCGCGCAGGCGATCGCCAAGGGCGCTCGGGACGAGGTCGGCACGCTGCCGCAGGTCGAGGGCTTCGCCAATGTCGAGGGTCTCGGTGTGCAGGGCGTCGTCGACGGGCACGCGGTGATCGTGGGCCGGGCGCGGCTGCTGGCCGACTGGTCGCAGGCACTGCCCGAGGCGCTGGAAACCGCCATGGCGGAAGCGGAGTCGGCGGGCAAGACCGCGGTCGCGGTCGGCTGGGACGGCAAGGCGCGCGGCGTGCTCGTCGTCGCCGACGCGGTGAAACCGACCTCGGCGCAGGCCATCTCGCAGTTCCGCGCGCTCGGCCTGACCCCGATCCTGCTCACCGGTGACAATGCCCGCGCGGCCCGCGCCATCGGTGACGAGGTCGGCATCGACGAGGTCATCGCCGAGGTGCTGCCGCAGGACAAGGTCGCCACGGTCAAGCGGCTGCAGGCCGAGGGCAAGGTCGTCGCCATGGTCGGTGACGGCGTCAACGACGCGGCCGCCCTGGCCCAGGCCGACCTGGGCCTGTCGATGGGCACCGGCACCGATGTCGCCATCGAGGCCAGCGACCTGACCCTGGTCCGCGGCGACCTGCGCGCCGCCGCCGACGCGATCCGCCTGTCCCGCCGCACCCTGACCACCATCAAGGGCAACCTGTTCTGGGCCTTCGCCTACAACGTGGCCGCCATCCCCCTGGCCATGGCAGGCCTGCTCAACCCGATGCTGGCCGGCGCCGCCATGGCGTTCAGCTCGGTATTCGTGGTGAGCAACAGCCTGCGCCTGCGCCGGTTCAAGTCGACGGCACAGTAGTCCTTCTGAAAGGGCGGGGCGGCAATACTATTGCCGCCCCGCCTTTTCGGTGCAGGCCCATCGACTAGAACAGGGTCTGGTTGTCGGCGGAGATGGTGAAACCGTGGCCTGCCGCGTCGCAGCGGACGCCCTGCTGGGTGGAGGTGCAGGCGACGCCGCGGACGACGAGGGTGTCGCCGTAGTGCAGGGTTGCGCCGCCGCCCTTGTTGGTGCCGTCGACCGGGGAGCCGACGAAGATGCCCTGGCTGGTGCAGAGGAATTCGGACTTGCCGTCGACGACGTGGACGGCGACCTTGCGGTCGGGTGCGTCGTCGCAGTTCGGGAGTTGGGGTGGAATGACATTCGTGCGGGCGAGCTGGCAGCCGACGCCGAAGGGGGCGTCGGCGAGGATGCCGCACATGATGTTGCCGGTGGGTGACTGGAAGTAGTAGTTGTCGCGCTGCTGGTAGTCGCGAGCGTCGACGGTGGCGTCCTCGCGGGTCGGTACCGGCGCACCGGTCGGAGCCGTGGGGGCGGGTACGACGGCGGGCCCGGTGGCCGGCGCGCCGGTCGGCGGTGTCCCGCTAGGTGCGGACGGCTGGGTGACGGTCGGCTGCGCGCCCGATCCCTGGTCGCCAGCACAGCCGGCGAGTCCCCCCGCCAGTGCCACCAGCGCGGCCACCGCGATCGCTGATCTCATGATCTCTCCCCTCGATGTCCTCCCCGACCCGTCGAAGGAAGAATCGACAGCAGGAGCGGATTCGTTTCCTTCGCTCAGGGAACCGTGACCCACCCGAGGTGAGCCCGTGACCACAGTTCAGCACGTCTGGTATGCCGCGTACGGCTCCAATATGCATGCCGCGCGCTTCGCCTACTACCGTCGCGGTGGCACTCTGCCGGGGACCTCGCACACCTATCCGGGGTTCCGCGACCCCACCCCACCGGCGGCCGTCACCGCACTCACACTGCGGGGAAGCCTGTATTTCGCCTGGCAGAGCCCGGTCTGGACCGGAGGCGTCGCCTTCTACGCCGACCGGCCCGCCGCGGGCTGGCCGACCGGGGTCGCGGCCCGCGGGTACCTGCTCACCGTCGACCAGTTCGCCGATCTGCAAGCCCAGGAGATGTACCGCGAGCCCGGCGCAGGCTTCGACCTGGCGCGGGTGCTCGCCGACGGCGCGGTGCGGCTCGGGCCGGGCCGCTACGAGACCGTGCTGCACGCGGGCACCGAGGACGGTGCGCCCGTCCTGACCTTCACCGCGCCGTGGGCACCGGAAACCGTCGCGCTGCAACAACCGTCGGCCCGGTACCTGGCCATGATCGGCGCGGGCCTGCGCGAATCACACGGCTGGGACACCGATCGCATCGTCGAGTATCTGAAGGTGTGTCCGGGGGTCGTCGACCGGTGGCGCGAACACGACCTGCGTGTCCTGCTGACCGGCGACCGATGACGACGCCCATTTCGCCGATCGGTCATCGGGTGGACAATCGAACCGGGGAGGCCGACCGTCCGGGAGCGGGTGCATGGAGTGGTTCACGGCACCGGAGTACTGGCAGGGCAGACTGATCTTCCAGCGTGGCCTGGCGGTGATCTACGCGCTCGCGTTCCTGGCCGCGGCGCTGCAGTTCCGCGCGCTGCTCGGCGAGCGCGGGATGCTGCCGGTGCCGCGCTACCTGGCCCGCACCCCGTTCCGCCGGTCACCGAGCCTGTTCCACCTGCACTACTCCGATCGGTTCTATGCCGTCCTGGCCTGGTCGGGGGCGGCGCTGGCGGTGGCGGTCGCCGTGGGGGCCGCGGATCTGGTGCCGCTGTGGGCGTCGATGCTGCTGTGGTTCGTGCTGTGGGTGCTGTATCTGTCGATCGTCAATGTCGGGCAGACGTGGTACTCCTTCGGCTGGGAATCGCTGCTGCTCGAGGCGGGATTTCTGGCGATCTTCCTCGGCAACGACACCGTCGCGCCGCCGCTGCTGGTGCTGTTCGCCGCGCGCTGGCTGCTGTTCCGGGTGGAGTTCGGTGCCGGGCTGATCAAGATGCGCGGCGACCGGTGCTGGCGTGACCTGACCTGCCTGTACTACCACCACGAGACCCAGCCGATGCCAGGTCCGCTGAGCTGGTTCTTCCACCATCTGCCCCGGCCGCTGCACCGGGTGGAGGTCGCGGCCAATCACTTCGCCCAGCTCGTCGTGCCGTTCGGGCTGTTCGCGCCGCAGCCGGTGGCGAGCGTGGCCGCCTGCATCATCATCGCCACCCAGCTGTGGCTGGTGTTCTCCGGCAATTTCGCCTGGCTGAACTGGGTGGCGCTGCTGCTCGCCACGACCGCCGTCGACGCGCGGACCTACGCGGTGCTGCCCGACGCGCCGCCGGTGTCGGCGCCACCGGCGTGGTTTTTCGGGGCGGTGTTCGCCTATGTCGCGCTGGTCACCGCGCTGAGCTACTGGCCGATCGACAACCTGTTGTCGTCGCGTCAGGCCATGAACGCCTCGTTCGACCCGTTGCACCTGGTCAACACCTACGGCGCCTTCGGGGACATCACTCGCGTCCGCCAGGAGATCGTGGTCGAGGGCACCGATGCCACCCACCTCACCGCGGACACGGTGTGGCGCGAGTACGAGTTCAAGGGCAAACCGGGTGACCCCCGGCATCGCCCGGGCCAATGGGCGCCGTATCACCTGCGACTGGACTGGCTGATGTGGTTCGCCGCGCTGTCACCGTTCTATGCGCGGTCGTGGGCCCTGCCGCTGGCCGCGCGTTTGCTCCGCAACGACCCCGACACGCTGCGGCTGCTGCGCCACTGCCCGTTCCCCGACGCACCGCCGCACTACCTGCGCGCCCGCCTGTACGAGTACCACTTCAGCACGCCCCACGAACTGTTCCGCGAGCGAATATGGTGGCGCCGCACCCTGGTCGGCGAATTCCTGCCGCCGCTGACGCTCGAGCGGATCGCCCGGCGTTGAGAAACCAGAAAAGCCCGGCGCGACAGTGTGTCGGCCGGGTTTTCGTGGAGCGGATGACGAGATTCGAACTCGCGACCCTCACCTTGGCAAGGTGATGCGCTACCAGCTGCGCTACATCCGCGTGCAGTTCGAGGCCCGATCCGGGATCCCCGGGGGCTTCGGCGTGCGAGAAGAAACTTTAGCGCGTGATCCCGGAAAAACGAAATCCGTGCGCACAGCTGTTCGACAGCCGCGGTGAGATCGACGGGAGCCCCTGGTCGGCGGGTCGTGTGTTAAGCGCGCGACAAGGAATCGGAAGTCGTTGCCCGGAAAGCTCTTTCACGGGCCGGCGCACACCGCCGGCACTACAGGAGGAGCGGGATGAAGACTCTGGGGCTGATAGCGGCGGGTGTCGCTGTGACCACCGTGACCATCATGGGGGCCGGTCCGGCGCACGCCGACTTCACCGACGCGGTGGAGTACACCGACAGCGGCGAGAACGTGGAGGAGGGCGAGTACGGCGAGTACGCGATCGACCGGAACAACCCGGGATCGTGCCTGGTGGTCCAGAACCACACGGGCGGCAGGGTGACGCTGCGGTTGAACTACCCGACCAGCAAGGGCAAGTGGACGTTCTCCCACGACGAGGTGGGCGTGCTCACCCGCGGCGGCCGGGTGGTGACCTCGCCGTCCGGACGCTGGAACGTCCGGACGAACCCGCCGATCGTGTTCAACTGGGTCTACGACAGCAACCTGAACAACCGTAAGGGCTGCAACGGGTCGTGGGTGCTGACCATGAACTGATCGGGGTGTGGCCCGGAGCAGCGCCGCTCCGGGCCGTGCACCGGCCGGGTGTCGCTACCCCGCGGTGACGACCGGCTCGAAGGCGGCGCGGTGGTCGGCCGCCCACTCGGCGTAGCTGCGGGCCGGGCGGCCGAGGACCTCGGCGATGTCGCCGGAGACCCGCTCGTTGTGGCCGTTGCGGATGAAGGTCTGGCCGATCAGCGAGCCCTCGACGAAGGCGGGTGGGAGGCCCGCCGCGGTCATGAAGGCACGGGCGTCGGCTTCGGCGATATCGGTGACGGCGATCGGGCGGCCGATGATCTCGGCGAGGACGGCGGCCTGGTCGCGACCGGTCTGCAGGGTGGGGCCGGTGAGGGTGTAGATCCGGCCGTCGTGCGCGCCGGTGCGCAGGGCCGCGGCGGCGACCTCGGCGACATCGCGGGGGTCGACCACCGCCTGCCTGCCGTCGCCGGTGAGGTTCGGTACCGGGAACCCGGTGGACAGCGGTTCGATCCAGCTGAAGGTGTTGGAGGCGAACGTGTTGGGGCGCAGGATCGTCCACTCCAGGCCGGAGTTCCGCACGGCGTCTTCGCCGGGCACATGCCAGGACCCGGGTGCGCCGAGGCGGGGGTCGCCGGTACCGACGGCGGACAGTTTCACCACCCGGCGCACACCGGCGGCGCGGGCGGCCGCGACCAGTGCGGCGTCGACGCCGGTGTCGTCGGGGCCGGGGAGGCCGTTGAGGAACGCGGCCTCGACGCCCGCCATCGCGGTGGCGAAGGTGCCCGGCTCGCGGTAGTCCACGCGGACCACCTCCACGCCGGCGGGAAATGTCGCGTTCTCCGGGTCGCGGGTGGCTGCCCGGACGGGCACGCCCTCGGCCACGAGCCGGCGGACGATAGCGCTGCCGATGGTGCCTGTCGCACCGGTGATCAGGATCATGCGACGAGCATGACAACTTCCCTGCCTGCGACTATAGGAAAAACCGGCACAGACAAGGCGGGCCAGGAGCACCTACTGTTGAGCACGTGAGCACGCAGTATCTGACCTCGGCACAGCTCGAGACACCGGTGCCGACGCCGGAATCCTTGCGGCCCTGGCTCACCGAGCTGACCAGCACGCCCGTCTACGACGACCTCACCCGGCCGTTCGCCCATCCGCCGGTGGCGTCGACGACGGTGGTGCTGCGCACCGAACAGTCGGGCAGGAGAGCGGCTTTCGTCGTCGGAGCGCAGACGAAGGCGTCGTACTCCCGTGCCGACGAGCCGGCCGGATGCGTGCGGCTGCGCCTGGCGCCCGGCGTGACCCGTCAGCTGCTCGGCGTGGCCGCGGGCGAGCTCACCGACCGGGTGGTGCGGCTCGACGACTTGCCGGGACCGCTGAGCACGGTCGCAGGCGAACTGACCCGGGTGCCCGCCGACGAGGCGATCACCTACCTGGAAGACGTTCTCCCGCACCAGGTCTCCGAAACCGGCACCGAACGCGCGCACCGGATCGTGCTGCGCGAGGCCATCTCGGCGCTCACCGCCGCCGATGCCCCGGCCATCCCCGACCTCGCCGCCCGGCTCGCCGTCAGTGAACGCCAGCTGCGCGCCCTGTTCACCACCGGAATCGGCGTGTCCCCCAAGCATTTCGCCCGCATCGACCGCGTTCACCGCGTCCTCGCCTACGCGGGCAACACACCGTGGTCCCACCTCGCGGCCGACGCGGGCTACTACGACCAATCCCACCTCACCGCCGACTTCCGCACCCTCATGGGCGTCCCACCCGCGGCGTATCTGCACGGCCGGCTCCCCGCACCGAGCCGCTGCCGGGTGCCGCGCTGAGCGCTGACGCACCCACCCGGATCACCGCCGTCGCGTCAGCGACGCTGCGGCAGGTCACCGGGCGGCGGAGATCAGGCTTCCGGGTTCTCCTGCTGCTCGGCCTTGCGGGCGAGGCGTTCGGCGGCCTCGGCGTCGTCGAGGGCGGTGGCCTCGTCCAGGGTCGGGGCGCTGCCGCCGAGGCGGCGCGGGACCCAGTAGGCGCCGGGCTCGTGTTCGTAGGATTCCTGTAGGCCGGCAAGTAGGCCCTGCATGGTGGTGCGGAGCTCGGCGGTGAGGTCGGCGGCGGGTTCGTAGGGCTGGATGGGGGCGCCGACGGCGATCGAGATGGGGGTGTTGGTGCGGCCGAGGCGCTTGGGGAAGCCCTTGGTCCAGACACGCTGGGCGCCCCAGATGACGATCGGGATGATCGGGACATCGGCTTCCAGCGCCATCCTGGCCGCGCCGGACTTGAATTCCTTGATCTCGAAGCTGCGGCTGATCGTGGCCTCGGGGTAGACGCCGACGAGCTCGCCGTCGCGCAGGTACTTCACCGCCGACTTGTAGGAGTCGGCGCCCGCGGTGCGGTCGACCGGGATGTGTTTGAGGGCGCGCATGATCGGGCCGGAGATGTTGTTGTCGAACACCTCCTGCTTGGCCATGAACCTGATGTAGCGACCAGGGGTGCGGGCGGGCAGTCCCGCGTAGGTGAAGTCCATGTAGCCGGTGTGGTTGATCGCCACCACGGCACCACCGGAGGCGGGGATGTTCTCCGCCCCCTTGACGGTGAACTTCAGACCTTCGAGGAAGAAGACGGTTCGGGCCAGGCCGATGATCGACCGGTAGACGGGTTCCACAATTCAGCTAGCGTAGTCGCAGATCGCCGCTTCCGGCAGGGCTGCCGCCATCGCACGCCGCCCCGCTGGCTCGCGGCGTTTTCCGCGCGGGCGAATTCGCTTCGCGCGCACCGGTCTATCCCCGGCGAGCTCGCTCGCCCCGCCAGTCACCGCCCGCGCCGAACCCGCGGGACCAGGCCTAGGAATGAGGAACGTCGTAGTGGAACGCGCGCAGCCGACCCCGCTTGCTCTGCCCCGTCCCCGCCCACACCGCGCCGTCGCGCTGGCCGCAGGACTCACCGTCGCGGCCCTGATCGCCGGATGCGACTCCGTCTCGGGCATCCCCGGCGACGATCCGGCCCCGGCGGGCACCGCCGCGACGGCGGCGCCGTCGACCACGTCCACCGCTACCCAGGCGATCGCGCCCGGCGAACCCGCCCCGAACGCGGCGACGACCAGCCTGCCCCCGCTGCCCGCCGACGCACCGCGGGTCGGGGCGGTGCCCGGCGCCGCCGAGGCGGTGACCGCGGTGCGCCGCTGGGCCGCCGACCTGCAGACCGGCACGATCGCCGAGTTGCAGGACAAGTGCTGGACCATCCCGCCGCGCACGGTCACCGACATGTACGCCGACCCGCAGGCGATCCTGGCCGCGCTCAGCCAGCCCGGCACCGCGACCACCGACACCGTCACCTGGCGCAACCGCACCACCGTCGTCACCGTGGAGCGCGACGCCGTTGCCACCGGCTACGCGTGCGGACGGGTGTTCGCGGCGGGTGTCGAGCCCGGTTACGACGAGGCCGACGCGCGCCACACCGTGCGCCGCTACCTCGCGCGGGCCGCGGGCAAACCGCTCGATCCGGCCGACGTCGAAGCCACCTATCCGCTGACCTGCAAGGCGAGCCTCACCACCTGGGATCCCCAGGGTACCGGCAACCCCACAGCACCCCCGCTGACCGGCGACTCGGGCAAAGTAGGCAATGTCACCTCCTACGCCGGTGACGAGCTACGATCCGACCAGGTCCGCGGCGACTACCTGGCAGTTCACGTCCCGGTGACCACCTCGCCGGGGGGCACGCGGACCCGAACTTTCACCGTCGCCCCCACCGCCGAGGGCTATTGCATCGGTGACGTGACGGCCTAACCACTACCCTGGTTGGCTGGTACTGGTCAGGAGGACAAGCTCGTGCAGATCACCAGCGTCGGACACGCCGGCTTCCATATCCGCACCACGGCCGGGACGATCCTGTGCGATCCCTGGGTCAATCCCGCCTATTTCGCGTCGTGGTTCCCGTTCCCGGACAACTCCCAGCTCGATTGGGAGTCGCTCGGCGATGTCGACTACCTGTATGTCTCGCACCTGCACCGCGACCACTTCGACGCCGCGCACCTGCGCAAGTACGTCAACAAGGACGCGACCATCCTGCTGCCCGACTACCCGGTGCCGGATCTGCGCCGCGAACTAGAGGCGCTCGGCTTCACCAAGTTCTTCGAGACCGAGGACTCGGTCAAGCACACCGTCACCGGGCCCAAGGGCTCGCTCGACATCATGATCGTGGCGCTGCGCGCGCCCGCCGACGGTCCGATCGGCGACTCCGGCATTCTCATCTCCGACGGTGAGACCACCTGTTTCAACATGAACGACGCGCGCCCGGTGGACATGGACGTCATCCACGACGCGTTCGGTGACATCGACATCCACCTGCTCCAGTACTCGGGCGCCATCTGGTACCCGGCGGTGTACGACATCCCGGCGCGCACCAAGGCCAACTTCGGCAAGCAGAAGCGGCAGCGCGGCATGGACCGCGCCCGCTCCTACATCGAGCAGGTCGGCGCGACCTGGGTCGTGCCATCGGCCGGTCCGCCGGTGTTCCTCGACGAGGACCTGCGCTACCTCAACGACGATCGCGGCGACGAAGGCAATATCTTCCCCGACCAGATCGTGTTCCTCGAGCAGATGGAGATCCACGGCAACGCCGGCGGCATCCTGATGATCCCGGGTTCGGTCGCCGACGTGCGCGGCAAGGAACTCGACCTCGAGCACCCCTTCGATCCGGACCGGATCTACGGCGACAAGGCCGCCTACATCGCCGAGATGGCCGAGCGTTTCGCGCCGGTCCTCGCGGCCGAGAAGGCGTCGTGGGAGATCGGCGAGGGTTCGCTGCTCGAGCCGCTGCGTGAGCTGTTCGAACCGATCATGAAGCAGTCCGCGCTGATCAGCGACGGTATCGGCTATCCGGTCGGCCTGGTCATCGGTGACGAGACCGTGGTGCTGGACTTCCCGCATCGCACCGTGCGCGAGCCGGTCGAGGGCGAGGGCCGCTACCGCTACGGCTTCCGGATCGCGCCCGAACTGGTCCGCACCGTGCTGCGCGACAACGAGCCGGACTGGGTCAACACGATCTTCCTGTCCACCCGGTTCCAGGCGTGGCGCATCGGCGGCTACAACGAGTTCCTCTACACCTTCTTCAAGTGCCTCACCGACGAGCGCATCGCCTACGCCGACGGCTGGTTCTCCGAGGCGCACGACGACTCCGCCGTCACCGAACTCGACGGCTGGGAAGTCCAGCGCCGCTGCCCCCACCTCAAGGCCGACCTCTCGAAATTCGGTGTGGTGGAAGGCAACAACCTCACCTGCAACCTGCACGGCTGGCAGTGGGACCTGGAATCGGGCCGCTGCAAGACCTCCAAGGGCCACGAACTGCGCTCGCGCAAGCTCTGAGACCGGATTACGAACGGGCGGGACGACTTTCGTCCCGCCCGTTTCGCATGTCCAGGCCGGATCGGCGTTCAGGGCTCGGCGGGGTCCGCTACGTGGCGCGCGTATTCGAGGATGCGCAGGGTTTCCACGGCGTCGCGTGGGTCGACCGGGACGGGGGCGTCGTCCAGGAGGGCGGCGGCCATGCCCGCGTAGAAGGCGGGGTAGTCGCCGGGGACGGTGGGGATCGGGCGGAGGTCATCGCCCGCGCCGAAGGTTCCCCACTTCTCGGGTCGAACTGTGCCCCACTGTTTTCCATCGACCGGGCGGCGGCCCGCCCGCAACGCGTCTTCCTGCGGGTCCAGGCCGAAGACGGTATAGGCGTTGGTGGAACCGAGGACTCGCATGCGTGGGCCCAGTTGCGGCGCGACGGCACTCATCCACAGCTGCGAGCGGGTCCCGGAGGCGTGGGTGAGGGCGATGAAGGCGTCGTCGTCGGCTTGGACATCGGGGCGGCGGCGGTCGAGTTCGGCGTAGAGCTCGGTGACCGGGCCGAACAGGGTCAGCGCCTGGTCGACCAGGTGACTGCCCAGATCGAAGAGGATGCCCGCACCAGCCTCGGCCTCGCCCAGTTCACGCCAGCCGCCCTTGGGGGTCGGGCGCCAGCGTTCGAAGCGGGACTCGAAGCGGCGGATCTCGCCCAGTTCGCCCGCGTCCATCAGGCCGCGCACCGTCAGGAAGTCGTTGTCCCAGCGGCGATTCTGGAAAACGCTCAACGGCAAGCCCGCGCGCTCGGCCGCCGTGACCACTTCGTCGGCGTCGGCGGAGGTCACCGCGAACGGTTTGTCCACGACCACCGGCAGACCGGCGGCCAGCGCCTGTAGCGCCAGGGGCGCGTGGGAACGGTTGGGCGTGGCGATCACCACGAGGTCGATGTCGTCGGCTTCGGCGAACAGCGCGTCGGCGCTCGGCCACACCCGCGCACCGGGATGTTCCGCCTGCGCCTGCTCGGCCCGCTCCTGCGACGAGGTGACCACCGCCGCCACCCGCAACCGCGGATCGGCCGCGATCAGCGGCGCGTGGAACACCGACCCGGCCAGGCCGTACCCGACTACCGCTACCCCGAGCTGGTCCATCGCTGTCCCTTCGTGGTGGTCTCCGGGGACGAGTATGCCCCGGAGCCGGACGCCGGGCGGGGATCTCAGCGGTTCGGCAGCTTCAGCACCACCTGACGCAGGGTCGCGGTGGCGATGGCGCAGTAGTCGTCGCGGAATCCCTCGATACCGTGCACCGAGACCTCCACCGTCTCCTCGCTGGAGTCCGACCGGAGGTAGGCGCGGGTGCAGATGGCTTTCGAGTTGCCCTTGTCGACATACACGTGCAGCCCGTCGACGGAGATGGTCACCAGGTTGTCGCCCTTGGTGAGCATGCTGGTGGGGAGCAGCTTCACGCTCAGTCGCAGGCGGGCATCCCACTGGCAGGTATGCGCGGCGGCGATCGTCGGTTCGGCGGGCAGCACGCCGATCTGCGCGGTGACGGCGTCGCGGTCGAGCAGTGCGCACGGGTCGAGCAGGGCCAGCGACGACTCCCTGCCCTCGGCGCGCGGCGCGTCCGTCAGCGAACGGGCGATATTGGCCGCGATGTAGTCGATGCCGGGGCAGTCCTTCACCCCGGAGGGCCGGAAGAGAGTGATGACGATACCCGCGTCACGCTCGGCGCCAGGGCTGGCGATGGCCCGCGTGCAGGCCGCCGAGCTGCCGTCGATGATCGGGACACCGTCGACGACAGTCTGATTCGGCGTCAGGTACTCGTCTTCCTCGCCGAGCAACAGGCTGAAGGAGTAGTCGCCCGCGCTGGCCCGGCAACCCCAGGCCAGGGACGGCTGCAGCTTCCAGTCGTCGGCGGCCAGCGGGCTCGGCGAGACCGGGACCGCGTTTCCGAGGGCCATGGCGAGCCAGGGGCAGGCATCGATCTGGCGTAGCTGGGCGAGGGTCAAACCGGTTACCGGCGCCGGTTCGCTCGCCGGTCTGGTGACGAAATAGGTGATGGCGCCGACGACGAGCAGCAGGGCCGCCAGCCCGCCCGCCACGCCGCGCCGCACGCCGGGTCCAGCGTCGGCCCAACCTCGACGACCGGCTTTCGTTGCGCGCCTGAAGGTTTCCAGTACGGTCCCGCGGATGCCGGCGAGGATTTCGGGCAACGGCCGCGACGGTGGCGCTTCCGGCGCGACGACCGGCGGCAGTGCGGCGAGCAGGGCCGCCACCTGGTCCTGCTGGCGGCCGATGTCATCGAGGACCGGTGCCGGCCATGGCGCGGGCTCCGCCGGCGCGCCGCCGAGATAGTCCAGGATCTGCGCGGGCGTCGGCCGGGCCGCCGGATCCTTGCGCAGGCACGCCGCGATCATCTCGAACAGCGGTTCGGGTACCCGGCTCAGGTCGGGCTCCCGCTGCGCGATATTGAACAGCGTGTACGGCACCGACGGCGCGGCGAACGGGGCGACGCCGGAAGCCGCGAAGGCCAGGACCGAGCCGAGGGCGAAGACATCGGCGGCCGGAGTGATCGCCAGACCGAGGGCCTGTTCCGGGGACAGGAAGTCCGGGGTGCCGAGGGTGGTCACGCTGCCGGTCGACGGTGGTCCGGCCACCGGCGTGATGCCGATTTCGCCGAGACGTCCACTGTCCCTGGCCAACAGCACCGAATCGGCGCGGATCCGTTGATGAACGAGGCCGGCCGCGTGCACAGTGTGCAGGGCGGCGGCCAGCGCCGCGGCGAGTGCGCAGACGGCGGGAACCGGCAGCGGGCCGTGTTCGGCGACAGCGCTGTCAAGTCGCACACCGGGGACGAATACCGTGGCGAGCCACGGCTTCTCGGCATCAGCGTCGACATCGATCACCGTGGTGTTGGTGGCGCCGGAGACACGCATCGCGGCAACCGCGCTGTGCCGCATCCTGAGTCGGAACTCCGGTTCGTCGAGCAGCTCCGGTTCTGCCTGCTGCACGACGACCAGCGCGTCGTCGGGTCCGGCGGCTAGCACCGAGTGGAAGCCGACGGCGGATTCGAGGGTGCCGAGTACCCGGTAGCGGCCGATGGTGTCGGGGTCGCCGGGGCCGCGTGGATGGATCGTCATGATGTCGGCAACTTCGCGAGAACAGGGGTGAGCAGTGTGGCAGCGGTATCGCAGGGTGCGGGTGGATCGGGCAGATACGAGTAGTACGTGGCGTGGACCTGTTCGGCCTTGTCGTCTCGGCTCGGCCGGGTCAGCACGATGAGCTCGCAGTAGTTCGTACCCCGGTTCTGGACGTAGACCGTGCGATCCGCGATCGTCCTGGTCGGCCGGACCTTGCCACCGGTCACGTTGTCCGGCCGGAGGCGATCGGCGATATCGAGCGAGAAGTAGCCGTCGCGTCCCGTCGCCGCGCAGCCGTGCGCAGTACGGCTGCGGACCGGATCACCGACCACAGGCTTGGTGACCGACATGTCGATCAGGGCACAGGCGTCGAGCAGCAGAACCGAGTTCGCGGGATAGTCCTTCAGTGGCGGATTGACGGACAGTCGTCGCACGACCGCGCCGAGCGCGCGTTCCGCCGCCGGGCAAGCGTCGCCCTCCGGCGCCTGGGCGGTGATCGTCAGCGCCATCGGCAGGCCGCTCTGCGTCACCACCGAGCGGTCGCAGATGCGGGCTTCCCGGTTCCTGCCGAGCACCGGCATCCAGTTGACCGTGTTGCCCATCGGCGGCTTATCGGCCTTGATCTCGGCGACCGGGACACCCGTCTCGATGCTGAAATACACCTTGCGACCGGCCTGGTCACGATAGAAGATGCTGCAGCCACTCACCCCGTTCTGCACGAGTTCGCCCACCGCCGTGCCGAGTTCGCCGAGCACCGGAGGTTTCATCAGTCCGCAGACGTCGAGTCGGCGGGATTCGTCGTCGGTCAGCGCCAGCGGCGGATCGTCCATCGCCACCGCGTTGCCGTCCACGCCGACACCCCAGAACGCGATGGCGCCGAGCACCAGCGCCGATACCGCCGCGGCGGCGGGGACCAGGCGCGACCACACCCGCTTCCGTGGTTCCTCCTGCGCCGGCTCGGCGGTGGCAGTGCCCGCGGCCCAGCGGGCTGCCTCGGTATGGCATTCGCCGATCCGCCTGCGGATACGGACCGGCCAGACAGGTTCGGCATCGATCCCACTCGCCGCGTCGAGCAGTTGCTCGGGCGTCGGGCGGGCAGCCGGGTCCTTTGCCAAGCACGCATCGACCAACGCGCGGATCGGCTGCGGAATGCCGGTGGTGTCCGGGGACGTGTAGAGCACGTTGTAGAGCACCTGCGGCGTGGACGCGGCATCGAAGGGACTGACGCCGGTGGCCGCCATCGCCAGGATCGCGCCGACCGCGAACACGTCGGAAGCCGGTGTAAGCGGACGGCACTCGGCCTGCTCGGGCGACATGTACGCAGGCGAGCCGATCACGGCGCCGGTCGCGGTGAGGGTGACGTCGTCCTCGAGCGCCCTGGCAATGCCGAAGTCGATCACCCGTGGACCGTCGTTGGTGAGCAGGACGTTGCTCGGCTTGAGGTCGCGGTGCACCATGCCAGTGCGGTGGATCTCGAGCAGCGCCATCGCCAACCCGGTCGCGAGCAGCTTCAACCCGCTCACGGTCAGGCGGCCGAACTCGCCGACCACGTCCTGCAGAGCGGGCCCTGCGATGTATTCCGAGGCCAGCCACGGTGTTTCGGCCTCCGCGTCATGATCGACGACGCCGGCGGTGTAGGCACCGGTCACCTGCTGGGAGGCAAGTACCTCGCGGCGGAATCTAGCCCGGAACTCCGGGTTTCCGGTGAACTGCCGATGGATCTGCTTGACGGCGACCAACCGGCCGTCAGGGCCCTGCCCCAGCAGCACCTGCCCCATGCCACCGCGACCGATCACGGCCAGCAGTCGGATGCGGCCCAGCCGATCGGGATCCTGCGGACCCAACGGTTTCATCGCCCCGCCTCCCGTGCTCACCGGGGACCGCTCAGCAACGCGTACTGCGCGACCGCCAGTTGCCGGACATCGGTTTCCTGATTGCTGTAGATCCGGGCGACGAACTCGTTTCGCTGCACCAGGCACACGAACCGCCGGGCGGCGATCGCCATCGGGTTCGGTCGGGCCGCGCGATAGCACGACACACCGGAAAGCTCCGGAAGGCCCGCGGTCACCGTGTAATCGGCGGCCAGTAGCAACTTCTCCTCGGTCTCCGCCTGGGCCTGCGCGGCGCGGTCGTCGCTCGCGCGATGGAGGAACTTGTTGTACGACACCGCGACGGCGCCCACCGAGCTCGCCTCGAATTCACGCAATCGAGCCGACGGATTGTCGAGCAGCAGTGCGTAGGCTCGCGGCCCATAGACCATGAAGTCCCATCGGTCCGGCCAGTATTCGCCCGTCTTCACCACCCGGGAGAGCAGGTGACCGCTGTCGAGTTTCAATGCCGCCAGGTCGGCGGCGGGTGTCGGGACGAAGGTGTCCAGTTCGGCCAACTGGGCGCGGTAGCTGCGCGTGAGCAGGTCGGCCAGCACCTCGGGCCGGGGATCGATGACCTTCGCGTAGACCCGGATCACCAGGTTCTTCCACACCAGCCAGCTACCGGCCGTCGGGACGCCAGGTCGCCAATGGCTCAGCGCCGCAGGGTAGTCAGGCAGCGCGATCGGCGCGTTCTCGGTGTTGGCGCCGAAATCCGCGGCGGCCATCGCTTGCGCGGCGGCACCAGCCTGCTCCGCATCGGGCAGCGACAGGATCGTGATCGAAAGCAATTTGTGCTTCTGCTCGTTGTCGGACTGGCCGTTGCTGCCGATCGCGCCGAAGCCGGCCAGCACATCGAACGGTTTCAGCGCGGTTTGCTGAACACCCGAGAGCAGGTCGTCCACACCGCGCACCCCAACGACCACGCCGCCGCCGTCACCCTCGATCAGCTCCGGGTCGATCCGGTCGGCGAACAGCAGCCGTTCACCGATGCGCACCGATTCCACCAGGGACCCACGCACGCGGCTCGGTGCGTCGTCGAAATCGCCTGCTACCGGCTCCAGGGCGTAGTCACCATGATCGAGCATGGTGGGTTCGTCACCACATGCCGCGGTCAACAGGGTGAGCGACAGCAATGCCGCGAGACAACGCGACCGGTAACGCACGAACATTCCCCTCCGACCGGCGAACTGAACGCCGGGCCCCTCCCGAACTCTGCCGTGAAACTATCACCTGGACATTCGGGCCGCTACTGCGCGGGCAACCTGCCGACAGCTTGCTTCACCAGCGGATCGGCGACCTTGCACAGTGCCGACGTATTCTGCTTCTCATCGCTGACCAGCACCTCGACGATTTCGGAGAAGGTCTGACCGATCTTGCGGTATCGGTATATCCGTTGGCATTCTGTCGCCGACACCATCAAGGTGGAGCTTTTGATCACCACCACACCGTCGCCGATATCGATCACTTCCTCCTCCATCGATGTCTGCTTCTGGTGTGGCTGCGAAAGCGTGACCTGTACGTTGGTGGCGCCGGGCCACTCGCAGACATGCGCGGACTTCGCGACGGGGGCGCCGAGCGCGGCGAACGCCGAATTGTCTACCAACGCACAGGGATCAACCGATGACAGTGACTTCTGTGCGGCGGGATCGCTGTGCAGCTCGCCGAGCGAGGCGGTGAGGCGGTCTACGACATGGTCTGCGAGCGAACACGTACTACGCGAGAAGGTGTCCACCGTGATTCCCCAGCGCTGGCCCTGTGCTCCGCCCTCGATCGCGAAGGCGCAATCGTCGCCTCGGCGCGCCAGTGCGTAGCCGTTGACGACCTGTCCGCTGGATTCGAAACCGTCCAGTGCGGCACCGATTTCCAGTGCGATGCGCGCACCACCCGAGCTGCCGTCACAACCCCAGCTCGAGGTCGACTGCCAGCGCCACTCGGAGACATCCGGTGATGCTTTGGCGGCCACCCCGGCGGGCAGGGATTCGCCGAGGGCCGCTGGCAGCCAGGCGCACGCGTCGACGCCACGCAGGCGATCGAGAGTTGGGAGGGTTGCCGTGGGTGCGGCGGCCGGGGCTGCCGATTCGCTGCCGCTCAGGACGACAGCGGTGAGCCCGGCGGCGATCACCACCGCGACGACCGCGGCAAGGCCCAGCCGCAGGGCGGTGCGCCGTTTCGGGGTCGCCATCGGGACCTCGGTGAACTGCCGCGGTATCGGAATGTGCGACGGAAGGATCTGAGTCGCTTCGGGATCCGAGGTGAGCGCCACCAGATTCCCGGTCTGCTCGCCGATTTCGACATGGATCTGCGCGGGCCACGGCTGCGCCTGGACCGGGAGGACGCCGAGGTAGTCGAGGATCTGGGCGGGTGTCGGTCTGGCCTTCGGATCCTTGCGCAGGCAACCGGCGATCAGTTCGCGCAGCGGTGCGGGCACCTGGTCTAGCTGCGGCTCGCTGTGGACGATATTGAATAGGGTGTAGGGCGCAGACGTCGCCGCGAAGGGGCTCTGGCCGGTGGCCGACATGCACAGCAGCGAACCGAGGGAGAACACATCGCTGGCCGAGGTCACCGGTTCGCTCATGGCCTGTTCCGGCGACATGTACGCGGGTGAGCCGACGACGGCGCCGACCTCGGTGAGCTGGGCGCCGATGCCCGCTGCCTGGGCGATGCCGAAATCGATCACGCGTGGTCCGTCGGCGGCGAGGATCACGTTGGCGGGCTTGAGATCACGGTGCACCAGGCCGGTGCTGTGGATCGAGTGCAGGGCGGAGGCCAGGCCGGAGGCGAGGGTGCGCAAGGCGGGGACTGGTAGGGGACCGTGTTCGCGGACGGCACGGTCCAACGGGACGCCTGCGATGAATACCGAGGCCAGCCATGGTGTTTCGCCGCTGGTGTCGAAGTCGACGACCGCGGCGGTGAAGGCGCCGGAGACCCGGGCGGAAATGGCGACCTCGCGCTCGAAACGCGCCCGGAATTCGCGGTCATCGAGCAGGTGCGTGTGGATCTGCTTGATCGCGACGAACCGTCCGTCGGGACCGGTGGCCAGCACGACGCGGCCCATCCCGCCCGCGCCTAGCACGCCGTGAATCCGGTAGCGGCCGATCATCGGCGATTCACCCGGCGCCAGCGGCTCGATCACTTCGGTACTCCCCCACTTCGATCCCGCCGTCGCGGGCGAGTTCGCCACGGTCATCCGGCGCGCTCGTTCGTTCGCGAGCAACCTAACACCCGAGTGAACCCGCCACCGCCGCCCACCGGATCACCGGGGACGACCCGGTGACACCGACGGTGCCAGGCATCGCATTCAGCGAGTCAGCGATCGGCCGCCGGTACCGCTCGGCTCGCCAGAACGACGGCGGCGAGCACGATGGCGCAGCTCGCGACGGCGGTAAGGGAGAGTCTTCCGGTGGCGGCGTCGAGCAGCATGGCAGCGACGAGCTGGCCCGCCACCGAGGTGAGGCCGAGCAGCAGGACGCCGATCATGCCGACGGTGACCGCGGCGAGTGCGATGAACGCGACGCCGATGAGGCCGCCGAGGTAGAGCCAAGGCGCCGTCGGGAATTGCGTCGGCAGGCCGGCGGTGGCCAGGGTGTACACGTCGAACAGGCAGAGCGCGACCAGGCCGACGGCGAAGTTGATCAGGGTGGCCGGGAAGGGACCGCCGACCGCGCCGACCCGGCCGTTCACCGCCTGCTGCCAGGCCAGGCCGATGCCCGCCAGCGCGGGCAGCACGATGAGCAGGACATCGGACACACCGGTTGCCGCGTTGCCGGGGGCGGAATTGCCTGCCGCCGAAAGGAAGACGCCCGCGATGCCGAGGACGGCGGCGACCACCCGCCACGGGGTGATCGATGTCCGGCCGTGCGGGGCGATGCCGAGCCGGTCGACGACGAGACTGCTGAGCAGCTGGCCGGCGACGACCGCGACGGTGAACGCGGTGACGCCGATGGCGGCGATCGTGAGTCCCTGACTCGCCACGAAGAACGCGCCGCACAGGCCGCCGAGCAGCTGCCACGGCCGCACGGTGCCGTCCGCCACGGCGGTGCGCACGCTCGCGAGACCAGCGCGGAAGGCCGGACTGGCCGCGACGGCGATCAGCAGCACGATCAGGCCGGTGCCGAAGCTGATCGTGGCGGCCGCGACACCGTCACCCAGTTCGGCGCCGAGCGCGCCGTTGATCCGCCCCTGCACCGCGACACCGGCGCCGATGCAGAATCCGAAGACCAACCCGAGACCGTTGCGCCCGACCACCGCACCCTTCCGTCAGCCCGCCGTCGTGGCTTTCGACAGTAGACCGGCCGGCGACTCCAGCGGCTGTCCGGATGGTGTGGCATCTCGCTCGTCCTCTGCCGGTGCTGCGGTGGTGACTAGTCGTCGGCGGCGACCCGTGGCGGCAACCAGCTCGGGGTGAGCAGCGCGGCCACGAGCAGGACCGTGCCGAGCAGGGCGATCGTGGCCGACATCGTCAGCCACTGGGTGGCCGCGGCGACGAACCCGAAAACCAGCAGGGCGACGATCTCCGAGAGCAGGCCGGAGAACGAGAGGACGGTCGCGCGGGCCGGGCCCGCGATGGCGTCCTGGAGCCGGGCACCCGCCACCACCTCGATATTGAAGTCGATGCCGTAGGCGATGCCGATCCCGGCGAAACCGGCCCACAGCAGCCACGAACCTGCCGTGAGTGCCGCGCCCACCGCCAGCGCTCCGCCGATGAACAGGATGCCCGCGACGAACAGGGCCGCCGCCAGCCACCGCGCCGGAACGGCTTCGGTGCGGCCCGCCAGCAGGGAACCGGCGAGCGAGCCGACCACGGTCACACCGACCAGCAACGCGGAGGCACTGGTCGACGAACCGCCGGACACCGCGAGCAGGCCGAAGTACTCGTCGAAAGCGGTGACGCCGTAGAGCAGGGCGCCGAGCAGCACACCACGGCGAACCCGGCGGACGCGGAACGCTTCGGCGGTGCCGGTGCGCAGCATGGCCACGTACCGGGACAGTCCGCCGGGTTCGGCACCGGACAGCGCCGACCCCGGGACGACGTGTGGTCCGGCTGGGCCCGGCGGCTCGTCGTCGAGGTCGTCGACCGCGCCCGCGGAGATGGCGACCGGTGCGCTGGGGAGTGCCACGGCGGTCAGGGTGTGCAGCAAGGCGATGACGACGCTGACCCAGCCGACCAGCGGATAACCGCCGAGCGCGAACAGCGGTGCGGCCGCCAGAATCGCCACCAGCACCGTGGTTTCCTGCGCACCGCGCGCCCAGCCCATGATCGAGGCGTAGGCCGACGGTTGGCCGCGGGCGACGAGGTCGTCGTAGATCAGCGCCTCGAAGGTGCCCGATTCCAGGGACGAGGCGACGCCCCACACCACGAATCCCAGCGCGAAACCGAGGAACGACGGCGCCAGCATCCAGAGGGCGAAGCAGGTCGCCTGCAGGAGAGAGCTCAGGACCAGCAGCGCACGGCGGGAAACGGTATCGGCCCACGCGCCCGACGGAACCTCCAGCACGAACGCGGTCACCGACCAGAGGGCGAGCAGCAGGGAAATCTGCGCAGTGCTCAGGCCGTGATCGGCGAACAGCACGCCGTAGAGGGCATAGATCGGCAGGAGGTCGCGCGTGCCCTTGAACAGGACCGCGCGAACGGCGACACCGCGGACGCCGACCGGTTCACGGGTCAACCGTGCCACCACCGCCGCACCGAGACGCCGGAGTTCGGAAGATCAACAGCCGTAGATGAGCATGCGCATGGGTCCATGGTTCGTTGCGCACGCGCGGTGCGTCAAGCGATTATCCGAGGGGGACCCAGCCGCTCGCGGACAGCGAATCGTCGTCGTCGGTGGTGCCGATCCCGGGTTTACCGTCGTTGAGATCGTTGATCAGTTCCGAGACCGGATGCGAATCGCTGTAGTGGTAGCCCTGGGCCAGCGCGAAGCCGAGCTCGGTGAGCACCGCCGCCTGGTATTCGGTTTCCACGCCCTCGGCGATGACCTGCAGGTCCAGCGACTTGCTGAGCGCGGCGATGACACCGAGCAGCGGCGGCGCGGGCGAATCGGAGCGGATCGCGGCGACGAAGGACTGGTCGACCTTGAGGATGTCGCTGGGGATGGTGGCCAGGCGGCTCAGCGAGGAGTAGCCGGTGCCGAAATCGTCGATGGCGATGCGCACGCCACGGTCGCGCAGGGTGTGCAGGTTGGTGATCGCGGTCTGGGATTCGGCGGCCAGTTCGCTCTCGGTGACCTCGAGGACGAGCTGGTCGGCGGGCCAGCCGGTGTCGTTCAGGATGGTCGCGACCCGCTCGGCGTAATCGGGTTCGGCCAGTTCCAGGCCGGAGACGTTGACGTTGAGGGTCAGATCCAGCGAGGCGAAGCTCTCCTGCAGCCGGGCGGCGTCGGCGCAGGCGCGGCGCAACACCAGCTCGTCCAGGTCGGAGATGAGGTCGTATTCCTCGGCGACCCGGATCAGGCCCTCGGTGGTGACCTCGGGCTGGGCGTTCGACGACCAGCGCAGCAGCGCCTCGACACCGACCGCTTGGCCGCCGTCCTCGGTCAGGCTGACGATCGGCTGGTAGTGCACGTCGAGGGCGCCGCGGTCGATCGCCTCGCGCAGCTCCACCGCCAGCGGCAGCTGCCGCGACGACTCGAGCACCGTGCGGTTGCGGCCCGCCTGCTTGGCCCGGTACAGGCCGACATCGGCGCGGCTGACCAGCAGCGAGCCGGACTCGCCCGGCTGCCAGGAGGTGACACCGGCCGAACAGCCCATGGTCACCGCGGCACGCAGTTTCTCGGTGAGCAGGATCGCGGCCTGCTCGGTGGTGCCCGGGAGCAGCAGCGCGAAGACGTCGCCGCCGAAGCGGGCCAGCACCTGATCGGGGGCGAGCAGGTCGAGCCAGGTGTCGGCGACCCGCTGCAGCACCGCGTCACCGGCCCGGTGGCCGAGGTGGTCGTTGATCTTCTGGAAGCGGTCCAGGTCGACCAGGACCAGGGCCAGGCCCTGACCGCCGCGGCCTGCCGCATCGATCGCGGGGTTGAGCTGCTTCTCGAAACCGCGCCGGTTCAGCAGACCGGTGAGCACGTCTATGTCGGCGTCGGAGGCCATCCTGGTCAGGATGCCGACGACCACGCCCGCGCCGAAGGTGACGCCGGCCGGGATCATGCCCGACCACCAGGGCAGGCCGCGGTCCGGCAGTACCCACAGGCACAGCGCCATGGCGAAACCGATGTGCGCGGCGGCCTGCGGCCAGGCGAAGAACAGCGCGGCGTCGCAGGCGACGAAGACGTAGAAGGAGGCGAGCGTGATGCCGCCGACCAGGTTCGGGAAGGAGTGCACCGCGATCGTCACCAGGACGGTGGCGGTCGCCAGGTAGAGGTGGTGCAGGGCATGCGGCATCCGCGGTCCCCACGCCAGCAATGTCAGACCGAGCACCAGCGCGACCGCCGCCGCCGTACCGACCAGCAGCCGATTACCGTCGTCACCCGGTGCGACGGCAGTGATCGTCAGGCCGAGGACACCGCCGAGGACGTAGAACGCCCCCGTTGTCCTGGCCATGACCTTCGCCGTCGCCAACGCCGATGCCGCCCGCACCCGGGTTCGGGTATCGCCGCGCGCCCCGATTCCTCGCACGAGCACCAGCCTAGATGTTGTTCGGTCAGGGCGTTTGCCACATCAACAAATGTGGTTCCGGCAAACAGTGAAGAGCTCTACGGTTTGAGTACGTCGGTGCCGACGAACGGCACCAGCGCGGCGGGCACGCGCACCGAACCGTCGGCCTGCTGATGGTTCTCCAGGATCGCCACGATCCAGCGCGTGGTCGCCAGCGTGCCGTTCAGCGTGGCCGCGACCTGTGCCTTTCCGTTCTCGTCCCGGTAGCGGATCGCGAGCCTGCGCGCCTGGAAGGTGGTGCAGTTCGAGGTCGAGGTGAGCTCGCGGTAGGTCTGCTGGGTCGGGACCCAGGCCTCGCAGTCGAATTTGCGGACCGCCGAGCTGCCCAGATCGCCGGTGGCCACATCGATCACCCGGTAGGGCACATCGATCGCGGCCAGCATCTCGCGCTCCCACGCCAGCAGCCGCTGATGCTCGGCATCGGCCTGCTCGGGGGTGGTGTAGACGAACATCTCCACCTTGTCGAACTGGTGCACGCGGATGATGCCGCGGGTGTCCTTGCCGTAGCTACCCGCTTCGCGCCGGAAACACGACGACCAGCCCGCGTACCGCTTCGGGCCCTGGCTCAGGTCGAGGATCTCCTCGGCGTGGTAGCCGGCCAGCGGCACCTCCGAGGTGCCGACGAGGTACAGATCGTCGTCGGCCAGGTGGTAGACCTCGGCCGAATGCTGACCGAGGAAGCCGGTGCCCGCCATGATCTCCGGGCGCACCAGCACCGGCGGGATCATCATGGTGAAGCCGTTGGCGACGGCCTTCTGCGCGGCCAGCTGCAACAGGCCCAGCTGTAGCAGCGCGCCGGCACCGGTGAGGAAGTAGAACCGCGAGCCCGACACCTTGGCGCCGCGCTCCATATCGATCAGGCCGAGCGACTCGCCGAGCTCGAGGTGATCCTTCGGCTCGAAGTCGAACTCCGGCGGGGTGCCGACCGTTTCGAGCACGATGTAATCGTCCTCGCCGCCCACGGGCGCGCCCTCCTGCACCACGTTGGAGATGGCACGGTGCGCGGCATCGAGGTCGGCGTCGGCCGCGTTCTGGGCGACCTCGGCTTCCTTGACCTTGGCCGACATATCGGTGGCGGCGGCCAGCAGCGCCGGGCGCTCCTCCTTGCTCGCCTTGCCGATCACCTTGCCCATCGCCTTGTGCTCGGCACGCAACGTGTCGGCGGTGGCGACGGCGGCCCGGCGCGCGGCGTCGGCTTCGAGCAGCGCGTCGACGAGAGCGGGGTCCTCACCGCGGGCCCGCTGCGAGGCTCGGACGGCTTCCGGGTTCTCGCGCAGGAATCGGAGGTCGATCATAGGAAAACAGCCTAGTAGCTGATGCCCTGAGGCCGGAACAGGGGCATAGTTGCCGGTGTGAGTACTACTTTCGACACCGCCGTCATCGACAACGCACTCGCCGATCTCACCCAAGGGGAGAAGACCTGGGCCACGACGGATCTGCGTCGCCGCCGCGAACTGCTCGAGGAACTCCACGCGCTCACCGCCCGCAACGCCGAGGCCTGGGTCGCCGCCGCCTGCACCATCAAACAGCTGCCCGCCGACAGCCCACTGGTCGGTGAGGAGTGGATGTCGGGGCCGATGACGATGCTCGGCGGCGCCCAGGCGCTGGCCGAATCGATGGGCGCGCTCGAACGTGGCGCGAGCCCGCTCGACGGTGTCGACTTCGGTTCGGCGCCCGGTGGCCGGGTGTCCGTGCCCGCGCTGCCGCACAGCGGCTACGACAAGCTGCTGCTCAACGGGTTCAGCGCCGATGTCTGGCTGCGGCCCGGCATCGATGCCGCGACCGCGCGGCGCAAGGCGGGCCTGGCCCAGCTCGACCCGGCCGCGACCGGCGGTGTCGGTGCCGTGCTCGGCGCGGGCAACATCATGTCGATCGCGCCGCTGGACACCCTCTACGAGCTCTACGCCAACAACCGGGTCGTCGCGCTCAAGCTGAACCCGATCACCGATCCGCTGCTGCCGGTGTTCCAGGCGATCTTCGCCCCGTTCATCGCGATCGGCGCGGTCCGCATCCTCACCGGTGGCGCGCCCGAGGGTGGCTACCTGGTCACCCACCCGCAGGTCGCGCACGTGCACATGACCGGCGGCGCGCCCACCCACGACGCGATCGTGTGGGGTCCCGGCGAGCAGGGCGCGCAGCGCAAGCAGAGCGGCGAGCCCGCGCTGGACAAGCCGATCACCAGCGAACTGGGCGGCGTCGCGCCGTGCATCGTGGTCCCGGGCGACTGGTCGGCGGCGGACCTGAAGTTCCAGGCCGAACACGTGGCGACCCAGCGGCTGCACAACGGCGGCTACAACTGTGTCGCGGCCCAGACCGTGGTGCTCAGCGCGGACTGGCCGCTCAAGGAGCAGTTCCTCACCGAGCTGCGAGCCGCGATCGACAACGCGCCGTCCCGTCCCGCGTACTACCCCGGCAGCGACGGCCGGGTCGAGGGCGCGCTGGCGGACTACCCCGGTTCCGAGCGGGCCAACGGCCGGGTGCTGGTCGAGAACCTGCCTGCCGGCGATACCCCGCTGCTGCGCACCGAGTACTTCTCCCCCGTCCTCGGTGTGGTCGAACTCGCGGGCACCGGCAACGAGTTCCTCCGCAACGCGGTCGATTTCGCCAACGACGAGCTGATGGGCACGCTCGGGGCCAACATCATCGCGCACCCGGCGACCATCAAGGAACTCGGTGGCGCGCTCGACACCGCGATCGAGGACCTGCGCTACGGCACCGTCGCGCTCAACACCTGGACCGGTCTGGCCTTCCTGACCCCGCGCGCGAGCTGGGGCGCCTACCCCGGCCATACGCTCGACGACATCCAGAGCGGCATCGGCGTCGTGCACAACGCCTTCCTGCTCGACGACGTGGAACGCACCGTGGTGCGCGGCCCGTTCCGGCCCGCACCGCGCTCGGTCCTGCGCGGCGAATTCACCACCACCCCGAAGCCGCCGTGGTTCGTCACCAACAAGACCGCCGCGGCCACCGGCCGCAAGCTGACCGAGTTCTACGGCGACGGGAAGCCGACCCGGCTGCCCGGCATCTTCGCCTCGGCTCTGCGCGGCTGACCTCGACCGGGCCCGGGACGTGCGTTCGGACGTTCCGGGCCGAAGGTCGTGGCACAGCCGCGACCGCGCTGCCATGATGGACCGCGATGTCTGAGAAGCAGAGTGAACCAGCCAAGGGACCGGCGCCGCGCGGCGCCGCCGATTCGCTGCACCTGTCCGCGAACAAACTGCGGTGGGGGCTGCTGATCGGCGCGCTCGGCGCGGTGATCGCGGCGATGGTCACCATGGTCGTCACCGGCTTCGAGAGCGACACGGGCCTGGAGGCGCATCAGCCCGGGTCCGCGCCCGTGGTCAGGGACAAGGAGTTCAGCAGCACGAACGAGGGCGACTGCCTGAGCTGGACCAAGACCGACCGCAGCGACCTGGTGAAGGTGAACTGCGCGGACAAGCACCTGTTCGAGGTGGCCGGGGTCGTCGACCTCAGCGCCTATCCCGGTCGCGAGTTCAGCGGCGGTACCAGGCACCCCGACTCGCTGCGGATGACCGAGCTCAGGGACGAGCACTGCGTGCCCGCGGTGCAGCGGTACCTGGGCGGCCGCTTCGATCCGCGCGGCCGGTACATGGTCAACGTGATGTCGCCGAGCCCGGCGGGCTGGCAGCACGGCGACCGGACGCTGCGCTGCGGCCTGCAGGTGGCGGCCAGCTCGACGAGCCCGGCCGCGACGGGCAGCATCGCGAGTCAGGACCAGTCGAAGGTGCACGCGACCGGCACCTGCCTCGGCATCAACCAGAACCTGCCGACCGATCCGGTCGACTGCGCACAGCCGCACGCGGTCGAGATCGTCGGCACCGTCGACCTGGCGACCAACTTCACCGGCGGGCCGCCATCGGAAGCCGACCAGGACAAGTTCGTCGAGGCCGAATGCAACCGCCTCTCCAGCGACTATCTCGGCAGCCCGGACGCCATTCGGAACAAGACGCTGACGCTGTTCTTCGACTATCTGGAACCGACCAGTTGGCTTGCCGGCAGTCACAAACTGGATTGCTGGCTCGGAAAGGGCGCCGACCGTGAGGGATTCGCGCCGATCGTCGGTTCGGCGCGCGGCGAGATCCTGATCGACGGTCAAGCCCCGGTGCCGCCGCCGAACACCGGCCGCTCCACGCCGGCGCCACTGCCGGGCGCCGCGCCGCTGCCGCCGCAGCCGAAGCCGCGGTGACCGGGCCCGCCCGGATGTCGCCGGAGCGGTTCGAGGAGCTGGTCGGCGACGCACTCGACCTGATCCCGCCCGAGCTGACCGAGGCCATCGACAATGTCGTCGTGCTGGTCGAGGCCAGAAACGACGAGGAACCCTCGCTGCTCGGGCTCTACCACGGGATCGCGCTGACCGACCGCGACAGCTACTACGCCGGTTCGCTTCCGGATACCGTGACCATCTATCGAGAGGCTATTCTCGACATCTGCAACACCGACGACGAGGTGGTCGAGGAAGTAGCGATCACCGTGATCCATGAAATAGCACACTATTTCGGGATTGACGACGACCGGTTGCATGAGCTGGGATGGGGCTAGCGAAAATTGGGTGGGGAATCGATGGAACCGAACGACCCGCTCTCGCGTCCTATCACTCGTAGGGGGAATTCTCGTGGTTCCCGTTAGTCGCCACCAGAAGGAGTCGGGTCATGGTCGGACACGTTCTCGTCACACCTGAAATCGTCCTCGCCGCAGCCGCCGAGCTGGATCTGCTCGCCGAGCGGCTCGCCGTGGCCGCGGGCCTGGCCGGGCCAACCACGCACGTGCTCCCCTCGGGAGCCGAAGAGGTGTCGCTGCTCGCGGCGTCGCACTTCAACCGGGCTGCCGCCACGCACGACAGCTCGGTCGCCCAGGGCATTCTCGAGCTGCACCACGCGGCCGCGACCCTGCGCTCGCAGCTGGTCACCAACATCGGCGAGGACATCGCCCAGGGCGCGGCGATCACCGCGATCCAGATCTAGTCGTACCCGATCCGTCGACGATCATTCATTCAGGGGAGAAACAAGCATGACCGCAGGGATCACCGGGGTCTTCTGGCTGCCGCGGATGGCAGAAGTCAACTCGACCACGCTCAACGCGGGCGCACACGCGATTCCGATCTCGGCCGCGGCCACGTCGTGGGGCACGCTGGCCGCCGCCTGGGGCGATGCCACCTTCACCGTGACGCGCGTGATCGCCGAGATCGGTGTCGGCCTGCAGGGCGTCAACGGCCTCGCAGTGCTCGCCAAGCTCGCGCCGTTCGGCTTCTGGGCGGGCCAGCAGGGCATCATGGCCGCGGCGATGAGCGCCAAGGCCACGGCCAACGCCACCGCCTACACCGTGGCGTCGCTCGCGATGCCGAGCCTGCCCGAGATCGCCGCGACCAACACCGCGGTCGCCGCGTCGGCCAACCCGCCCGGCGTCGTCTCCGGCGCGTTCGAGGCCGCCGAGGTCGCCCGCAACGCCATGGACATCCGCGCCGCGCTGGTGATGGAGACCTACGAGGCCGCCACCACGGCCACCGTCACCACGCCCGGCGAGTTCTCGATGCCGCCGACGATCGCCAGCGGTGCGGGCACCGCGGCGCAGGGCGACTTCGGCGGTGACCCGGTGGCCACCGCGGTCGCTGCGGCGCAGGCCTTCGTCACCAACCCGGGCGTCGTCAGCGCGGCCACCCAGGCGGCCAATGTCGCCGGTGGCGTCGTCAGCAGCGGTGTCGGCACGGTCGGCAACATCGGCGCCTCCGCCATCTCGGCCGCCACCACGGCGACCATGCCCGCGGCCACCGCCGCCGTTCCCGCCATGGCGGGCGTCGGCGCCGCCGGTGCCGCGGCGGGCGTGGCGACCTCGGCGGCCGGTCTCGGCGGTGTCTCGCTCGCACCTGGTCAGCTCAAGATGCCCGAGGGCTGGGGCGCTCCGGCCGCCAGCGCGCCCGCGGCCGCTCCGGTCAGCGAGTCGGTCGTCTCCCGCGTCGACAGCGCACCCGTGCGCAGCACCGGCGCAGGCGCCAACCCGCTGCTCGGCAACCGGGCCGACGGCGAGGACGACGACGAGCACGACGCCATCGACTACGGCCGCTCGAGCGAGCCCTTCACCGACGGCCGCTACACCGCCGAAGGTGTGATCGGCGCCGACATCGCCGGAACGGCCAAGTGACGGTTCTCGGCGGGGGCAGCGGGGGTTCACTGCTCGAGGCCGTCGTGCTCTCGCTCGACGACATGCAGTTCCTCCTGGAGAAGCTGCAGTTCGACGAGATGCCCGTGGTGCTCGACGCCATGGGCCGCTACGACCACATCGCGGCGCACGACGCCGCCATGAAGGCTGCCGAGGCCGCCCTCACCGAACGCGAACTGCTGTTCGGTGAGGTGGTGCAGCCCGAGCTGGCCGAGCGCCTGCGGGTGCTCTACCGGCCGCAGTGGATCATCGCGCTGCGGTGGGTGGTCCAGGGTCACGTGAACCGGTTCTGTCTGGCGCAGGGCGACGACCGCGCGGTCGTCGCCCTGCGCGGGCCGGAGTCCTACGTCATCGACGACGCGGGCCTCGACCTGCCCGGCTCGGTACTGCAGGCGCTCGGGCAGTCCGAAGCGCTCGAGCTGTACGGGATGAACGCTCCCACCGAGGAACTCGCGCCGATCTTCGGTGACACCGGTGACGTCGCGGCCACCACGGAGCGGCTGAGCAAGATCGGCAAACCGGCCGGCGACGCGCCCGCGCTCGCCTCTGCCCTGGTGGAGATCCACTCCTACGCCGAGATCGTCGGCGTCGCCTACGGTGACGGCACCCGCGACATCCAGGACAACCACATCGCCGTGTTCAACACGCGCGCGGGCAGATTCATCATCACCGCCAGCGTCGCCGACGACGGCGTGAAGTGGTCGTCCATCGCCTCGGGCACGAACGCGCGCCTGCGGACCGCGGTCGCCGATCTCATCGAATCACTGCCGATCCGCACCGAATTCCCGACCGCGAAGGCCGACAACCTGGGGTAACTACCCCATCGGGTCGTCGGCCGTCGGCTCGGCCTTGACCGTGAACGGCGGCGTGAACCTGCCCCAGCGCAGGCACTCCCAGCCGCCGTCCGCGGTGGGCAGCAGTTCGATCGTCTCGGTGTTGTCGAGGTGGTTGTTCGTCGTGAACGGCGGCGCCACCCCGGCCAGTGTCTTCGCGACCAGGCGCATGGCGGCGCCGTGGTTGACGACCACCACGTCACCGTCGGCGTCGGCGCTCAGGAACTCCGTGCGCAGTCCTTCGAGGATCGGCACGATCCGGTCGAGCACCTCGTGACCCGATTCGCCGCCGGGCGCCCTGGTATCGAGTTCACCGAGATGCCAGCCGCGGTAGATCTGCTGGAAGAATTCGTGGGCCTCCTGGTCGGAACGCCCGTGTAGCTCGCCTACCTGCACCTCGTACAGGCCGTCGAGGACGTGGGTGGCCGAGCCGGTGGCCGCCTCGATGTAGCTCGCCGTCTGCCGGGCGCGCAGCGCCTCCGACGACACCAGCACCTGCGGCGCGCGCGCCAGGCCCGCACCGAACGCCTTCGCCTGTGCCACACCGCGTTCGGTCAGCGGGAGACCGGGCACCTGGGTATCGAGGATCTTCGCGACGTTCCCCTCGGTCTCGCCGTGCCGCACCAGCACCAGCTTCGCGCGTGTAGTCATAGGTCAGCGACCCCCTTTCGCAATTGCGTCAACCATTCTGCGGCAGGTTCGTCCGACGGGGGCGGCGTACCGACCGCCGAGTACGCGGGCCACGATCCGAGGAACCGGACCCGCGCGGTGCGATGCAATGCCTTCAACGTCTCCGCGACCGCCGGGTCGTCGATGTGCCCGACGCAGTCCAGGTAGAAGCGGTAGGTACCCATCGAGGTCCGGGTCGGCCGCGACTCGATTCTGGTCAGATCGACTCCGCGGGTGGCGAATTCGGCGAACGCGTGCATCAGCGAGCCGGGCTCGTTCGGCAGTTCGAGCACGATCGAGGTGCGATCGGCGCCGGTCGCGTGCGGCGCGACGCCCGGCCGCGTCACCAGCACGAACCGGGTGATCGCCTGATCATGGTCGGCAACCCCGGCGGCCAGGGTGGCCAGTCCGAGGCGCTCCCCGGCCAGTGCCGTCGACACGGCGGCGTCGGCGGTTCCCGCGGCCACGTCCTCGGCGGCCGCCGCGTTGGAGGCCGACGTGAACGGCTGCGCCGCCGGCATGTTCCGCGCCACCCATTGCCTGACCTGTGCCGCCGCCACCGGGTAGGCCGCCAGCGTGCGCACCTGGTCGAGCGTGACGCCCTGCCGTGCCACGATCGTGAAGCTCACCTCGAGCTCGGTCTCGGCGACGATCTGCAGCCGCGGCCCGATGGCCAGCGAATCCAGCGTCGCCGGAATCGACCCTTCGACGGAACTCTCGATCGGCACCACCGCGCCGTCGACATCGCCCGACCGGATCAGATCCAGTGCCGCGCCCTGACTCGGCGCGGCTACCCGCTCGACCGGGCCGTCGAAGGCCCCCGAGTTCTCGAACTTCGCCAGAGCCATCTCGGTGAACGTCCCGGACGGCCCGAAATACGCAATACGAGGCACACAGAAAGATTAGCTGGATCGTTGTCCGAAGTCGGCCCAGCTCAGGAATCCAGTGCCAGGAGAGCGCGCGTGATCGCCTGCTCATCGTCGGTTTCGATGGCGAGCAGAACCGTACGGGTGGCTTCGATGGCCGGGGGCTTGAGCGAGGTCAGGAAGTCGACATCGGGGTTCGCGAGCGCGGTGGGGATGTCCTCGCCACAGAGGGCGGCAACCGTACCGGCGACGATGGCGAGGGCACGTGGCCCGTCGGCGGTGCGGGCGACGAAGCCGTGGTCGGCGTGCGCGATGCGAACCAGGAAGGCCGCCAGTTCGGCATCGGGGATGTCGATGTCGACGACTTCCGCGGTGTCCGGTGCGCTGCCCCGCGGCCGGACCAGGCCCGCCACCAGGCTGCGGCGGGCGGGCGTCGACAGGGTGACCAGGACGGGTTCGGCGGGGGTCGCGTGGTCGTCGTGCGTCATCAGACCACCGTAGATGCGGAGTTTTCGACGATTCGGCGGGGTGTCCTCTTGCGCGAAGCGGCTCTGTAACTTAGCTTAGGTTTACCTAATCAACAGTTCGCGGAGGTTGTCATGTCGAGCCCCACCACGATCCTCGCGCCGACGACCGCCGAGCGCGTCCGCAGCGCGTGTGCGCACGCGGAGACGGCGATGCTCGCGCTGCCCGGCATCGATCCGGTGCCGACCACACTGCATCACCTGCGGCGGTGCGGCGACGCGGTGATCGCGGTGCCCGCCAGTTCACTGGCGGCGGCGCTGGCCGCGACGGCGAACGAGACCTCCGCGGTGCTCGAACTCACCGATCACGCGCCGCTGCCGCTGCGCGAGCCGGTCCGGGCACTGGTGTGGTTGCGCGGCTGGGTGCGGCAGGTGCCTGCGCAGGCACAGCGCGCGCTCGCCGTCGAGATCGCCAAGGAGTTCCCGCATCCGGGCCTGCTCGATGTGGGGCACGGGGCCACCCTGCTGCGCGTCGTGGTGAATTCGGCGGTGCTGGCCGACACCTCCGGCGCGGAATCGGTCGACCACGCCGACCTGCGCGCCGCCTCGGCCGACCCGTTCTGCGAACTGGAGAGCGCCTGGCTGCAGCACATGGCCGAGGACCACGCCGACATCGTCGCCCAGCTGGCCCGGCACCTGCCCGCCCGGCTGCGCGGCGGAATGGTGCATCCGCTGGCCATCGACCGCTACGGCCTGACCCTGCGCGTCGAGAGCACCGAGGGCGACCACGACGTGCGGCTGGCCTTCGCCACGCCCGCCGACGATGTCGAATCGCTGAGCAAAGCGGTGCGCATCCTGGCCGGCTGCCCCTACCTGAACGGCCTGCGCCGCATCTGAACCCGGCCACTGCCCGCCGCACCGCGGGCTGCCTACACTGCGCCACATGCGCGTCGACCCTCCGGACACCCAGCTGAGCGAGCGGGAACGGTTCGGTCTCCGAGTGGAGATCGCCGTCGTCCTGCTGGTGACCTTCGGGCTGAGCGGAATCAGTGCCGGTCTGTCGCTGCTGGATTCGGCGCTGTCGCCGGGTGGTCTCGGCGGGCGCACGATCGCCCTGAACGCCTCCCGGTCGGACAACTCGCTGATCGACCTGCTGTTCCAGCTGGTCAGCATCACCCGGCTGCTGGCCTGGGCCGCGCTCGGCCTGTACCTGTTGTGGCGCAGCGGGATCGGGCCGCGGCTGATCGGACTGGCCAGGATCGGACGCGCCGATGTGGTGCCGGGCTTGGTGCTGGCCGCGGTGATCGGCCTGCCCGGGCTCGGGCTGTATCTGCTCGCGCACGCGCTGGGATTCAGCGTCACCATCGTGCCCAGTTCGCTGTCGGAGCACTGGTGGAGGTTGCCGGTGCTGATCCTGTCGGCCTGTGCGAACTCGGTGGCAGAGGAAATACTGGTGGTCGGCTATCTGATCACCCGGCTGCGACAGCTCGGCTGGTCGGACAACCGCTCGCTGGTCGCGTCCGCGCTGCTGCGCGGCAGCTACCACCTGTACCAGGGGATCGGCGGCGGCCTCGGCAACATCGTGATGGGCCTGCTCTTCGGGCGATACTGGCAGCGCACGAATCGGCTGTGGCCGCTGATCCTGGCGCACGCGACGATCGACGCGGTCGCCTACCTCGGCTACACCGTGCTGCGCGGTCGCGTCGGCTGGCTGCCGTGAGCGGCGTGTCACGGCGAGTCTGGCCACATCCCGGCGTTTCGCGCTAACGCGGGCGCCCGAGCGGGGTATCCCAGTAGTGACCCAGCGCGCACAACCGACCCGCGCTCCCGACGATCAGTAGAGTGCCCCAGTGATGAACGGCGACGATCCCCGCGATGACCCGCGTAGGCGCCGGGTGCCGCCGCAGGCAGGCCGCCCCGGTGGTCCTCTGCTGCCGCCGCCCGGTCGCGGCGACGGTCCACGTCAGGGCCGTCCGCTGCCGTCCGGCAACGATCCGACGGTTCGGCACGGCAACCCGCAGGCCGGGCGGACGCCCCCGCCCGACGAGGGCCCGACGGTCCGCTACAACCCCGCGCCGCGCCGCGAACGGCCCGCCTCGCACATCGAGCCGACCCAGGTCCTGCACCGTGACGGCCGCGGCGGCGAGCCGCTGGCCTACTCGCAGATGCCACCCGAGCAGCCGCGCAGGCACGCGCCGACGCAGCGCCCGGTGCCGCACCGCGAGCCGGTCCGGCACGCGCCGACGCAGCGCCCGGTCCCCCACCACGACGCCGTCCCGCCCCGGCGCACCACGCCCCCGCCCACCGTGGGCAGGCGGGCCCAGCCGCCGCGGCGGCCGCGTAAGCGTCATCCGTTCCGGTGGCTGATGGTGATCGTGGTGGCGCTGATCGCCGGGCTGATCGCCGCGGTCGTCCACCTCGACGACTCGCTCACCCGCATCCCCGCCCTCACCTCCTACAGCGACCGGGTCGGCAATACGCCGGGCACGAACTGGCTGCTGGTCGGTTCCGACGGTCGCGGTGGCCTGTCGACCGAACAGGAGCAGGAACTGGCGACCGGCGGCGATACCGGTCCCGAACGCACCGACACGATCATGCTGGTACACATCCCGTCCGCCGGACCGACCACGATGGTCAGCCTGCCGCGCGACTCCTATGTCAGCATTCCCGGCCACGGCAAGGACAAGCTCAACGCGTCGTTCGCCCTCGGCGGTGCGCCGCTGCTGGTGCAGACCGTCGAGATCGCGACCGGGCTGCGGATCGACCACTACGCGCAGATCGGCTTCGGCGGTTTCGCCGGCGTCGTCGACGCGCTGGGCGGAATCGAGATGTGTCTGGACGAGCCGATCGTCGACCCGCTCGCCGGGCTCGACCTGCCCGCGGGCTGTCAGCAGCTGAGCGGGCCCGAGGCGCTCGGTTTCGTGCGGACCAGGGCCACCCCGCGCGCGGATGTCGACCGGATGAACCATCAGCGGACCTTCATGGCGGCGATGTTGAAGAAGGCGACGAGCATGGGCACGCTGGCCAACCCGTTCGCGCTGTGGCCGATGGCCACCGGCGTGGCCGATTCGCTGAAAGTCGATGACGGCGACCACATCTGGAACCTGGCCGCGCTCGGCTGGGCGATGCGCGGCGACACCGTCACCACCAGCGTGCCGATCGGCGGCTTCGACGACACCGACGTGGGCAACGTGCTGCTGTGGGACAAGTCGAAGGCGCCCGGCTTCTTCGAGGCACTGGCCAACGACCAACAGATTCCCGAGGACCTGCTGACGCGGTAACGTCGTCTGTATGGCCGAGGACCGTTCGTTCATCGAGCTGCTGCGGGACCAGATCCGGCATGGGCTGACCGCCGCGCAACAGTATCTGGCCGCCGCCGTGTACTTCGACACGCAGCGACTACCCGAGTTGGCCGCGCAGACCTATGCCCGGTCGGCGGAGAATCGCGGGCATGCGATGCGGATGGTCCAATATCTGCTCGACCGAGATAATCCGGTGACGATCGGGGGCCTCGACGAGGTGCGCTCCGATTTCGATTCGCCGCGCGCCGCGATCGCCTTCCTGCTCGACCACGAGCGGGCGGCCACCGCGCAGATCAGCGGTCTCGCCGCGGCGGCGCGGACCGCCCAGGATTATCTCGGTGAACAATTCGTGCAGTGGTTCCTCAAAGAGCAGGTGGCCGAGGTCGCCGAGATGAGCACGCTGCTCACCGTGCTGGACCGGCAGCAGAATCTGTTCGACGTGGAGGAATTCATTCGGCGCGAGCTGACGAACGCGGTCCCGGCGGACAACACAGCGCCGAAAATGGCTGGGGCAGGGCGGGTTTAGTTAGGGAATACTTGGTTAGGAAATACTTCCCTCAATAAGGTTGCACTTGGATGACAACCCCTGTGACCAGCGCTAATGTTGCCGACATGTCGAGTCATTCGGAAACCCCGCGCAGCAAGTTCCACAGCCTGCTTCAAGATCAGATCCGACATGAGTTCAACGCCGAACACCAATACATCGCCATTGCGGTGTGGTTCGACAATGCCGATCTGCCGCAGCTGGCCAAGCGGTTCTATGCGCAGTCCGTGGAAGAACGTAACCACGCGATGATGATCGTTCAATACTTCCTCGACCGCGATATCAACATCGACATCGCGGGCATCGATGCGGCCAAGTCGCATTTCGAGGATGCTCGTGAGCCGATCGCGCTGGCATTGTCCCAGGAGAAGACGGTCACCGACCAGATCATCCAACTGGCCAGCACCGCCCGCGAGGAAGGCGACTACCTCGGCGAGCAGTTCATGCAGTGGTTCCTCAAGGAGCAGGTCGAGGAAGTCGCGCGCATGAACACGCTGCTCAACATCGCCGACCGGGCCGGTTCGAACCTGTTCGACCTGGAGAACTTCATCGCGCGGGAGATGTCCACCCCGTCCGACGCGTCCGGTGCTCCGTCCGCCGCCGGCGGCCACCTCTGACGTTCGCCCGGATTCGGGGGGCGCCCCCCGCGCCGCCCAAAACGCGAGGGGGTTGAGTTAAAAGCCGGGGGTACCAGACCCCCCCCCGGCCCGCGCGCGCCCCACAGTAAACACC